>NZ_JBVJFA010000015.1:0-196896 GCF_055588085.1 Streptomyces sp. NPDC046303
CTTCCGATCTGTCAGTCCCACTGTCTCTCCGGGGCGGGCCGCCCTGTCAAGGGTGGCCGAAGGCCATCGCGCAGCGACGCGACGAAGGAGCGCCCTTGACAGGCCGTCCCGCCCCGGAGAGACAGTGGGACTGACGGGAAACCCCCAAACCCTCCCTGACCAGGATGGTGGGGATCAGGCTCCCCGAAGCCCCGCCCGTCCCCTCACAGGTACTCCCGGGCGAACTCCACCGCCCACTCCACCGCCGCCACCGGAACGCTGCCCGACTGGGGGTCGATGGTGAGACGGGCCGTCTCCCAGCCTTGGCCGTGCTCGCGGTGGATCGCGAAGCACCCCTGGCCCATGGCCGCCGGTCCGGAGACCAGGAACTCGATCGCCCGGTCGTCGCCATCCAGGCCGACCGTGGTGATCGCCATGTCACCGACTACCAACTCCATCGCGCAGCGCCCTTCGGTAGCCCTTTGCAGATCACCACCCTCCACCCCGCCACCAGCCCACCGCATGAGCTCCCGTACTCAGCCACCTACTCACCCCCCCCCCCAACAACGCGCCCGCACCCGCTCCACGCACCCCCACCCCCACCCCCACGTGACGAGCGCAACATCCCCACCCCCCGCCCACCCCCCGCCCCACCCATTCCGCAGGCCCGGACGCGACCCCGGCCCCCGATTCCAAGGGTGGACCGCATCGACACCCGACCATTACCCGAAACGGGACATATCCCTCGCCGCCGCTCCCGCCCAAATGGCGCGCCACGCCCGCACCCGGGCCCGTAAGCTCCCGTCATGCAGGTGATCCAGTCAACGAAACTCGCCAATGTCTGCTACGAGATCCGCGGCCCCGTGCTCGAAGAGGCGATGCGGCTCGAAGCAGCAGGTCATCGCATCCTCAAGCTCAACACCGGCAATCCCGCGGCCTTCGGTTTCGACTGCCCGCCGGAGATCCTTGAGGACATGCTCCGCAACCTGGGCAACGCCCACGGTTACGGGGACGCGAAGGGGCTGCTCTCCGCGCGCCGCGCGGTCATGCAGCACTACCAGACCAAGGGCATCGACCTGGACGTCGAGGACATCTACCTCGGCAACGGGGTCTCCGAGCTGATCCAGATGTCGATGCAGGCGCTGCTCGACGACGGCGACGAGGTCCTCGTCCCCGCGCCGGACTACCCGCTGTGGACCGCCTCCGTCTCGCTCGCCGGCGGCACGGCCGTGCACTACCGCTGCGACGAGCAGGCCGACTGGATGCCGGACCTCGCCGACATCGAGCGCAAGGTCACCGACCGCACGCGCGCCATCGTGATCATCAACCCGAACAATCCGACCGGCGCCGTCTACGACGACGAGATGCTGCGGGGGCTCACGGACATCGCGCGCCGCCACAACCTGGTCGTCTGCTCGGACGAGATCTACGACCGGATCCTGTACGACGGGGCGACGCACACCAACACCGCCGCCATCGCGCCGGACCTGCTCACCCTCACCTTCAACGGGCTGTCCAAGAACTACCGCGTCGCCGGCTACCGGTCCGGCTGGATGGCGGTCTGCGGCCCCAAGAAGAACGCCTCGTCGTACATCGAGGGCCTGACGATCCTGGCCAACATGCGCCTGTGCGCGAACATGCCCTCGCAGCACGCCGTCGCCACCGCCCTCGGCGGCCGGCAGTCGATCAACGACCTGGTGCTGCCCGGCGGGCGGCTGCTGGAGCAGCGCGACACGGCCTACGACCTGCTGACGCAGATCCCCGGCATCACCTGCGTGAAGCCCAAGGGCGCGCTGTACCTCTTCCCGAAGCTCGACCCCGCCGTCTACAAGATCAAGGACGACCGGCAGATGGTCCTCGACCTGCTGCGGGCCGAGAAGATCATGGTGGTGCACGGTACGGGCTTCAACTGGCCCGAGCCCGACCACTTCCGGATCGTGACGCTGCCGAACGCGAAGGACCTGGCGGACGCGGTGACCCGGATCGGGAACTTCCTGGACGGCTACGGCCAGCCGTAGCGGCCGTGCCCGATCCGACTCGAGTACGGACAGGATTCAGCTCAACTTTAGATTGATTCCAATGTAGGATGGTCTCCTGACCCACGCAGGAGGCCTCCTCATGTACGAGCCGAGCCGCACCAAGCCGGTCGTCCACCGCATGGGCGCCGCCCCGGCCGACTACCCGCACCGCAGCCGCAGCGAAGCCCTGGACGTCCAGCTCGCCGGGCATCTCGCGGCCCTGCTCGCCGTCACCGACGAGCTCGGCCTCGACGAGGCCGCCGACCGCATCGCCGCGCAGGTCGCGCGGCTGCGGGGGGCGCAGCCCGCCCGCGCGTCCGAGGCCCACGCCGACGCCGCCGACCGCACGGCCCTGCACCAGCGTGCGCACGACCTCGCCGCCCGTGCGCTCCTCGTCGCCGCGTCCCGCGCCGACACCACCGTGGCGATCCTCGCCGCCGAGCGCATGGACGCGCACGCCGCCGCCCTCACGTCCCAGGACCTGGCCGGCGCCCTCTGACGGCCCCGGTCCGGGGCCGCGGAGGCTCCGGACCGGGCGCCATGATTGCCATGATCATGACCCTGTGGGGCTCGGGCGGCGGAACTCACGGCTCCAGCTCGTCCGCCGCGACCGCGGCGGCGACCCCGCACCACGGGACGGTGGCCACCGGCCAGACCGGGCCGACCGCCTCGGCGCGTTCCGTGGCCCCCGGGAGCACGCCCGGGATCTTGACCAGGGCCTGCGCGGCCCGCGTACCGGGACCCGGGTGCTCCTGGTCGCGGAACTCCACCGTGACGACGTAGGAGCCGCGGCCCGTCAGCTCCACCGCGGCCACCACCCGCCGGCTGGCCGGATCGACCCGGCACGCGGTGACCCGCGCCTGCGGCTCCACCCGTACCTCCACCGCCTCGCCGGGCGACGGGCCGCCGCTGGCCCACACGTACAGCCCCAGCGGGGCGAACACCAGCAGTCCGGCCAGCGTCACCAGGCCGACCAGCCAGCCCTGCCACTTCAACGCGCTCGTGCTCACGCCCATGACCAGATCCTCCCGGTCTGCGGCCCCTCCCACCAGCATCCACGGGTTCACACAGCATTTCGAAGTGGGACCGCCTGGACACCTGACGTTCACTCAACTCCTCGCGGAATGTGGGTTTCCGCGAGCACGCTGCACTCGTGAGACGCATCCTGGGAATCGTCCTGGGCCTCCTGCTGATCGGCGGCGTCGTAGCTGTCGCCCTCGTCAACGGGCAGGACCCGGAAACGCCGGCAACGAAGACCGTGCGTGGCGTCATCGGCTCGGAGAAGTCCGAATTCTTCCGTGATCCGGACGTCGTCAAGGCCCTTGCCGCCAAGGGCTACACCGTGAAGGCGGAGACCTCGGGCTCCTGGGCGATGGACCAGCTCGCCCTCAAGGAGTTCGACTTCGCCTTCCCCGGCAGCAGCGAGCCCGCCAAGGAGGTCGAGGCCGCCGCCGGGGTCAAGGGCGCCCAGCAGACCAAGCCCTTCTACTCCCCGCTCGTCGTCATCGCCCGCGCCAACGCCGCCAAGGTCCTGGCCGACAACGGCCTCGCGAAGACGACCGGCAAGAACGCGGGGACCCTCCTGATGGGCCCCTTCCTCAAGGCCGCCGGCGAGGACCGCACCTGGCAGCAGCTGCCGGGCGCCTCCGCCCACGCCGAGCTGACCGGCACGGTGTTCATCAAGACCACCGACCCGTCCACCTCGAATTCCGGCGCCCTCTTCCTCGCCGCCGCCTCCCACGTGGCGAACGGCGGCACGATCGTCTCCGACGACGCCGGAGTCGCCCGTACCGCGCCCCTGATGCGCAAGCTGATCTCCGTACAGGGCGCTTTGGAACCGAGCACCGACGACCCGTTCCGGGCCTTCATCAGCGGCAGCGGCGAACCGCTCATCCTGGTGTACGAGTCCCAGGTGGCGGCCCTCCTGCTACAGAACCAGGATCCGGGCGACATGGTGGTCCTCTACCCGGACACCACCGTCAACACGGCGCACACCTTCGTCCCGCTCGGCGACCAGGCGGCCGAACTCGGCACGCTCCTCGCGACGGACCCCACGCTGCGCGAGCTGGCCCTGCGCCACGGGTTCCGCCCGCAGGACGGCGTGCCCGAGTTCACCGCCGCGACCGCCCCGCACGCCGGCTACCTCAACCCCGCGCTGACCGGCATCCGCCAGGTCGGCACACCCACCGTCAAGATCCTGATGGCGCTGGCAGCCCGCGCCAAGGGCCAGGGGGACACACCGTGACACCGACACCGACACCGACACCGCCACCGCCACCGACCGCCGGCGGAAACGACTCCCCGCTCGTCCTCACCGCGCCCGAGCCGGTCGCCCCCGTCCGCAAGGAACAGGCCTCCGGACTGGTACCGCTCCAGGAGGGCGTCCGCGAGGAAATGGCGCGCCGGGCCGGGGAGTACGTCGGCTCGCTCGCCGGGATCGACGCCCGCTCCCCCGAGTTCGCGCAGCGCATCGGCGAGATCGCCGGGCTCGGCGCCGCCGACATCCGCTCCGCCGCCCAGCAGTCCAACCGGATGCTGGACCAGGCCGTGCGCGCCCTCGGCTCCGACGGCGGCGGCGAGGCCCAGGCCCGGGTGGCCGGCTCCCTCGTCGAACTGCGCCGCACGGTCGAGGACCTCGACCCGCGGGACACGCCCGCCAAGGGCTTCGGCAAGCTGATCTCGAAGCTCCCGGGCGGCAACAGGTTCCGCGACCACGTGGCGAAGTACGCCTCCTCGCAGGCGACCTTGAACCGGATCGTGGGCGCGCTGCGCAGCGGGCAGGACGAGCTGCGCCGCGACAACGCGGCCCTGCACACGGAGCGGGCCCGCCTGTGGGAGACCATGGGCAAGCTCCAGGAGTGCGCGGTCCTCACCGAGGCCCTGGACTGCGCCGTCGGGCAGCGGATCGCCGAGGCCGAGCGCTCCGATCCGCAGGCGGCGGACGCGCTGCGCGCGGACCTGCTGTTCCCGGTCCGGCAGAAGCACCAGGACCTGCTGACCCAGCTGGCCGTGTGCGCCCAGGGGTACCTGGCCATGGACGTGGTCCGGCGCACCAACGACGAGCTGATCAAGGGCGTCGACCGGGCCGCGACCACCACCGTCTCCGCACTGCGGATCGCGGTGATGCTGGCCTCGGCCCTCGACAGCCAGCGCAAGGTCGTCGAGCAGGTCAACACCCTGCGCAGCACCACGGAGGACCTGATCCGGGGCAACGCGGAGATGCTGGCCACGCAGAGCGGCGAGATCCAGCGGATCGCGGCCGATCCGGCGGTGGGGGCGGAGACCCTGCGGACGGCGTTCGCGCAGATCTACCGGACGCTCGACGCGATCGACACGTTCAAGGTGCAGGCCACCGAGAACATGGCCGCGACCGTGGAGTCGTTGACGGGGGAGCTCCGGACGGCGTCGGCGTATCTTGCGCGGACGCGGAGTGTCGGGGCGCTGGAGGGTGGTGCCCAGTGAGGCGGCCGCTGCGCGGAGCTGCTCTCCGCCCCGCCCTTTCTCCGTTTCCTGGGGCTCCGCCCCAGACCCCGCGCCTCAAACTCCTCCAGCGACCGCTGGGAGGGGCCCCCAGGCGGGGCTGGATTCTCGTACTCGCCGCGCTCGTCGCTGCCACCGCCTGTACCGCCGGCGCACCGGACAGTCCCCACCCGTCCGCGTACGAGGAGGGCACCCTGCGGGTGTTGGCCTCCAGTGAGCTGGCGGACATGCAGCCGGTGCTGGAGCAGGCCGAGAAGGCCACGGGGGTCGCCGTGGAGCTGACCTGGTCGGGCACGCTCGATGCCGCCGAGCAGGTCGCGTCGGGGCAGGCCGACGGGAAGTACGACGCGATCTGGCTGTCCTCCAACGACTATCTGCGGCTGCGTCCCGAGGCGGCCGGGAAGCTCGCCAACGAGACCCCGGTGATGTCCTCGCCCGTCGCGCTCGGCGTGCGGCCGGAGGCGCTGGCCCGGCTCGGCTGGAAGCCCGAGGAGGTTACCTGGCCGGCGGTGCACGAGGCCGTCGCGGGCGGCAGGCTCAGTTACGGCATGACCGACCCGGTGCGTTCCAACTCCGGTTTCTCCGCGCTGGTTTCGGTGGCTTCCGGCCTGTCGGGGGCGCAGGCGGCGCTGACCGGCGCGGACGTGAAGGCTGCCGGGCCGCGGTTGAAGGAGTTTTTCGCCGGGCAGCGGCTGACCTCGGGTTCCTCCGGCTGGCTGGCCACCGCCTACGCCCAGCGCACGGACGTGGACGCGCTGGTGAATTACGAGTCGGTGCTGCTGTCGGCGAACCGGGACGGGAAGTCCCCGCTGACGGTGATCCGGCCGCGCGACGGCGTGGTCACCGCGCACTACCCGCTGACCCTGCTGACCTCGGCGCCGGCCGGGGCCCGCGAGTCGGGCCGGGCGCTGACGGAGTACCTGCGCGGCGCGCAGGCGCAGCAGGCGATCACGGAGAAGACCTTCCGCCGGCCGGTCGCGGCCGGGGTGGCGCCGGCCGCAGGGCTGGGGGCGGACAAGCGGCGCGAGCTGCCGTTCCCCGGTTCGCTGGCGGTCGCCGACGGGCTGCTGGCCTCGTACGAGAACGAGCTGCGCCGGCCGTCGCGGACGGTGTACGTGCTGGACACCTCGGGGTCGATGACCGAGGGGAACCGCATCGGGCGGCTGAAGGCGGCGCTCACGGAGCTGACGGGTACCGGGAGTTCGGGGACGGGTCAGCGGTTCCGGGACCGTGAGGAGGTGACGCTGCTGCCGTTCGGGTCCAAGGTGAAGAAGGTGCGGACGCACGTCGTGGAGCCCGGCAATCCGGGGCCGGCCCTGGACGCGATCCGGGGTGACGTGACGTCGCTGGAGCCGGAGGGGGGTACGGCGATCTACAGCAGTCTGGAGGCGGCGTACGAGCAGCTCGGCAAGGGCGGCGGGGACGCGTTCACCTCGATCGTGCTGATGACGGACGGCGAGAACACGGAGGGCGTCGGGGCGCAGCACTTCGATGCGTTCTACGCCGCGCTGCCCGAGGGGCGCAGGCACACGCCGGTGTTCGCGGTGCTGTTCGGGGATTCGGACCGCAAGGAGCTCACCCACATCACCGAGCTGACCGGCGGGCGGCTCTTCGACGCCACCGGCGGGAACGGTTCGCTGAACGGAGCCTTCGAGGAGATCCGTGGCTACCAGTAGAGCGCTCGGCGCGCGTCTTGTGCGCTATGTGGAGTCGAGGAAGAACCTGGCAGGCTCCGCGTGCGGGGTGGCCGGGCTGGGCCTGGGCTTCGCGGGGGTCGGGGGCTCGTACTGGCCGGTGGTGGTGGCCGGGCTGTACGGCGCGGGCGCGCTGATCGCCCCGCCGGAGCGGGTGGATCCGCCGCATTGTCCGGATGCCGTCGAGCAGTTGGGCGTCGTACGGGGGGACTTCGGGCGGCTGCGCGCGTACCTGGCCGAGGTGGACTTGCCGCCGGCGGCGGGCGGCAAGCTGGCGGAGCTGGTGGAGCTGTACGCGGCCCTGCTCGATCCGGGCTGGGTGGCCGGTGCCCTGGCCGCCGATCCGGAGGCGGTGCACGCGCTGTCCCGGGCGATCCGGCTGGATGTGCCGGAGTGCGTGGACACCTACAACCGGACGCGCTGGTGGACGCGGCTGACGCCGGGGGGCGAGTCGCCGGAGCGGCACCTGGAGCGGCAGCTGACGGTCCTGTACGACGAGGCGGAACGCGTGACGGCGGGCCTCCGTGAAGCAGAGGCCCGCCGTCAGCAGACGCACACGACCTATCTGGAGGAGCGCGGACGCTCCTGACCTGACGGGTCACGTGCTGCGGTGGGAACCGCTTGGTCGGGGGCTCCCACAGCGGTGGGACGCCGCTTGGTCGGGGGCTCCCACGTTCATAGGCCCTTCTTCAGGGCGTGTCCTGGCTCAGCCCAGGCGCTTGACGAGCGCGTGGTACTCGTCCCACAGCTCCTTGGGAGTGTGGTCGCCGTAGGTGTTCAGGTGCTCGGGGACCAGGGCGGCCTCCTCGCGCCAGACCTCCTTGTCGACGGTGAGGAGGAAGTCGAGGTCCTCGGCCGGGAGGTCCAGGCCCTCGAGGTCGAGGGAGTCCTTGGTCGGCAGGATGCCGATGGGGGTCTCGACGCCCTCGGCGGTGCCGTCGAGGCGGCCGACGATCCACTTCAGGACGCGGCTGTTCTCGCCGAAGCCGGGCCACACGAACTTGCCCGCGTCGTTCTTGCGGAACCAGTTCACGTAGTAGATCTTCGGGAGCTTGGACTGGTCCTTGTCGGCCGCGACCTTGACCCAGTGGGCCATGTAGTCGCCCATGTTGTAGCCGCAGAACGGCAGCATGGCGAACGGGTCGCGGCGCAGCTCGCCGACCTTGCCCTCGGCGGCGGCGGTCTTCTCGGAGGCGATGTTCGAGCCGATGAAGACGCCGTGGTTCCAGTCGAAGGACTCGGTGACCAGCGGCACGGCGGAGGCGCGGCGGCCGCCGAAGAGGATCGCGGAGATCGGGACGCCCTTGGGGTCCTCCCACTCGGGGGCGATCGTCGGGCACTGGGAGGCCGGGACGGCGAAGCGGGCGTTGGGGTGGGCGGCGGGGGTCTCCGAGTCCGGAGTCCAGTCGTTGCCCTTCCAGTCGATGAGGTGGGCGGGGGCCTCTTCGGTCATGCCCTCCCACCAGACGTCGGAGCCGTCGGGGGTGAGCGCGACGTTGGTGAAGACGGTGTTCGCGTACATCGTCTTCATGGCGTTGGCGTTGGTGTGCTCGCCGGTGCCGGGTGCGACGCCGAAGAAGCCGGCCTCGGGGTTGATCGCGTACAGGCGGCCGTCCTCGCCGAAGCGCATCCAGGCGATGTCGTCGCCGACGGTCTCGACCGTCCAGCCGGGGATCGTGGGCTCCAGCATGGCCAGGTTCGTCTTGCCGCAGGCGCTCGGGAAGGCGGCGGCGATGTACTTCGACTCGCCCTGCGGCGGGGTGAGCTTGAGGATCAGCATGTGCTCGGCGAGCCAGCCCTCGTCGCGGGCCATGACGGACGCGATGCGCAGGGCGTAGCACTTCTTGCCGAGCAGGGCGTTGCCGCCGTAGCCGGATCCGTAGGACCAGATCTCGCGGGTCTCGGGGAAGTGCGAGATGTACTTGGTGGTGTTGCACGGCCACGGCACGTCCGCCTGGCCCTCTTCCAGGGGGGCGCCGAGGGTGTGGACGGCCTTCACGAAGAAGCCGTCGGAGCCGAGCTCGTCCAGGACGGCCTTGCCCATGCGGGTCATGGTGCGCATCGCGACGGCGACGTAGGCGGAGTCGGTGATCTCGACGCCGATCGCGGAGAGCTCGGAGCCGAGGGGGCCCATGCAGAAGGGGACGACGTACATCGTCCGGCCCTTCATGGAGCCGCGGAAGATGCCGTTCTCGCCGGCGAAGATGTTCTTCATCTCCGCGGGGGCCTTCCAGTGGTTGGTCGGGCCCGCGTCCTCCTCCTTCTCGGAGCAGATGAAGGTCCGGTCTTCGACGCGCGCGACGTCGGAGGGGTCGGAGGCGGCGTAGTACGAGTTCGGGCGCTTCGTCTCGTCGAGCTTCTTGAACGTTCCCTTGGCGACGAGCTCCTCGCACAGGCGCTCGTACTCGCCCTCGGAGCCGTCGCACCAGACGACGCGGTCCGGCTGGGTGAGGGCTGCGATCTCGTCCACCCAGGAGATCAGCTCCTGGTGAGTCGTCGGGATGGTGGGAGCCGCGTTGTCGCGCGCCACGATTGCTCCTTGTTGAGGGGTTGTTTGGTGTAGGCCCCGTGGGGGCTGCGACCCGGACGCTTCGCGCTCCGCTCATCCGGTGTCGACCGCACTCATCTGATCATCCGGTGCATGTGCGCATATGTCCAGGGGGCCTCTCACGTGAGCATCGCCACGTCCGTCAATCTTCCGTAAAGAGGACTAACGGAAACCTACGGACCCGTAGGTAGCATGTGGCCATGACTTCTGACGCCGCCGTCCCGGCCGCCATCCCGGCCGCCATCCCGGCCGCCGTCCCGGCCGCTCCGGAGGACAAGCCGCTGATGCGCGGCTGGCTGCACCTCGGAATGTTCCCCGCCGTGGTGGTCGCGGGCCTCGTGCTCATGGCCTTCACCGACTCGACCCGGGCCCGCGTGGCCTGCGGGGTCTACATCCTCACGGCCTGCCTGCTGTTCGGTGTCAGCGCGGTCTACCACCGCGGCACCTGGGGCCCCAGGGGCGAGGCCATCCTCCGGCGGCTCGACCACGCCAACATCTTCCTGATCATCGCGGGCACGTACACCCCGCTGACGGTCCTGCTGCTCCCGCCCTCCACCGGGCGCACGCTGCTGTGGGCGGTGTGGCTCGCGGCCGCGGCCGGCATCGCCTTCCGCGTCTTCTGGGTCGGCGCCCCGCGCTGGCTGTACACCCCCTGCTACATCGCCATGGGCTGGGCCGCCGTCTTCTTCCTGCCCGACTTCATGCGCACCGGCGGCATCGCCGTGCTGGTCCTGGTGATCGTCGGCGGGCTGCTCTACAGCGCGGGCGGGGTCATCTACGGCATGAAGCGCCCCAACCCCTCCCCCCGCTTCTTCGGCTTCCACGAGGTCTTCCACTCCCTGACCCTCGCGGCGTTCGTCGCCCACTACGTGGGCATCTCCCTCGCGGCGTACTCGCACTGACGGCGCACGGCGGCGCCGCGTGCCGCCCGGGGCGGCAACCGGGCGGGGCCCGGCCGCACTTCGCGGCCGGGCCCCGCCGCTCCACCCGCCGTCAGCAGGTGTAGCCGTCCTTGTCCTGGTCCAGGCGCAGCGGGTCGCTGCCGTTGACCTTCATGCGCTGGGGGTACTGGTGGGCGGCCAGCCAGTCGCAGCGGGCCTTCGTCGTCTCCTTCACCTCTGCCGGGAAGCGGGTCGGGACGCACACACTGGCCGTCCCGTAGTGCCGGTCGCAGCCGGCCACGGTCGGGGCCACGGGTACGGAGTCCCGCTGGGACGGGTTCGCCTTCGGCGGCGCCAGTTCGCCGGCGAAGGTGTGCTCGTGCGCGGAGGGCCGCTCCGCCGTCGCCGCCAGCGCCGACGGTCCGCCCAGGTGCACCCAGGTCGCGATCGACGGGATGCCGTTCGCGTCGACGGCGAAGAGCATGTACCAGCCGGGCGGCGCCAGGTTGGGGTTGCTGGTCACGTTCAGGTCGATGTTGTTCCCGTCCACGGTCATCGGCAGGTCCACGAACCGCTGGTTCGGGTCCGAGGAGTGCGTGACCGCCGCCGGACGGATCAGCTCCGCCTTGGCGATCGGCCGGTTGACCGTGATCCGCTGCGTGTCCCCGTACACCCACTGCGTGTCGATCACCGAGGTGATCTGCGGGCGCGCCCCCTTGAACAGGTAGGGCGGGGTGTAGATCGACACGTTGTGGTTGTAGGTGCCGTTGCCCGGGTTGTCGCCCACCGACATGACCCGGCCGTCGGGCATCAGGAACGACGCCGAGTGGTAGGTCCGGGGGATCGGGTCGGTGGCCAGGCCCGCCTGGTAGGTGTTGGTGGCGGGGTCGAAGAACGAGGCCTCGAAGACGGGGTCGGCTCGGTCGTGCAGGGCGCCGCCGGTCTCCAGCACCTTGCCGTCGGGCAGCAGCACGGCGGACACGTACATCTTGCCCTCGGCCCCGGTCTGGGGCCGCTTGCCGGCGCCGGTGTCCACCAGGCCCAGCGGAATGTCCGGGCCGGCCGTGTAGGCCGGGCTCGGCTTCTTCAGGTCGATGATGTCGGTGATCCGGTTCGCCGCCGGGTTGGTCTCGTTGTTGCCGCCGCCGATGGTCAGGACCCGCTGGTCCTGCGCCGGGGGCAGCAGCACGCTCGCCGACTCGTCGCGCTGGTCCTTGTTGCGCAGGCCCGGCACGTCGGTGATGGTGTTGGCGTCGTAGTCGTAGATCGACGCGCCCGTGCCCGGGGTGCCGTTGCCGAAGGTGTGGCTGCCCGAGTAGAAGAGCCGCCCGTCCTGCATGAGGATCATCGACGGGTACAGGCCCCAGTACGACCAGGTCTGGTTGACCTCGTTCATCGGCAGCCACTTGTTCTGCGCCGCCGAGAACTTCTCCGCGGTCACGTTGCCCGTCGAGTCCTCCTTCAGACCGCCGAAGGAGATGACATCACCGTTGCCGAGGATCGTCGCCGACGGGTACCAGTGCCCGCCGTTCATGTCGTTGGTCTTCGTGTACTTCTCGGTCGCCGGGTCGAAGGTGTACGAGTCCTTCAGCCCCTGGTAGCCGATCGTGCCGTCGGCCGACGGGTACCCCTTGTTGCCGCTCATCACCAGCACCCGGCCGTCCGACAGCTGCACGTGGCCCGAGCAGAACATGTCGACGGGGGTCGGGATGGTCTTGAACGATCCGTTCGCCGGGTCGTAGACGGCCGAGGTGAAGGTGCCCGCGTTGAACTGGGCGATGTCGTTGCCCGAGCCCGCGATCAGCAGCACCTTGCCGTTCTTCAGGACCACCGCGTGCATCGAGCGCACCGGGTTCTTGGCCGGGATCACCTCCCACTTGCCCTTGGCGCACTGCTCCGCCGTGCCCGAACAGGTCGGCTGCGGCGGCACCGCGCCCACTTCCTCCACCGCGTAGTCGTCGGTGGTGAGGGTGCCCACCCCGTACACCGACAGCCCCCACGCGATCTTGTCGGTGCCGGGCGGGACGGCGGGCGTACGGACCTCCGTGCGCGCCCATCCCGCGCTGACCGGCGGATTCTGCAGGTCGGTCCAGTAGTGCCAGGCCCCGGTCGCGGCCTCCCGCCGGAACACCGTCACCGAGACGTCCGGGGTGTTCGACTTGTACCAGGCGGACAGGTCGTACTGCTTGCCGGGCGCCACGGTCGGCGCGCAGGTGGCGCTCTCGGTGACCAGTGCCTTGCGGTCGCCGTCCACCCGGCGGGTGAGGGAGACCTGCATCGCCTTGGTGCCGCTGTGCGCGTCGGGGACGGTGGTGAAGGCGAAGTCGTTGTCGCCCCAGCCGGATTTGGACCAGCAGGACGGCATGTCGGCGCCGGGGGCGCCGGCGGTCTCGAAACCGGGATTGGAGAGCAGATTGGGCGGTCCGGCCGTGGCCTGCTGCGGTGCGGTGAGCAGCAGGCCGGCGGTCAGCGCCCCGACGGCCAGCAGGGCGGCACGCCGCCCGGCCCTCCGCCGGATCTTCAGACGCATGGAAAGGTTCCCTTCTGTGCGGCTCAGCTCCTGGGGTGACGCCCTGCCGTGCGCGCGGTGCGCGGCAGGTAGACGAGCGCCTCGGTCGCCGCGAAGCGCAGGACGAAGGTGGTGACCAGCGCGAGGGCGGTGGCGGGGAGCACGTCCATGCCGAGCTGGGCGACGAGCACCGCGATGAGCGGGATCCGCAGCAGCAGATCGGCGTTGGCGAGCAGTGCGAAGCGGCCGATGCGGTCCGCCCAGTGGCGGTGGCGGCGGCGGTCGCGGAAGAGCAGGGTCTCGATGAGGAGGAAGTTCCACAGGACGCCGGCCTGGTTGGCGACGATCTCGGCCGGGAGGTAGTGCATCCCGGCCCGCGTCAGCAGCCAGAGCGCGGCCAGGTTCGGTACGAAGCCGGAGAGGCCGATCAGGCCGAAGCCGATCATCCTGGCCAGCGGGGTCGCTGAGCGCAGCGAGACCAGGTGCGCCAGGAAGCGCATGCCCTCGCGGGCGGTGGACTTCGATGCGCCGGAGTAGCGGTCCTGGAAGACGAAGGGCACCTCGGTGACCTTCGCGGGCCGGCAGCGCACCGCCAGTTCCAGCAGGATCTTGTAGCCGAGCGGTTGGAGGGCGTCGGCCGCCTTGGGCGCGGTGACCGCCGAGCGGCGCATCGCGAAGAAGCCGCTCATGGGGTCGCTGATGCCGCGCAGGGCGCGCGGGAAGAGCCCCTTGGTGAGCCAGGTCGCGCCGCGGGACACGGCGATGCGGTAGCCGCCGGCGAGTCCGGCCCGGCTGCCGCCGCTGATGTAGCGGGAGGCGACGACGAGTTCGGCGCCGGTGCGCATGCCCGCGCCGACGAGTTCGGGTACCAGGTGGGGCGGGTGCTGGAGGTCGGCGTCCATGACGACGATCCAGTCGGTGTCCGTCCGCTTCATCCCTTCGACGACGGCGCCGCCGAGCCCGCCCTCGGCGACCTCCCGGTGCAGGACGGACACCGGGAAGGGGTGGTCGGCGGCGGCCTTCTCGATGACGGCAGGGGTGTCGTCGGTGGAGTCGTCCACGAACAGCACCTCGCAGCGCAGCTGCTCGGGGTCGGGCAGTGCGTCACCGAGCCGGCGCAGCAGCTCCGCGATGTTCCCCGCCTCGTTGAAGGTCGGGATGATCAGGGTGACGCTGCCCGTCACCGCCTGCGGAAGGGTGAGATCTGGATCGATCGGGGCAGGGAGGGACCACAGGTCCTCGCTCATGGCGGCTCAGCTCCCACTCTGGCGGTCGGTGCGGCGGATCTCGATGCGGTCCTCGCCCGAGCCGAAGACGGCGACCACCGTCGAATGCTCCAGCGCGGCCTTCACGTTGGGCAGGTCCACCGCGTCACGGCGGACCGTGGGCGAGGAGACGACGTAGTCGATGTCCCGCCACCCGCGCGGCAGGGTCTTGGTGACGGCCGGGTCGAGGTCCGCCTTGTAGAACCAGATCGCGCCGAGCCCCGGTTCGAACCCGTGGTGCACCGCGTCCAGCCACAGCGCGTCGTCGAGCAGCACCCGGGTGCGTGCCGGATCCTCGACCCCGCTGCCGAGCCAGGCCGCGGCCTGCCGGTACGGGCCGTTCGCGTCGACCGTGAGCGCCGTGCGGTTGCCGTCGTACCAGCGCGGCAGTACGTACACGCAGGCCGCCGCGGCCAGTACGCCGATCAGCGCCCAGCGCGCGTACACCAGTTGCCTGCGCTCCCCCGGCGAGCGGCGGCGGCGCAGCACGGCGTGGGTGACGCTGGCCGCGCCCCCGGCCAGCACCAGGGCGAGGAACGGCACCGCCTGGATCACGTACATCGCCGGGAGGTAGCCGGAGGGCCGCATCGCGACGAGGGCGAGGATGACCGCGGCGAGCGCGGGTCCGGCGAGCGCGCGGGCGGTGACCGACCAGCGCAGGGTGGCCAGCAGCAGGACGGCGCCGGCCAGGCCGCCGAGCGGCAGGACGGTGTCGTAGTACAGCCAGGACCGCAGGACGCCGTTCGAGCCGGACCCGGGGTCGAGGATGAAGCCGGATCCCTCGCGGCCCATCTGGTAGGTGATCCCGTCGATCAGGGACACGTGCCCGGAGCCGGGCAGCAGCTCGCCGTTGAGCAGCGCGAACAGCGGGTAGGAGAAGCCGATCAGGGTGCAGGCGGTGATGGCTCCGGTCACGGCGAACTTGCGGGTGTCGCGGTGGCTGTGGCGCCACATCGTCACCAGCAGTGCCGGCAGCACCACCAGCATCGTCTCCTTGGTCAGGACGGCGGTGGCGGCCGCGAGCCCGGACCCGAAGTGGTGCCACAGGTGGCGGCTGGGGGACGCGGCGAGGCAGAAGGCCAGCAGGATCCACATCACCGCGAGGTTGTCGAGGAAGATCTCCCGCTGGAGCACGACCGAGAGCGGGGAGAGCCCGAAGAGGGCCATCGCCAGACCGGCCGCCCAGCGCGGCAGCCACAGCCGGCGCGCGAGGACGTAGATCAGCACCGAGCTGGCGGCCGAGACGGCCAGCATCGAGAACCGCATCGACGCGACGGTCATGGAGTCGGGGACGAAGAGCGAGGGCAGCCAGGTGAGCCCGGCGATCTGTATCCAGCCGAGCGGCGGGTGGTCGTACCAGTACGTGTAGTGGGCGAGGCCGTCGCCCTGCTGGACCGCCCACGCCTGGGCGAGGTAGGTCCCCTCGTCGTCGCTCAGGGTCGGGAAGGCGGTGATGTTCCAGCCCTGCACGAGGAGGATCACGAGCAGCAGGGCCCCGCACAGCAGCAGGTCCGGGCGGGAGGAGCGGAAGCGCACGTGCGGCCGGACGGGCAGCGCGGACGGGCGGGCGCCGGTACCGGTGGGCGGGGCGGCGACGCGGGAAGCGGTGGCGGTCGCCGTGGCGGTGGCAGTCGGGGTCGCGGTCGCAGTCGCGGTCGCGGTGGCGGTCGCCGTCGCGGTGGCGGTCGGGGCGCCGCCGGGCTGGGGATCAGTGGCCGTGGGCAGGGTCGCGGTCACCGGTGGCTGTCCTCTCGGATCGCGGTGGCCGGCGCGCCGGTCAGGTGCGCGCCGGTGTGGCTGGTCAGTTCCCACTCGTTGCGGCCGCGCTGCTCGCGCCAGACCGCACGGATCGCCGCGCCCGCGAGCATCACCTGGTAGAACGGGCCGCCGACGACGAGCTTGACGTAGTGCACGAAGCGGACGCGCAGTCCGTACTGGCGGCCGAAGTCGTGCAGGCCGACGATCTCGAAGACGAACGTCACCATCGCCGTGATCATGGGGAGGAAGGTGATGATCGCGATGCCGACCGGCACGTCGAGGAAGACCGCGACGGCGAAGTTGACCGGGATGATCACCCCGGAGGCGGCCTGCATGAACGGGGTCATCAGCGTGTAGCGGGCGAGCCAGCGCTGCCCGCGGCCGGGCAGCTGCTGCCAGTCCTTCTTGCGGTACACCTGGAGGAAGCCCTGGTTCCAGCGGGTGCGCTGCTTGAGCAGGCTGACCAGGGAGCCGGGCGTCTCCTCCCGGGTGACCATGTCGGAGTCGTACGCGACGACCACCTTCTTGCCGACCGAAGAGAGCCGCACCCCGAGGTCGCAGTCCTCGGCGAGGCAGTCCTGGTCCCAGCCGCCGGCCTCGCGGAGCACCTCGGTGCGTACGAAGACCGTGTTGCCGCCCAGGGGGATGAAGCCCTTCTCGGCGTGCAGGTGCAGCCGGGAGCGGAACCAGAAGAAGTACTCCAGGCAGTTGCGCAGGCTGTACCAGCTGGAGTGGAAGTTGATGAGCTGGACCCCGCCCTGGACCACGTCGGCTCCGGTGGAGCGGAAGGCGTGGTCGACGTGGGCGAGCAGCTCGGGATGGACCTGGTCCTCGGCGTCGAAGACCCCGACGATGTCGCCCCGGCAGGACGGGAGGGCGGTGTTGAGGGCCTTCGGTTTGTTCTTGGCCTCGTGGTGGTCGACGACGACCCTGACCCGGGCCGGTTCCTTCGCGGCGGCGCGTTCGGCGACGGCGGCGGTCTCGGGGTCGTCGTGCCCGACGATCACGATGATCTCGTAGTCGGTGTGGCTCGACTCCAGGAGCCGGTCGATGGTGTGCTCCAGCACCGCCTGCTCGTGGCGGGCGGGCAGCAGGAGCGAGAACGCCAGCCGGCTGCCGCCGTCGGGCCGGTCGAAGCGGGTGGACGCGAGCACTTCCGGCGTCCGCCAGGCGTGCATCTGCCACCAGAGCGTGAAGGCGGCAATCCCGAAAAGTGCCAGCGAAATGACAGAAATGAACACAGAGGTGTACAAATTGTCCCCCACAGACATGCCGCAACCCCCGGCGGCGATCGTCAAACCCCCCGGAGGCTCACGGCGGGCCCCCCGGCCCGCCGCCTCCGCTTCCCCCTTGCGCGCACCCCCCCGGTGCGCCATCCCGGTGTCTCTCCGAAACGGTGTCTCTCGAACGACCTGAGACTAGATAGTGAACATGACACTCAGGCGCTGTGTAGATAAAAAACGGGTTTCTGAACTGATATGCGAGTAACCGGAATTGACGGTACTCCGGCCACTTCAGGGACGAAACGTACCCAACTGCTCCGCCAACTCGACCGGATCCGTCGTAGGCCGCGCGCAGACGAAATGTCGACACACATACGCCGTCGGAAGGTCGTGCACGAGTGTGCGCTCGGCCAGGAGGGGGAACTCCCCGCCGCTGCCGTCCGCCGCGAGCGGCAGGCCGGTCGCCACGACCGCCCCGGGAGCCGTCCCCAGCAACGCCGTCCGGTGCAGCGCCGCCCGCGCCGGATCGTCCGGGTGCCCGACGACCGCCACCTCGCGCGGCCCGTCCAGCAGGGCCTCGGCCACCGAAAGCCCGTGCCCGATGAAGCGCGGGGCGCGCGGCCCGAGGGCGTGCACCACCCCGAGCGCCCGCTCGGCCGCCGTGCGGTGGGCCTGCGAGCCGGTGTGCGCGGCGTACGAGAGCAGGGCTCCGGCGGCCGCGGTCCAGCCGGACGGCGCGGCCGTGTCGGTGGGGTCCTGCGGCCGGCGGATCAGCTTCTCCGCGTCGTGCGCGGTGTCGTACAGCGAGCCGTCCTCGGCGGTGAACCGGTCCAGCACCAGGTCGACGAGGAATCCGGCGAACTCCAGCCAGACCCCCTCCCCGGTGACCGACGCCAGCGCGAGGAACCCTTCGGCCACGTCGCCGTAGTCCTCCAGCACGCCCGCGTTCGCACCCGCGTGACCGTCCTTGCTGGTCCGCGCCAGCCGGGCCCGGCCGTCCATGTGCACGCGCACCAGCAGGTCGGCCGCCTCGGTGGCCCGCTCGATCAGGTCCGGCCGCTCGAAGAACGCCCCGCACTCGGCGAGGGCGGCGATCGCGAGCCCGTTCCACGCGGCCACGACCTTGTCGTCCCGCCCGGGCGCGGGCCGCGTCTGGCGCGCCGCGAACAGCCGTGCCCGGATCGACGCGATCCGCTCGGCGTCGGCCCCCGGACCGTCCTGCGGCAGCTGCAGTACGGACTTCCCGTGCTCGAAGGTGCCCTCCTCGGTCACCGCGAAGTACCCGGCGGCCAGCTCCCCGTCGTCCTCCCCGAGTACCTCGCGCAGCTCGGCGGGGGTCCAGGCGTAGTACGCCCCTTCCACGTGCCTGCCGCTGGCCGGGTCCTCGCTGTCGGCGTCGAGCGCGGAGGCGTATCCGCCCTGGTCCGTGCGCAGCTCCCGGACCATGAAGTCGGCGGTCTCCAGCGCGACGCGGCGCGCGAGGCCGGAGCCGGTGGCCCGCCACAGGTGGGCGTAGACGCGGCAGAGCAGCGCGTTGTCGTACAGCATCTTCTCGAAGTGCGGCACGACCCACTCCCGGTCCACGGAGTACCGGGCGAACCCGCCGCCGAGCTGGTCGTAGATCCCGCCCCGGGCCATGGCCTCGCACGTGTCGGCGGCCATCTGCAGCGCCCCCTCGGACCCGGTCCGGGCATGGTGGCGCAGCAGGAACTCCAGCACCATGGACGGCGGGAACTTCGGAGCCCCGCCGAATCCGCCGCGCGTGGCGTCGTACTCCCGCGTCAGCGCGAGCAGCGCCTGCGCGAGCTCCTCGGGGCCGGGCGTGCCGGCCTTCCCGTAGTCCAACTGCCGCCCGGCCAGCTCCCGTACGATCCGCTGCGCCACCTCGGCGACCTCCTCGGGCCGCCCCACCCACGCGGTCCGCACGCCTTCGAGGACCTGCATGAAGGAGGGCATCCCGTGCCGCGGCTCGGGCGGGAAGTACGTCCCGAAGTAGAACGGCTCGGCGTCCGGCGTCATGAAGACCGTCATCGGCCAGCCGCCCTGCCCGGTGGCGGCCTGCACGGCCTCCATGTAGACGGCGTCGACGTCGGGGCGCTCCTCCCGGTCCACCTTGATGTTGACGAAGTGCTCGTTCATGTAGGCGGCGGCCAGCTCGTCCTCGAAGGACTCGTGCGCCATGACGTGACACCAGTGGCAGCTGCTGTACCCGACGCTGAGCATGACGGGCACGCCCCGCTCCCGCGCCTCGGCGAACGCCTCCGGCGACCACGGCCACCAGTCCACGGGGTTGTCGGCGTGCTGGAGCAGATACGGCGAGGTCTCGTTCGCGAGGCGGTTCGGCATGGGGACATCCTGCCGCAAGAGAGCAGATCAGCGCCGAAGGAGCGGGGCCAGGTCGCCGGTCCAGGTGTCGCGGGTGCGGGCCCAGGCAGCGGCGGTGCAGCCGGCGCGGGACGGGGTCACAAGGTCGGGGTGGCGGGCGGGGGCCGCGCCGAGGACCGCGCAGCGGTGGGACTCCGCGCGGACGGCGTCCGCGGCGTGCTCGTCAGCCGGGTCGGGAGCAGGGTCGTCGGCGGCGGACAGGTCGTAGGCCCGGGCCGCGGTCAGCAGGGCCTGCTCGCCGTCGGGCAGGCCGCCGCGCAGGAGCATCAGCTGGGCGAAGCGGTCGGCGGCGTCCTCTTCGGCGCGGTCGTCGCCGGGCCGCAGGTCCAGTGCGTCCACCAGGGCGTGGCCGGCCTCGTGGTACAGCGTCTCCCGGACCACCTCGGCGAGCCGTTCCTCCGGCCGGGGTTCCCCCGCCCGCTCGAACAGGGCGCGCTCTTCGGTCAGGTCGTCGTAGCAGAGCTCGATGCGGCGCCGCGCCGGGTCGTAGCCGCTGCCCTCGCCGGAGCAGGAGCGGGCGACGACGGTGACGCGGTGCGGGATGTCGACGTAGCCGTTGAGGTCGGCGAGGGCGGACTCGACCGTCCTCCAGGCCTTCAGGGTGCGCGAGTTGTGCTCGTCGCTCGCCACGGGCTGCTCATAGTGCAGCACGAAACCCCGGCCTGGGGCCTTGGCCTCGCATCCGGCGGCCCCGCACACGAGCAGCGCCCCCGCCGCGCATCCGGCAAGGACCGCGGCCGCTCGCCTCACGGCGGTCACGCGCGGGTCTTTCGTACCGTCACCGGGTCTCCCGTCCAAGCCGGCGAGGGAGGGCTTCCGCACGGGCGCGGAACGCCAACTCCCTCTGAACTAGCTCAGATTCTCTCGCGCTCGCGGGCGTCCCGGCGGACACTTGGGGCACGTTGCCGGAGCTCTCCGAGGGGATGCCGATGCGGGACAGCCATCGCAGTGAGGCCGAGCGGCTGTTGGAGCGGGCCGTGGACGAGGAGGTCCGGCGGGCGGCGGCGGGGGCGCCGGTGGACGGGGCGGCGCTGCTGGCCCGGGCCCGGGAGGCGCTGGACGCGCTCGCCGTGAGCGCGGCTCCGGAGTACGAGGCGTACGTACGGGCCCTGGACGAGGCGGCGGCCGGCGAGCAGTCGCTCGGCGAGGCCTTCAAGCAGGGCAGCACCTCAACCGCCCTGCTGGTCACGGCGGTTGCGGCTGCGGCGGCCGTCGGGGCGGACCTGGCGCTCGGGGTCGCGGCCGGAACGGCACTGGCGGCGGGGGCGGTCACGGGCGTCGCGGGGGCGGTCGCGACCGTGGCGAGGGTGACGGCCCTGCACCTGCCGGCGGCGAACCGGCGGGCCGGGGAACGCGGCCGTCCGGGCGGGCCCGAGCAGCTGAAGCTGCAGTGGCTGTCGGCCCTGGAGGTGCGCGGCGTACGGCCCTTCCTGGAGCAGCAGCGCGCGGTGACCGCGGCGGCCCGCGCGCCCCGTACGGCACCCCGGGCCGCCCCGCAGCTGCGCGGCACCGACCGCAGTGCGGAGGCGCGGCGGCGCAACGCGCTGGAGCAGTCCTTCGGGCAGCTTCCGCAGCCGGCCGGGCCGTTCGCGGGCCGCAAGGCGGAGCTGACGCGGATCGCCCAGTGGGTGCAGGCGGCCCGCGCCAGCACGGAGACCCGCCCGGTCGTGGTGGTGCTGCACGGGGAGCCGGGGGTGGGCCGGACGGCTCTGGCGCTGCGGGCGGCGCACGGGCTGCGGGACCAGTTCCGCGGCGCGTGCGTGGTGGACCTGCGGGGCGGCGGCCCGCCGCGGGGCGGGGCCCCGCTGTCCACGCGGGAGGCGCTGCTGCACCTGCTGAACCGGCTGGGCGCACCGCGCGAGCAGCTGCTGTTCCGGGACGGGGCTTCGGCGGAGCAGCAGGTGCGGCGGCTGGGCGAGCTGTACCACCAGCACCTCCAAGGCCTGCCGGTGACGGTGGTCCTCGACGACGCGGTGGACGCGGCGCAGGTGCGGACGCTGGTGCCGGAGCGGTCGGAGAGCCTGGTGCTGGTGACCGCGCGGGAGCCGCTGGAGCTGCCCGCGGACCTGGCGGCCTGGGTGCATCAGCTGCCGGTGGAGCCGCTGTCCGACGCGGACGCCGGGGAGCTGGTACGGGCGGCCGCCCCGGCCGGGGACGCGGACGCGGCCGCCGTGGTGGAGCGCAGCGGCGGGCTGCCGCTGGCGCTGCGGATGCTGACGCCGCTGGCCCGCGAGGGCCTGGTGCCCGGGGCCGGGCCGGGCCACCCGGTGGAGCGGGCGCTGCGGGCCGCCGTTGCCCGCCTGGACGGGCCGGCCCGGCTGCTGCTGCGGCGGCTGCCGCTGGCCGGGCGGGCCTCGCTCGGCGGTGCGGCCGCCGGCGCGCTGGCCGACGTACCCGAGCAGGCGGCGCTGCGGGCGCTGGAGGAGCTGTACGAGGCGGGGCTGATCGAGCGGGTGCGGGGCCAGCGGTTCCGGATGCACGACGCGGTGCGCGCGTACGCGGCGGAGCGGCTGGAGGCGGAGGAGGACCGGGCGCAGGCGGCGGCCGCGCACGAGCGGCTGATCCGCGTGTACGCGGAGCTGGCGGACTCGGTGATCCGGATGGTCGACGGGAAGATGTCGACGCGCGCCCACACCCTGGGCAGGGGCCCGGTCGGCGTGCACGGTTTCACCTCGCTGGACGCGGCCCTGCGCTGGCTGGACGACGAGTCGAGCTTCATCACGGCGGCGCTGCGGCACTCGGAGGGCGTGGACCAGCAGGCGGTACTGGACCTGCTGGGCGCGCTGTGCGACTTCTGCCTGCTGCGCGGGGACCTGTACCGGCTCGGTGAGATCAACGAGCTGACGCAGGCGGTCGAGGCCGGCCGGCAGGGGGACGGGCAGGGGCGGCTGGGGCGGTCGGTGCAGTGGCGCACCGGTATCGCGGCGCGGCAGCTGGGCGAGCTGGACAAGGCCCGCACGACGCTGACCTCGGTGGTGGACCAGTACAAGGAGGCCCGGCAGGAGGCGGGGGCGGGCATGGCCCTGATCTCGCTGGGCATCACCCTGCACCACCAGGGCAGCCTGCCGGAGGCCGCGGCCCGCATCCGGGAGGCGCTGGTGCTCCAGGAGCCGCCGGAGCTGGCGGGCGACCGCGCGTGGGGCCTGCACGCGCTGGCGGCCGTGGAGCGGGACCGGGCGCACTTGGCGGAGGCGATGGCGCTGCTGGAGCGGTCCCTGGAGCTGCACCGGGAGAGCGAGAGCGTGCACGGTGAGGCGTGGGCGCACTTCCAGCTGGGCCAGGTGTTCCTGCGGCTGGGGGACGTGAAGCGGGCGGAGGCGGAGCTGCGGCTGGCCCTGGACCTGTACGGGCGCACGCGCGACGACCGCGGTGAGGCGTGGGCGCTGACCCAGCTGGGCCGGGCCCGGGTCGTGGACGGGGATCCCGGGCCGGCCCTGGAGCGGCTGCGCGAGGCGCTGGTCCGGCACCGGGAGGCGGAGGACGCCCGCGGGGAGGCGTGGACGCTGTACTACCTCGGGCAGGCGCTGGAGGAGGGCGGCGAGCGCGATCAGGCGGTGCGGGAGCTGGAGCGGGCCCGGACGATGTTCTCGCGGATGCGCGACGTGTACGGGCTGGCGCACGCACGGCACCATTCGGGCCGGGTGACGCGCGACCAGCGGGCGGCGCAGACGGGGAACCTGAAGAACTCCGGCTTCGCGCGGCAGCTGCTGGTGGACGCGCGGGCGGACTTCCGGCGGATCGGGCTGGCGCACGGCGAGGCGTGGACCTGCCTGGAGCTGGCGGTGGTGGACGCGGGCAACGCCAAGTTGTCGCAGGCGCTGGGCCTGTGCGAGGAGGCGGTGCGGCTGTTCATCTCGTACGGGGACCGGCGCGGGGAGGACTGGGCGCGGTTCCTGCGGTGCACGATGCTGCCGCACGCCGACTTCGCGGCCGTCGCCGGGCCGGCGGCGGCGGAGGAGGCGCGGGCCGAGCTGGACCGGCTGGCCGGGTCTCCGCATCCGGCGCGCGACGGGCGGCTGGAGGACTGCCTGGAGACGTACGCGGTGGTCCTGGGCCGCGGCGTGGACCCGGCGGAGGACTGGCAGGCGTGGCGGCTCGGCCTGGTGCCGAACCTCCACTCGCGGGAGATCATGGGCGTCCCGCTGGCGTGACGACGCCGGCCGCACGCGGGCGCGGTTCGGGGGTGCTCCCCGGTGGCGCCGCGCGCGGCGGTGCGCCGCCCCGCCGGGTGTCCGGCGGGGCGGTGCGGCGGTGCGGCCGGTGCGGCTCTCGGCGCGGGGCCGGGGCGCCGGGGCGCCGGGGCGGGGCCCTACGGGGCCCGGGAGGCTTCCGCGTTCGCGGGGCCCGGCTCCGGGGCCTCCTGGAAGTCCACCCGTCCCATGTGCCGGTTCATCGACTTCATCAGGGCCCACACGCCGAGGGCGAGGGCCGCGAACACGAGGAACCCCAGGATGCCGGGGGTCACCTTGTTCTTGTCGAAGGTGTCACCCGCCAGCGGGAGGAGCTGGGTCAGTGCTGCCTGCGTAGCGCTCATAGCTACGCATTCTCCCGGATGCCCGCGAAGAGGTCGGACTCGGGGAGGGAAGTGTCGACGAGCGACTTCGCGAGCTCGTACTCCTCCGTGGGCCAGACCTCCTTCTGGATGTCCATGGGGACGCGGAACCAGCCGCCGTCCGGGTCGATCTGCGTGGCGTGGGCGACGAGCGCCTTGTCACGGATCTCGAAGAACTCCGCGCAGGGCACGTGGGTGGTCAGGGTCCGCTCGGTCCGCTCGAACTCCTTCCACCGCTCCAGCCACTCCCCGTACGGGGATTCCATGCCGCGCGAGAGCAGCGCCTCGTGCAGGGCGATGGTGCGCGGCTTGTTGAAGCCCTGGTTGTAGTAGAGCTTCTGCGGCTGGTAGGCGGGGCCGAACTCGGCCTCCGGGTACTTCTCGGTGTCGGCCGCTCCGTCGAAGGCCACCATCGAGATCTTGTGCGTCATGATGTGGTCGGGGTGCGGGTAGCCACCGTTCTCGTCGTACGTGGTGACGACCTGCGGCCGGAAGGCCCGGATCTTCTTCACCAGGCGGCCGGCCGCCTCGTCGACGTCCTCCAGCGCGAAGCAGCCCTCGGGCAGCGGGGGCAGCGGGTCGCCCTCGGGCAGCCCGGAGTCGACGTAGCCGAGCCACTCCTGCTGGACCCCGAGGATCTCGCGCGCCTCGTCCATTTCCTTGCGGCGTACCTCGTGGATGTTCTCCTCGATGTACTTGTCGCCCTGGAGCTTGGGGTTCAGCACGGAGCCGCGCTCGCCTCCGGTGCAGGTCACGACCAGAACCGGCACCCCCTCGGACACGTACTTGGCCATGGTGGCCGCGCCCTTGCTCGACTCGTCGTCGGGGTGGGCGTGGACGGCCATCAGTCGAAGCTGCTCGGTCAAGACGGGATCCTCTGCAATTCGGCGTGACAGTCGGCTTCTATATTGACTCCTCCTTCAGCAATCGGATGACGCGGGGGATTCCTGGCCCCGCACGCGAAGTGGGGCGGTTTCTTCCCGGCCCGGCGGCCGTGACATGCTCGAGTGACCAGGTGGCCGGGCGCGAAGGAGAAGGCCTCGGCCCGCACGGAGAGGAACGATCGATGAGCGCGGTGCGCGAAGGGCTGCCCGAGGGTCGTTACGGCCGGTCGGCGGACGAGCGTGCGGACCGCAAGCTCAAGATCGTCGGCTCCGTGCTGGGGGCCCTGCTGCTGGGTGTGGTCGGGTGGATCGGCTGGGACTACGTCGCGGGGCAGAGCGTCAGCGCCGAGGTGATCAAGTTCCAGGTGGTGTCCGACAACGAGGTGCAGGTGCACCTGGAGGTCCGCAAGGAGTCCTCGGTCACCGGGGTCTGCACGCTCAGTTCCCAGGACAAGCAGCACGCCGAGGTGGGCCGGGCGGACTTCACGTTCGCGCAGGCCGAGACGCGCGTGGACGAGGTCGTCTCGCTGAAGACCACCAGCCGCGCCACAATGATCGAGCTGGTGGGCTGCCAGCCGGCGCCCCGCTGAGCGCACGGTCCGGGACACGGAGAACGGGCAAACGGACTCGCGGGTCCTCCCCCTTTTCTTCCCGAATTGTTAGGCTCGTGGTTTCGTCCGCCGCTGGCGGCCTTGTAGTCCCCTGTACCGACGAGGAGCACCCGTGACCCAGACGAGCGAAAGCGTCACCTGGCTGACCCAGGCGGCGTACGACCAGCTGAAGGCAGAGCTGGACTACCTCTCTGGTCCCGCCCGCACGGAGATCGCCACGAAGATCGCAGCCGCCCGCGAGGAGGGCGACCTGCGGGAGAACGGCGGTTACCACGCGGCCAAGGAAGAGCAGGGCAAGCAGGAGCTCCGCGTTCGCCAGCTGACGCAGCTCCTGGAAAATGCCAAGGTCGGGACCGCGCCCGCGTCCGACGGCGTGGTGGCGCCCGGCACGCTGGTCAAGATCGCCTTCGATGGCGACGAGGACGACACCATGGAGTTCCTGCTGGCCTCGCGCGAGTACGCGTCCTCGGACTTCGAGACGTACTCGCCGCAGTCCCCGCTGGGCAGCGGTGTGATGGGCAAGGCGATCGGCGAGGACGCCGAGTACGAGCTGCCGAACGGCAAGAAGGCCTCCGTCAAGATCCTCGACGTCAAGCCCTTCACCGGCTGATCACCCCCCTCTGTTCACACGCCGATGCCCGGCCGGATCCTCCCGGCCGGGCATCGGTGCGTACGGGGCCGCGTACCGGCCTACGCGGTCGCCGAGCGGTACTTGCGGACCGCCAGGGTCCGGAAGACCACGATGATCAGCAGCGACCAGAGCACGGACGCCGGCACCGGGTGCTGCATCGGCCAGGCCGCCGGGGCCTCGTAACCCGGCGGGAGGTTGCCGAAGAGCTCGCGGGCCGCCTGGACGGTGGCGCTGAAGGGGTTCCACTCCGCGATGTGCCGCAGGAAGGTCGGCATGTTGTCGGAGGGGACGAAGGCGTTCGAGATGAACGTCAGCGGGAAGAGCCAGATCAGCCCGCCCGAGGTGGCCGCCTCCGGGGTGCGCACGGACAGGCCGATCAGGGCGCCGATCCAGGAGAAGGCGTACCCGAGCAGGAGCAGCAGCGCGAAGCCGGCGAGCACCTCGCCGATGTTCGTGTGGGTGCGCCAGCCGACGATCAGGGCCACGATCGCGAGGACCACGATGGTCAGCGCGGTCTGGACGAGGTCGGCGAGGGTGCGGCCGGTCAGGACCGCGCCGCGGGCCATGGGCAGGGAGCGGAAGCGGTCGATGAGGCCCTTGTGCATGTCGTCCGCGATGCCGGCGCCCGCGCCGGCGGTGGCGAAGGTGACGGTCTGCGCGAAGATGCCGGCCATCAGGAACTCGCGGTACGCGGCGGGCGACGTGTTGCCGCCGACGCTGATGGAGCCGCCGAAGACGTAGCTGAAGAGCACGACGAACATGACCGGCTGGATCACACCGAAGATGATCATCTCGGGGATCCGGGACATGCGGATCAGGTTGCGCTTGGCCATCACCAGGGAGTCGTTGACGCCCTGGACGAGGCCGCCGCGCGGGCGGGGCGCCGCGAGGTTCCGGATCGGGGCGGAGCCCGGGGAGCCGGGGGATCCCGGGGTCGGGGAGGTGAGGGTCACTTGGCCTTCTCCTTCCGTGCCGCCTTGCGGCCCTTGGCGTCGGCGGCGGGCGCGCCGTCGCCGTTCTCCTCGGCGGCCCGTTCGGCCGCGTGCCCGGTCAGGGAGATGAACACGTCGTCGAGGGTCGGGCGGCGCAGCCCGATGTCGTCGATCTCGATGCCCCGGGCGTCCAGCTCGCGGATGACCTCGGCGAGCAGCTTGGCGCCGCCCGACACGGGCACGGTCAGCTTGCGGGTGTGCTCCTCGACGGTGGTCCCGCCCTTGCCGAACGCGGCGAGCACCTCGCTCGCGCCGGCCATGTGGTCGCGCTCGTGGACGACGACCTCCACGCGCTCGCCGCCCGTACGGGCCTTGAGCTGGTCGGAGGTGCCGCGGGCGATGACCTTGCCGTGGTCGACCACGCAGATGTCGTGCGCGAGGTGGTCGGCCTCCTCCAGGTACTGGGTGGTCAGCAGCAGGGTGGTGCCGCCGGCGACCAGTTCCTGGATGATGCCCCACAGCTGCTGGCGGTTGCGGGGGTCGAGTCCGGTGGTCGGTTCGTCCATGAACATCACGGGCGGGCTCACGACGAGGGCGGCCGCGAGGTCCAGGCGCCTGCGCATGCCGCCGGAGTAGGTCTTGGCGATGCGGTCGGCGGCGTCGGAGAGGTTGAAGCGCTCGAGGAGTTCGTCGGCCCGGGCCTTCGCGGCCTTGGCCTTCATCTGGTAGAGCTGTCCGACCATCTGGAGGTTCTCGCGGCCGGTGAGGTACTCGTCGACGGCGGCGAACTGGCCGGACAGGCCTATGGCGCGGCGGACCTCGTTGGGATGGGTGAGGACGTCTATGCCGGCGACGACGGCCTTGCCGCTGTCGGGGCGGAGCAGGGTGGTCAGAACGCGTACGGTCGTGGTCTTGCCCGCGCCGTTGGGGCCGAGCAGACCCAGGACGGTGCCCTCGGGGACATCGAGGTCCACGCCGTCCAGTGCCCGTACGTCGCCGAAGGTCTTGACCAGGCCTTCGGCATAGATCGCGCCTGGCATATGGATTCTCCCAGTGTGAATCGGGCCAGCTGAAATCCGGTCATTCTCCGCAAGCCTAGGGGCGCCGGACGTCCCTCGCCCGGCCCAGCGGGGAAACACGGCTCCGCCTCCCCGCCACCCGGCGCACGTTATCGCGTTATCGCGTTATATCGTTATATCGTGAGTAGCCATAGTGCAGCGCTAGCTCATCACCGTGTACCCCGCGCTGTGCAGCGAGCGCGCGACCTCGGCGCAGTGCTCCGGGCCCTTCGTCTCCAGGTGCAGCTCCACCTCCACCTCCGTGAGCCCGAGCCGCGGGTCGGTCCGCACGTGGCTCACGTCCAATACGTTCGCATCGACCACTGACAGCACCCCCAGGAGCCCGGCCAGGGCCCCCGGCCGGTCCGCCACGCGCAGCCGCAGCGACAGGTACCGGCCCGCCGCCGCCATGCCGTGGCGCAGGATCCGCTGGAGCAGCAGCGGATCGACGTTCCCGCCCGACAGGACGGCCACCACCGGTCCCCCGCCGTACCGTTCGGGCTCGCTCAGCAGCGCGGCGACCGTGCTGCACCCGGCCGGCTCGACCACCAGCTTGGCCCGCTCCAGGCACAGCAGCAGGGCGCTGGAGAGCGCGTCCTCGGACACCGTGCGCACGTCGTCGAGGAGCTCGCCGATGATTTTGAAGGGCACGTCGCCGGGGCGGCCCACCTTGATGCCGTCCGCCATGGTGTTCGGGTTGTCGATCGACACCGGGTGCCCGACCTTCAGCGAGGGCGGGTACGCGGCCGCGCCCGCCGCCTGCACGCCGATCACCTTCACGTCGGGGCGCAGCGCCTTCACGGCGACCGCGACACCGGCCGCCAGACCGCCGCCGCCGATGCCGACGAGGATCGTCCGCACCTCGGGGCACTGCTCGAGGATCTCCAGGCCCACCGTGCCCTGGCCCGCGATGATGTCGCGGTGGTCGAAGGGGTGGATGAACACCGCGCCGGTGCGGTCCGCGTACTCCTGGGCGGCGGCCAGGGTCTCGTCGACGACGTGCCCGTGCATGCGCACCTCGGCGCCGTACTCCTGGGTCGCGGCGACCTTGGGCAGCGGCGCGCCGACGGGCATGAAGACCGTGGACCGGACCCCGAGCAGGGAGGAGGCCAGGGCCACGCCCTGGGCGTGGTTGCCGGCGCTGGCCGCCACGACGCCCGCGGCCCGCTGCTCGGGCCGCAGGCCGGCGATGCGCACGTACGCCCCGCGCAGCTTGAAGGAGCCGGTGCGCTGGAGGTTCTCGCACTTGAGGTGGACCGGGGAGCCGGTGAGCGAGGAGAGGTGCCGGCTGCCCTCCATCGCGGTCACCCGGGAAACGCCGGAGAGCATCTTCTGAGCCCCCCGGACGTCGTCGAGGATGACCTGCGGGACGGGCTCGGGCACGCGGTAGTTCATGCCGCCAGTCTCGCAGCCCGCGGGCGGGCGGGCGCAGCGCGGCGGAGGGGGCGCGGGCTGGGGCGCGCGCCGGGTGCGGGAGCGCCGGGCGAGGGCGCGGCGGCGGGTTCGGGAGCGGTGCGCGAGGGGTGCGAGAGGGGCGAAATCCCGCCATCCGGGACGGCCTCGGAGCGGCGGTGCGGACGGGCCGTACCAGTTCTCGTACGAGCCGTACGAGCCGCCGCACGGCCGCGTACGCTGTCCCCCATCCTTGTCGGACCCATGCGAAGAGAGCCCACGGCCATGCCTTCATCCCCGGCCAATTCCGATCTGCCCGCGGTGGGCGAAGCGCCTGCCGGAGCGGGTCTCCTGGACGCGCTCCAGCACCAGGTGGCGGTCTTCGCGCGGCGCGCCGAGCAGACCCGCCTGGGCGGTGTCGGCCAGGCCCGCAACTCGATGGACCGGGCGGCGTACCTGCTGCTGAACCGGCTCGACCTGGAGGGGCCGATGGGCGTCAAGGCGCTCGCCGCCGGCATGGGCATCGACTCGTCCACGGTGACCCGGCAGGTCGCGCCGCTGGTCGACGGCGGTCTGGTCAAGCGGACCTCGCACCCCGAGGACGGCCGGGCCGTGGTGCTCGCGCTGTCCCCGCGCGGACTGGCCCGGCTGGAGGAGGTGCGGTCCTCGCGGCGCGAGCTGATGGCGCGCGTGACGGAGGAGTGGACCGAGGCGGAGCGCGAGTCGTTCACGAAACTGCTGACCCGCTTCAACCTGTCGCTGTCGGAGCTGATGTCGGCCGTGGCCGACGCCGGGCCGGCGTCCTGAATCCTGACCCGGACCGGACTCTTGACCTGGACGGACCCGCTGCCCGCACTATGTGAGACATGCGGGCGGTTGACCAACGGGCGGGCTCCTACACGGAGTTCCAGGCCTTCGTCGCGGGCGCGGCGGGGCGGCTGCTGCACGTCGCGATCCTGCTGACCGGTGAACCGGAGCCCGCGCGGCGGCTGCTGGCGGGCGCCCTGGCCCGTACGTACGCGAACTGGCAGCGGCTGCGCGGGGACGACCCGTACGACTTCACCCGTCAGGAGCTGTGCACCGCCTTCGCCCGCACCGGCCGGCGCTACCAGGGCGGCCACGGGGTACTGGCGCGGCTGAGCCCGCCGGAGCGGCTCGTACTCGTCCTGCGGATCTACGAGGGGGTCGCCGAGGAGGTCGCCGCGGCCCAGCTGGGGCTGCCGGCCGAGCGGGTACGGGTGCTGTGCAACCGGGCCGTGGCGGAGCTGCGGTGAGCGGGTTCCCGGACCGGAAGGAAGAGCGGGTCAGGCGGCTCCTGGAGGGCCCGTACCCGACGGTCCCGGCGGGTCTGGCGGCGGGCGCGGCGGCCCGCGGCGACCGTCTGCTGCGGCGCCGCCGGGTGCTCCGCACGGTCGGCTGGGCGCTGCTGTTCGCGGCGGCGGTGGCCTTCGCGGTGTGGGCCGTGCTGACCCAGCCGTGGGCCACGCCGCCCGCCGGCATCTCGCCGCCCCTGGAGGGCTGGTAGCCCCGGGCCCGGGCGGAGGCGGGGGCGGCTGCGGCGCGACGAGCCGCAGCCCGCGGAGCCGCGGCCCGCGGAGCTGCGGCTTCGCCGCGCCGCCCGGCCGTGCTAGCCCAGGGCCTGGGTCAGGTCCGCGAGGAGGTCGTCGGCGTTCTCGATGCCCACCGACAGGCGGACCAGGTCACCGGGGACCTCGAGGGCCGAGCCCACCACCGACGCGTGCGTCATGCGGCCCGGGTGCTCGATCAGGGACTCGACGCCGCCGAGGGACTCGCCCAGCGTGAACAGCTTGGCGCGGTTGCAGACCTCGACCGCCGCCTCCTCGCCGCCGGCGACCCGGAAGGAGATCATCCCGCCGAAGTTGCGCATCTGCTTGGCGGCGATGTCGTGGCCCGGGTGCTCCGGCAGGCCCGGGTACAGGACCTGGGTGACCTTGGGGTGGCGGGTCAGCATCTCGGCGACCTTGCCCGCGTTCTCCGCGTGCCGGTCCATCCGTACGGCCAGGGTCTTGATGCCGCGCAGCACGATCCACGAGTCGAACGGCCCGGCGACCGCGCCCATGGCGTTCTGGTGGTAGGCCAGCTCCTCGCCCAGCGCCGCGTCGGCGGTGACCAGCGCGCCGCCGACCACGTCGGAGTGGCCGCCCATGTACTTGGTCAGCGAGTGCAGGACCACGTCCGCGCCCAGCGCGAGGGGCTGCTGGAGGTAGGGGGACGCGAAGGTGTTGTCCACGACCAGCCGGGCGCCGGCCGTGCGCGCGATGTCGGCGACCATGGCGATGTCGGTGATGCCGAGCAGCGGGTTCGAGGGGGTCTCGACCCAGATGAGCTTGGTCTTGGGGGTGAGGGCGGCGCGGACGGCGGCCGCGTCGGAGGTGTCGGCCACCGACCACTCCACGCCCCAGCGGGAGACGACCTTCGCGAACAGGCGGAAGGTGCCGCCGTAGGCGTCGTTCGGGATGACCACGTGGTCGCCCGGGGAGAGCATCGCCCGCAGCAGGCAGTCCTCGGCGGCGAGCCCGGACGCGAAGGCGAGCCCGCGCCGGCCGCCCTCCAGCGCCGCGAGGTTCTCCTCGAGGGCGGTGCGGGTGGGGTTGGCGCTGCGGCTGTACTCGTAGCCGCCGCGCAGCCCCCCGACGCCGTCCTGCTTGTACGTGGAAACCTGGTAGATCGGCGGTACGACCGCGCCGGTCAGCGGGTCCGCCGTATTGCCCGCGTGGATCGCGCGGGTCTCGAAGCTCTGGTGCTCGTGGCTGTCGTCGCTCATGGGCAGAGCCTAAGCCCCGCCTGGGGTTCGCTCCTCTCGTGGCCCGGCAATCGACCGCCATTGGCCTGCGGCCCCCTCGGTCTGGTTCGCTTGAGGCATGGAGATTCTGTGGTTCCTGTTCGCGATCCTCATGGTCGTGTTCGTCATCAGCCCGTACATACGGCGCAAGCGCGGCGGCATCCGGCTGGTCGCGCCCGGCAGCCCGGACGCCGCCGACCCCGCGAACTACGGATTCGAGCGGCAGGAGGATCTCGACATCCGGATCCCGGGGCCTGACCGGGACCTGATGGACGCCCTCGACCACGTCCGCAGCACCGGCCGGTGGGAGGCGGCCTCGCAGCTGCTCGCCGGGACCCCGAAGGACGGCGAACAGCGCTGGCAGCGCGTGCAGGCCTTCGGCGGAGCGGCGGCGCTGGAGCTCGTCCGGCAGCCCGGTGTGGGCGCGCCGTGGCTGAAGGCGTGGCGGCTGGAAGCGGAGAAGGACGCGGGCGGCGCGCAGGTGCACGCGGAACTGCTGGTGCAGCAGGCGTGGCGCAGCTCGGGCGGGGTCGGCTCGCAGGACCACCGGATCATCCTGGAGGAGGCGCGGGAGGCGTGCCGCAAGGCGGCGCTGCTGTCGCCGGGCGACCCCGTCCCGTACGTCACGGAGCTGGCGATCGCGCGGGGGCTCGCGTACTCGGAGGCGGAGTTCGACGCGCTGTGGGCGAAGGTCATCGACCGGGCGCCGGCGCACATGGGCGCGCACCTGGCGGCGCTGCACTACTGGTGCGGGAAGTGGCACGGCTCGCGGGAGCAGGCGGACGCCTTCTCGCACGCGGCGGCGGCCCGCGCCCCGCAGGGCTCGCTGCTGGCGGCGCTGCCGCTGTTCGCGGTGTACGAGAACCTGCCGGACGTGGTGATGATCGGCAGCTTCTACCAGAGCGCGGTCGTGAACCGGGCGGTGGAGGGCGCGCTGTACGCGGTCCACACGGCCCGCCCGGACGACCCGATGCTGGCGCACGTACGGCACCTGCTGCTGCTCTTCCTGGTCAACATGGAGCGCTGGGCGGAGGCCATGGAGCAGGTCCGGCACGTGGACGGCTACGTGGGAGCCCTGCCGTGGTCGGCCTCGGAGGACCCGGCGGCGCAGTACGCGGTGTACCGGGCGCTGGCGGTGGCGGGCTACGAGGCGAACGGCGGCTCCCCGGCGACCCTGCCGCACTGACGGGCCGACGCCTCGACGGGCCGGCAGGGCGACGGGTCTTACGAAACGGGAACGCGCCGCCGGGCCGGGAATCCCGGCCCGCCCTCCCCCGTTGTCACCCATACCAAGGAGGGAATCCATGTTCTCGTACCGCCGCACGCCCGAGCTCCCCACCCGCGAGGAGGCCCTGAAGGGCCGCTCCGAGCCTCTCTTCGGCCTGCCCGACAAGCACACCGTGCTGGGCAACCCGCTGGCCGGCCCGTATCCGGACGGCCTGGAGGTCGCCGACTTCGGGCTGGGCTGCTTCTGGGGCGCGGAGCGCAAGTTCTGGCAGACCCCCGGGGTGTGGACCACGCTGGCCGGCTACCAGGGCGGCTTCACCGAGAACCCGACGTACGAGGAGGTCTGCTCGGGCCAGACCGGCCACACGGAGGTCGTCCGCGTGGTCTTCGACCCGGCGCAGGTCTCGTACGCCACCCTCCTGAAGCTGTTCTGGGAGTCCCACGACCCGACCCAGGGCTTCCGGCAGGGCAACGACGTGGGCACCCAGTACCGCTCCGCGGTCTACACCCACTCCCCGGCCCACCAGCAGGCGGCGGAAGCCTCCCGCGAGGCCTACCAGCAGGTCCTGACCGCCTCGGGCCACGACCGGATCACCACGGCCATCCTCCCGGCAGCCGACCGCCCGTTCTGGCCGGCGGAGGCCTACCACCAGCAGTACCTCGACAAGAACCCCGGCGGCTACTGCGGCATCGGCGGCACGGGCGTCAGCTGCCCGATCGGCGTGGCCCCGGCCCCCGGCGCGTGAGACCGGCCCTCCCGGATCCGGCGCACCCGGACCCGGCACACGCCCGGCTGACCCGGCTCTGGCAGGAGCAGTGGGCTCCCGTCCCGCTGCTCCCGCACGAGCTGAAGTCCACGTACGCCGACCGCTGGGTGCGTTTCCACAGCCTCCCGGGATCGAAGCGCTACGCGCAGGACGAGGCGGAGTACGGCATCGTCCTGGAGCGGTACAACACGGTCCTCGACGAGCTGTTCGCGGGCGGCGAGGTGTATGTGGTGACCACCTCCTGGGCCTACCTGGGCGAGCGCACCGACCCGTGGCCACGGCGCCGTGCCCGCCACCCGGAGGGCACGCTGTGGACCACCCTGGAGGACACCTCCGACGCCGACCCCGACCACCACAGCCGCTGGTACTTCTACGCCGACCGCCGCGTGTGGCGGCGCGGCTGCCTGGACGGGCTGCTGCGGTCGGTGGCCGACGACGAGCTGGCCGGCGTCTTCGTGACCGACACCGCCGCTGCCCGCATCCACCACCCCTATGACGGCGGCGCGGACGTCATCCTCCCCACCCCCGGGGAACGGGACCGCCTGCGCGAGCGCCACTCCACCTGGCTCTCGGCCCACCCTCTGGGCTACTGAGCGGGGGCGGCGTGGGCGCACACGGCCCTCACCGCCGCCGGTCGCCCCGCCGCAACGCCCCGGCCTCCGGCCGCCCGCACGGCTCGCCCGTTCGGGTGGGGGCCGGCACATTGCGGTGGGTACGCTGGCGCCGGGGCCCAGGATCTCGCCCAGGGGAGCAACCGTGACCACGTCCGCCGCCGGGCAGCCGCTCATCCCGCAGCCGCCGGCCACGGTGACCGCGCTGCGGCAGGCCGTCGCGCAGATCGCCCCGGCGGCCCTGCCCGCGTTCACCCGCGAGCTGGACGAGGCCGCGGACCAGGCCCGGCACGGCTCCGACCTGGCCCCCTTGCAACGGTTCATCGCCCAATGGGCGGCATACGTACACATCCAGCGCCAACCCCACCTGGCCGAGCGGTTGCGGCACTGGGAGGACACGGCCGGCACCGGTGACGCCATCCAAGTACGGCGGGCCGCTGCCGAGATCGGCGGAATTCTCGACGCCGCGCACTCCGCTCTGGACCGCCCGCCGACGGCACCGCGGGCCCGGTGAGGGCGGCACACCGCGCAGCGGGTCAGATCGTCGCCGTGTCGATCACGAAGCGGTAGCGGACGTCGCTCGCCAGGACGCGTTCGTACGCCTCGTTGATGCGGTCGGCGGGGATCAGCTCGATCTCGGCGCCCAGGCCGTGCTCCGCGCAGAAGTCGAGCATTTCCTGGGTTTCGGCGATTCCGCCGATCATCGAGCCCGCGAGGGACTTGCGGCCGTCGATGACGGAGAAGAGGTTCAGCGAGACCGGCTCCTCCGGGGCGCCGACGTTCACCAGCGCGCCGTCGACCTTCAGCAGGCCGAGGTACGCGTCCAGGCCCAGCGGCGCGGAGACGGTGGACAGGATCAGGTCGAAGCGGCCGGCCAGCTCCTCGAAGGTGGTCTCGTCGCTGGTGGCGTAGTAGTGGGTGGCGCCCAGCCTGAGGCCGTCCTCCCGCTTGCGCAGGGACTGCGACAGGACGGTGACCTCCGCGCCCAGGGCCGCCGCTATCTTCACACCCATGTGCCCCAGCCCGCCCAGGCCGACGACGGCGACCTTCTTGCCGGGGCCCGCCTTCCAGTGGCGCAGCGGGGAGTACACGGTGATGCCCGCGCACAGCAGCGGGGCGGCGGCGTCCAGGGCGAGGCCGTCGGGGATGCGGACCGCGTAGTTCTCGTCGACGACGATGTGCGTGGAGTAACCGCCGTACGTGGGCTCGCCGTTCCTGTCGAGGGTGTTGTACGTGCCGGTCGCGCCCTCGACGCAGAACTGCTCCTCCCCGCGCACGCAGTAGGCGCACGCACGGCAGGAGTCGACGAACACGCCGACGCCCACCCGGTCCCCGACCGCGAACTTCGTGACGCCCGCCCCGGCTTCGGCCACGACACCGGCGATCTCGTGCCCGGGGACCATGGGATAGATGCCCTCGTGCCAGCCGTCCCGGACCTGGTGGATGTCGGAGTGGCAGACACCGGCGTACTTGATGTCGATCAGGACGTCGTGCTCGCCGACGGGGCGGCGCGGGACGGTGGTGCGCTCCAGCGGGGCCTTGGGGGCCGGGGCGGCGTACGCGGCGGTGACGGTGACGGACATGGCGTGGTGCTCCTCGGCGGTGACGCTGGTGTGATGCGTGCCAGCCTGCCGGTCCGGGCGCCCCCCGCCCAGCCCCCTGCCCAGCCTAGGACTGGTGAACCTACCCCTGGCGGGGTCAGGAACACCGCCGCGCCGGACCGGGCCTCCGGCGATACTGACGCCATGGACCAGGGTGATCAGCGAGCCGAGCAGCGGGCCGAGCTCGGCGAGTTCCTCCGCAGCCGCCGCGCCCGGCTGCGCCCCGCGGACGTGGGCCTGCCCGACTACGGGCGCCACCGGCGCGTCCCGGGCCTGCGCCGCGAGGAACTGGCGCTGCTCGCCGGGGTGTCGGTCGCGTACTACACGCGCCTGGAGCAGGGCAGCGGGCACAACGTGTCCGCGGAGGTCCTGGACGCCATCGCGCGGGCCCTGCGGCTGGACGGGACGGAACGGGCGCACCTGGCCCATCTGGCGCGCCCCCGGGCCCGCCGGCGCCGCCAGAGCCACCGTCCGCAGCAGGTCCGTCCGGAACTGCGGACGCTGATGGACGCGATGGAGAACGTACCGGCGTACCTGGTGGGCCGACGGCAGGACGTGCTCGGCTGGAACCGGCTCGCGGCCGCCGTGTTCGGGGACTTCGGGGCGCTTCCCGTACAGGAACGGAACCTGGTGCGGCTGGTGTTCCTGGACCCGGCGACGGCCGAGCTGTACGCGGAGTGGGAGTGCCGGGCGTGCGAGGTGGTGAGCCACCTGCGGATGTACGCGGGCCGGCACCCGGACGACGAGCAGCTGTCGGCGCTGGTCGGGGAACTGTCCGTGAAGGACGAGGAGTTCGCGCGGCTGTGGGCGGCGCACACGGTGGCGGACAAGACGCACGGGCTGAAGAAGCTGCGGCATCCGCTGGTGGGCGAGCTGGACCTGTACTTCGAGAGGCTGGCGCTGCCCGACGATCCGGAGCAGTGCCTGGTCACCTTCCACGCGCCGCCCGGATCCCCGTCCGAGGACGCCCTGCGGCTGCTGTCGTCGTGGTCCGCCCGCGCGGAGGAGGCCGGGCCGGACGCCGGGGCGGGCGCCGGGCCGGGCGGCGGGGCGGACCGGGACCCCGCCGCTACAGCTTGAGCTGGAAGTACGCCGCGTCGCGCTCGTGCCGGTAGCCCAGGGCTTCGTTCACGGCGCGCATCGGGGTGTTCTCGTCCGCGACGGTCGTGGCGATCCGCCGCAGTGCGGGATAGCGGTGCGCGGCCAGCTCCAGCATGCGCAGCTTGACCGCGCGGCCCAGGCCGTGGCCGCGGTGGGCGGGCACGACGACCGTGTCGTACTGGAGGGCGCGGGCGCCGCCGGGATCCGGCAGCACCAGCTCCGTGTACGCGGCCACCTCGCCCGTACCGGTGACCGCGGCGACCGTGGTCACCTCCCCGCCCCGGTCCAGGATCAGCCGGTGCGCCGCGTGCAGCCGCTCGGCCGTCCAGGACTCGATCTTTTCGTCGACGTCCCCCATGGGCGCGTCCTCCATCGCGCCGTGGGCCCTGGCCACCGCGTCCGCCCAGTCGTCGTCCACCAGGCCGTGCCAGGCGCGCAGTTCGTACCCGGGCACGTCCGGGGCGGCCCCTGGGCCGGGCCCGCGCGGGACGTCCTGTACGTACCAGGCCATGGGCAGGACGTTCTCGAACCCGAGCGATTCCGCGAACGCCTGCCCCGGGCCTCCCAGGTCTGCGATCGTCCCGACCGAGGTGCGGCCCTGCGCGAGCAGTTCCTCGCGGACCCGCTGCCACAGGGCGGTGCCGATGCCCCGACGGCGGGCGTCCGGACGTACCGCCAGCACGTCCAGGTACGCGGTGTGGCGGTTGGCCTCGTCCGTGAACAGCAGCAGCCCCGCCACGCCCTGCGCCCCGTCCGCCGCCCAGAGCTTGGCGTAGCCGCGGGCGGGCGCCACGCACAGCCGGCCGGCGACCTCCAGCCGGGAGGGCGCGGGGAGCTGCGGCAGGTCGGCGGCCGTGGCGGCGGCCAGGACCGCCCGCCAGTCGTCCACCTGGGGGTTGGTCGGGGGTACGGGCAGTGCTCGGATCGTCATCCCCCGACCCTAGACACAGTCCGCGGCCCGCGGTCAGGCGTTTTCGGTCACCGTCACCCGCCCGCGGCCGGACGACGCGTGATGCGGCACGGGCGTGAAACGGCGGACGGCCGGGAACCCGTCGGGGTTCCCGGCCGTCCGCGCACGTACGGTCAGACGGCCGCGCCGGCCTTCCACTCCGCCCAGCTCATGTTCCAGCCGTTGAGGCCGTTGTCCGGCGTGATGGTCTTGTCCGGGGAGTTGACCACGGTGACCACGTCGCCGATGAGCGAGTTGTCGTAGAACCAGGCGGCCGGCTGGTTCGGGTCGCCCGCGCCCTTGGCGTCGTTCAGCCCGACGCAGCCGTGGCTGGTGTTGACGCTGCCGAAGATGGAGTCCGCACCCCAGTAGTTGCCGTGGATGAAGGTGCCGGAGGTCGACAGCCGCATCGCGTGCGGGACGTCCTTGATGTCGTACTCGCCCTTGCCGTCGTCGTCCGTGAAGCCGACGGTGGCGCCGTTCATCCGGGTCTCCTTGAACTTCTCGGAGATCACCATCTGGCCGTTGTACGTCGGGTTCTCCGGGGAGCCCGCCGAGATCGGGATGGTCTTGAGGACCGCGCCGTCCCGGGTGACCGTCATCTTCTTCGTCTTCGCGTCGACCGTGGAGACCTGGCTGCGGCCGATCTTGAAGGTGACGGTCTTGCTCTGGACGCCCTGGATGCCGGGCGCGCCCTGCACGCCCTCCAGTGCCAGCTTCAGCGTGACGGTGGAGTTCGCCTGCCAGTACTGCTCCGGGCGGAAGTCCAGACGCTGCGCGCCGAACCAGTGGCCGACGACTTCCTGGCCGCTGCTGGAGGAGACGGAGATGGCCGCCTGGACGGCCTTCTTGTCCTTGATCGGCTTGTTGAAGGTGATCGAGACGGGCATGCCCACGCCGACGGTCTGGCCCTCGTCCGGGACGAACGAGCCGACGAAGCTGTTCTCCGGGGAGACGGTGGTGAAGGAGGCGTTCTCGTGGGCCTCACGGCCGTCGGCGTCCTTGGCGGTCGCCGACAGGGCGTACTTGGTGGAGCGCTTGAGCGCGGCGTCCGGCTTCCAGCTCTTGCCGTCAGCTGCGATCTTGCCGGCCACGGCCGTGCCCTCGGCGGTCTTCAGCTCGACCTTCGTCAGCGTGCCGTCGCTGACGGTGACGTTCGCGGAGTCGTTCAGGCCGACGTTGGTGGCGCCGTCCTTGGGCGTGATGGCTATTCGGGCCTTGGAGGTGTCCTTGGCCGCCGCCGCGTCGACGTCCGCCTGGGATTTGCTGCTCTCGCTCGCGTTCGGCTTGTCACCGCCCCCGCCGTTGCAGGCCGAGAGCATCAGTACACCGCCGAGCACGGCGGATACGGCCACCAGGGACCTTCTCCGTCGCTTGCTGTCCGTCCTCACACGCCACTCCATCGTTGCCGGAAACCCCGCGGCTGCCGTCCCGGGGTTGGGCCGGGCAGGGGGCATGGCCCCCTGCCTCGTCCTGACAACGCGTGAACGCCGCGGATCGGTTCCACATTCCGTTGGAATGTGGGCAACCCCACGGTCAGGCGTTGTCGGTTTCTTCGTCGAACTCCCCATCTTCCCCGTCCAGGTCCCACTCCATGGACTCGGGGTCGTATTCGACGGGCTCGCTGCTCCAGGAGGCCTGCGCCAGCTCCACGCCCGGGATGTCGGCGACCAGGTCAGTGGGGTCGACCAGGTAGGCGAGCGCCTCCGACTCGTCCTCCCGCACGGCGGACTCGGCGTGGCCGCGCTCCTCGTCCGGCATGAACTCGTCGGCCTTGATGTGGGCGAGCGCTGCTCCCGTGAGTGCCTGCGGGTCCGGCACTTCGAGTACCAAATCCACCCGAAGCCGTACGTATCGTGATGTCTCAGAAGAGTTCATACGACGGAGAGTAAGCCCGCGGGAGCCCTGACTTTCCCACGACCCGCCCCTTTCCGTAGCATCACCGCACACGGCCAATTCGCTGCTGCCGCAAGGGGGATCGCACCGTGACCGCACGTCGACCGCTGCTCACCGCTCTCGGGGCGACCACCCTCCTCGCCGCCCTGTGGTTCGTCCCCTCGGCGGGCGCCACCGCACCGGAGCCCTCCCCGGGCAGCTCAGGGGTCCCCGCGGCCGCGAACGCGCCCCGTACCGCCGCGCACGAGGACGTACAGACCGCGCGAACCGTACGGACCCAGACGCAGTCGACGCCCGTCACGCTCGCGGACACCGGCTCCGTCGACACCACCCCCTACCTCCTGGGCGGCACGCTCTTCCTCGGCGTGGGGGCCGGCTTCGTGACCTTCTCCGTACGCCGCTCCCGCGCCGCGTAAACGCCCGCGACACGCCGAAGGGCCGCCCCCGTGGGGGCGGCCCTGAGAACAGCGGGTGCGCCGCGTCAGGCCAGCGGGCCCGTCACGGTCTCCACCGCGGCCACGAGGGCGCCCGTACGGACGAACGCGTCGGCGGCGGCCAGGTCGGGCGCGAGGAAACGGTCCGGCCCGGGACCCTGCACACCCGCCGCGCGGACGGCCTCGATCGCCGCGAGGCTGGCCGGGGCCGCCGTCAGCCCGTGCCGCAGCTCGATGGCACGGGTGGCCGCGTACAGCTCGATCGCGATGATCCGGGTGAGGTTGTCCACGGCGGTACGGAGCTTGCGCGCGGCCGACCACCCCATGGAGACGTGGTCCTCCTGCATCGCGGAGGAGGGGATCGAGTCCGCCGAGGCCGGCACCGCGAGCCGCTTCATCTCGCTGACCAGGGCGGCCTGCGTGTACTGGGCGATCATCAGGCCGGAGTCCACGCCGGCGTCGTCCGCGAGGAACGGCGGCAGGCCGTGCGAGCGGTTCTTGTCGAGCAGCCGGTCGGTGCGGCGCTCGGCGATCGAGCCGAGGTCGGCGGCCGCGATGGCCAGGAAGTCCAGCACGTAGGCGACCGGCGCCCCGTGGAAGTTGCCGTTGGACTCCACCCGCCCGTCGGGCAGGACCACCGGGTTGTCGACGGCGGCGGCCAGCTCGCGCGAGGCGACCAGGGCGGCGTGCGCCATGGTGTCGCGTCCGGCGCCCGCGACCTGGGGGGCGCAGCGCACCGAGTAGGCGTCCTGCACGCGCGGGGCGGACTCCTCCTGGAAGTGCCCGGTGAGCCCGGAGCCCTTCAGGACGGCGGCCATGTTGGCGGCGGAGGCGCCCTGGCCGGGGTGCGGGCGGATGGCGTGCAGCTCGGGCTGGAGCACCTTCTCCGTGCCGAGCAGCGCCTCGAGCGTCAGCGCGGCGGTGATGTCGGCGGAGGTGTACAGCCTGCCGAGGTCGGCGAGGGCCATGACCAGCATGCCGAGCATGCCGTCGGTGCCGTTGAGGAGGGCCAGGCCCTCCTTCTCGCGCAGCTCGACGGGCTCGATCCCGGCTTCGGCGAGCAGTTCCCCGGCGGGGCGCACGACCCTGTCCGGGCCCTCGGCGTCGCCCTCGCCCATCAGCGCGAGCGCGCAGTGGGACAGCGGCGCGAGGTCGCCGGAACAACCGAGGGAGCCGTACTCGTGGACGACGGGGGTGATCCCGGCGTTGAGCACGTCGGCCATGGTCTGGGCGACGGAGGGCCGTACGCCGGTGTGCCCGGAGGCGACGGTCTTGAGCCGCAGGAACATCAGCGCGCGGACGACCTCCCGCTCGACCCGCGGGCCCATGCCGGCGGCGTGCGAGCGGACGATGTTGCGCTGGAGCTGGGCGCGCAGCTCGGGGCTGATGTGCCGGGAGGCCAGCGCGCCGAAGCCGGTGGACACCCCGTAGACCGGCTCGGGCTTGGCGGCGAGCGCGTCGACGATCTCCCGGGAGCGGGCGAGCGCGCTGAGCGCCTCGCCGGACAGCTCGACCCGCGCGTTGCCGCGGGCGACGGCGATGACGTCCTCGGCGGTGGTCCCGGACGTCCCCACCACGACAGTGTGCATATCCATATTCAGCACCCTACGGATTGAATCGCTCCATGTCACTAGGAGGAATTGTCACGATCACGCGGTACGAGGGCCCCTTACGGCCCGACGGGTCGTCACGGCCGGCCGCGGAAGCGGCGCCGCTCCCCCGGAGCCTCCTGCGCGGCGGCGTCCGCGAGCCGCACCACGGCGGTGTCCCGGCCCGCCACCACCGGCTTCGACGAGCGCGCTGCCTTGGCCTTGTACTGGGCGGCGTCCGCGAGCCGGAACAGCCGCCGGGAGGACTTCACCAGCCCGATCGGGTCCCCGGTGGAGGCCACCCCGCAGGCCACGCCCTCACCCAGCTCCAGCTCGGCGGCCCGGGTGCACAGCTCCTCGGTGACCCGCACCACCTCGTCCGCCGTCGGACCGACCCCGACCAGGCAGAACTCGTCGCCGCCCAGTCGGGCCACCAGCGCGCCCGGCAGCATGGCCCCGCACAGGCTCAGCACCGACCCGAACCGCTCCAGCAGCCGGTCGCCCATGGCGTGGCCCAGGGTGTCGTTGACCTTCTTCAGCCCGTTCAGGTCGCAGACGACCAGGCTGACCACGGCACCGGTCCGCCGGTGCTCCTCCAGGGCCTCGTCGAGCCGCATGTCGACGGCCCGCCGGTTGGCGAGGCCGGTCAGCGGGTCGGTGAAGGCGAGGCGCCGGGCCTCTTCCAGCCGTTCGTTCTGCGCGAGCCCGGCCGCGATCACGGCGGCCAGGACGGTCGCGAACTCGGCGTCGTCCTCGTCGAAGTCGGGCAGCCCCTCGTCCCGGGCCACGTACAGCTCACCCCAGGCCCGCCCGCTGAGCACGACCGGCGCGACCACGCAGGTGCCGCGCCCGCGGCGGCGCAGGGCCTCGCCGCGCCGTCCGGGCCGGTCGCCGACCGCGCTCTCGACCCAGGCGTGCGGGCCCCCGCCGCCCACCCAGCGCTCGTGCAGGAACTCGGTGATCTCGGGGAAGTCGTGCACGGGATAGGACTCGTCCTCGGGGAACTCCTCCTCCCCCGGCCGCCGCTCCCCCTCGTTCACGAGCACCCGCAGGCTTCCCCGCTCGCGCTCCCACGCGGAGATCGCGGCGAACGAGCCGTCCAGCGCCACGCGCGCCCCCCGAGCGGCCGCCCGCACACTGTCCCGCGGCGCGCACGCCGCGGCCATCGCCTGCGCCAGGCCCACCACGGCTCGCAGCCGCCCGTCGACTCCCATCACCCCAGGTTAGGGAGTTTTGTCCGATTTGGTGATAATCGGCGCGACTTTCGGTCGCAGCAAGATCACGAACCGTGACGACCGCGCCCCGACCGGCCCGCTACTCCCCCGGCCAGTTCGGCTTGCGCTTCTCGTTGAACGCCGCCACGCCCTCGGCCCGGTCGCCCGAGAAGGCCACCGTCCGCCAGGCCGCGTCCTCGATCTCCAGACCGGCGGCCAGGTCCATCCCGTGCCCCAGCCGCAGCGCCCGCTTGGCCGCCCGCAGGCCCACCGGGGAATTCGCCGCCATCCGGGACGCCAGGGCCAGCGCCTCGGCCGTGTCCTGCCCGGCCGGGACCACCGAGTCCACCAGCCCCAGCGACAGCGCCTCGGCCGCCTCCACCCGCCGCGCCGTGAAGATCAGCTCGGCCGCCCGCGCCGCACCCACCCGGCGCGGCAGCAGCTGCGTGCCCCCGCCGCCCGGGATCACCCCCACCGACACCTCGGGCAGCCCGACCACCGCCGACTCGTCGGCGACGATCACGTCGCAGGCCAGGGCCAGCTCGAACCCGCCGCCCAGCGCGAAGCCGTGCACGGCGGCGATCGTGGGCACCGGCAGCTCCAGTACGCCCCCGTACGCCCCGCGCGTGGTCGGCCGCTGCCGCACCAGCTCGGCGTCCGACAGCGCGTTGCGCTCCTTGAGGTCCGCCCCGACGCAGAAGGCCCGCTCCGCGGTGGACGAGAGCACGACCACCCGTACCGACGGGTCCGCCGCGAGCGCCGCGCAGGCCGCGCCGATGGACCGGGCCATTTCCGTGGACACGGCGTTCATCGCCTTGGGGCGGTCCATCGCCAGCTCCGCGACGTGCCCGTCGCCTTCCCGGCGTACCGCGACGAACTCTCCGAAGCGCTGCTCAGACATGCCTGCGACCCTCTCGGTTAACGAGCGTTATCGCCGCACTCTAGTGCGCGGGGCAGCCGTCCGGTCAAGGTCCCCGGGCAGCTCCCCCATCCGCCCGGCCGGGACTCAGGCGGGGTGCTTGGGCTTCCTGCGGGTCAGCGACCAGGGCTCCACGACGCCCAGCCCGCGCACCGGCCGCTGCCACATCGGCTGGAGCGCGAAGCGGTACGCGCCGCCGCCCTCCGCCTCGGCCTCCTTCTCCGAGACCGGCGCGGCCCCGGTCCGGCCCAGCTCCTCCGCCATCGCGCCGTCCACCAGCACCGCGTCCTTCGGCGCTATGGACGTCAGCCGGCTCGCCAGGTTCACCGTGGTCCCGAAGACGTCGCCCATCCGGGTCGTCACCGTGCCGAAGGCGATCCCGACCCGCAGCTCGGGCATCTGGGGATCGGCCTCCATGGTCTCGATCAGCCGCAGCGCGATCTCGGCGGCGGTCGCCGCGTCGTCGGCGCAGTACAGCACCTCGTCACCGAGCGTCTTGATCAGCCGGCCGCCGTGCGCCGCGACCAGGTCAGCCGACGTGGTCTCGAAGGACTCGACGAGCTCGCCGAGCTCCTCCTCCTCCAGCCGCCGCGTCAGCCGGGTGAAGCCCACCAGGTCCGCGAAGCCCACCGCGAGGCGCCGGTCGACCATCTCCTCGTCGTCCGCCACCTGCACGACGCGCCCGGTGGCGGCCGCCAGCTGGCGCCGCCACACGTAGACGAGGAACTCCTCCAGCTCCGGCAGCAGCAGCTCGACCAGCGGATACGTGACCTCCGTACGGGTCATCCCCGGCTCCGGCGGCTCCGTCAGCCCCTCCAGGAAGGAGTCGATCTGCCATTCCGCCAGCCGGGCCGTGGTCTGGCCGGTGGACCGGGCCACCTGCACCGCCATCGGCTCGGAGAGCAGCCCGGCCTCCACCAGACCGGCGAGGCGGCGCAGCGCCAGTACGTCCGCCTCCGTCAGGGCCTTGGCCTGGCCGATGTCCGCGAAGCCCATGGCCCGCCAGAAGCGGGAGGCGAGCTCCATCGAGACCCCGGCGCTGCGGGCCGCCTGGAAGGGGGTGTACCGGCGCTCGGCGCCCAGGATCAGCTGCTCGAGCCGGATGGCGAGGGGGTCCGCGGTGGGCTGGGCCGTGTGGTCCACCTCGTGGTGCGGGGTGTGCTGGTCACGCCCGATCGGGGTGCCCGGACCCGAGGGCCCGGGGGCGGACGCGCTGGACGTAGGGTCGTCGACGGTCAAGGGCCGCCTCCTGTCCATTCCGTGCGCACTGCCCTGCCGAACCGGTTGATCACCACGAGTACCGGGGTCGCCTAAACCATACGGCAGGTGTGCCGTAGCTCACTCCCCCTCCCGGTCTTTGAACGGGGGGTCAGTGCACCGACCGCAGGTGCACCACGTCGCCCGCGCCCACCGCTTCGTGCTCGTCGGCGGCGGTACGGATCACCAGGCGGCCTTCGGCGTCCACGGCTTCGGCCGTTCCGGTGAGCGTGCGTCCCCCCGGGAGCTCGGCGCGGACGTGGCGGCCGAGGGTCGCGCAGCCGGCCGCGTAGGTCTCCTGGAGGCCGCTCGACGCGGGGTCGCCGCCGGCCGCCCGCCAGTTCCCGTACCACTGCTCGAGCGACCGCAGGACGGCCTTGAGCAGCGGGTCCCGGTCGGTCACGGTGGCCTTGGCCAGCGCCAGGGAGCCGGCGGTCGGCACCGGCAGCTCGTCCTCGGTCAGGGTGACGTTGAGCCCGATGCCGATGACGACGCCGTCGGCGACCCGCTCGGCGAGGATCCCGCCGGTCTTGCGCTCCTCACCCTCCACGGTGACCAGCAGGTCGTTGGGCCACTTGAGGCCGGTGTCCACGCCCGCCGCCCGGGAGAGCCCGGTCGCGGTGGCCACCCCGGCCAGCAGCGTCAGCCACCCCCACCGCTCCTGCGGCACGGCCCCGCCCGGCTTGAGCAGGACGGAGAAGAACAGCCCGGACCGGGGCGGCGCGACCCAGCTCCGGTCGAGCCGCCCGCGCCCGGCGGTCTGCTCCTCGGCGACGAGCACGGCCCCCTCGGGCAGCTGCGCCGCCCGGGCCGCGAGATCGGAATTGGTCGACCCGGTGGCGGGCACCACCTCGAGGGAGGTCCACAGCCCGTCCCCGGTGACGAGGCCCCGCTGAAGGGCGGCGGCGTTGAGGGGCGGCCGGTCCAGGTTCGACCAGCGACCCGCGGAAGCACCTGCTGAGGCATCTGATGACATGATCGGATTCCTTATGTCGCCGTGTGTGATCCTCTGACCCGGAATTGCGTTCGGATCTTGACTGACCCTAGCGTCCAGGGCTGTGGGGAATTCTGCGGTAAAGCGGGCATTCAGGTTCCGTTTCTACCCTGACGACGCGCAGGCGATGGTCACCCTGTCCACCGGAGAGAAGATCACCAACCCGAAGCCTGGACGCAAGGACCGGGAGCGCCTGGCCCGTGCGCAGCGAGCGCGGTCGCGCAAGGACAAGGGCAGCAAGGACCGGGCCAAGGCACGGACCCGGGTGGCGCGGATCCACGCCCGGATCGCCGACCGCGGTGAGCTGCGGAACATGCTGGAGTACAAGGCAGCCTGGTACGGACGTGAGCTGATCACCGTCGACCGGTGGTTTCCCAGCTCCAAGCTGTGCTCGGCCTGCGGGGCCATCGCTGAGAAAATGCCCCTGAACGTACGCCGGTGGACCTGCGTGCACTGCGGTGCGGACCATGACCGCGACGAGAACGCAGCGATCAACCTTCTGGCCGCCGGGCCGGCGGTGTCAGCCTGTGGAGCGGGCGTAAGACCTCAGCGGGATCCCTCCCTGCCGGGGCAGCGCGTGACGAAGCAGGAAGCCCCGCCCGCAGGAGCGGGGGGACACCCTCCCCTTAGGGAAGGTGGCGAGGCCAAGCAACCCACAGTAGGTGTGTCAAACGCCGCACTGCCGAGCGCCATGCCCGCCGATACGCTACGCACCAGTAGCCAGCAGTAGTCAATCAATTGACCAGGCAGTTGACACCACGCAGGGAGCCGCGACCCCGATGTCACAACCGTCAGAGCCGATCGACATGCACACCACCGCGGGGAAGATCGCGGATCTGCAGCGCCGCATCGACGAAGCCACCCACGCCGGATCCGCGCGTGCCGTGGAGAAGCAGCACGCCAAGGGCAAGCTGACGGCGCGTGAGCGGGTGGCCCTGCTGCTGGACGAAGGTTCCTTCGTCGAGCTGGACGAGTTCGCCCGGCACCGCTCCACCAACTTCGGGCTGGAGAAGACCCGCCCCTACGGCGACGGCGTCGTCACCGGCTACGGCACGGTGGACGGCCGCCCGGTGGCCGTGTTCTCGCAGGACTTCACCGTCTTCGGCGGGGCCCTCGGCGAGGTCTACGGCCAGAAGATCATGAAGGTGATGGACTTCGCCCTGAAGACGGGCTGCCCGCTCGTCGGCATCAACGACTCCGGCGGCGCCCGCATCCAGGAGGGCGTCAGCGCCCTGGGCATGTACGGGGAGATCTTCCGCCGGAACGTCCACGCCTCCGGGGTCATCCCGCAGATCAGCCTGATCGTCGGGCCCTGCGCGGGCGGCGCCGTGTACTCGCCCGCCATCACCGACTTCACGGTCATGGTCGACCAGACCTCGCACATGTTCATCACCGGCCCGGACGTCATCAAGACGGTCACCGGCGAGGACGTGGGCTTCGAGGAGCTGGGCGGGGCCCGGACCCACAACAGCACGTCCGGCGTCGCGCACCACATGGCGGGCGACGAGAAGGACGCCATCGAGTACGTGAAGTCGCTCCTCGCGTACCTGCCGTCGAACAACCTCTCCGAGCCGCCGGCCTTCCCGGAGGACCAGTACACCGATCTCGAGGTCAGCGACACCGACCGCGAGCTCGACGTGCTGATCCCGGACAGCGCGAACCAGCCGTACGACATGCACACCGTGATCGAGCACGTGCTCGACGACGCGGAGTTCCTGGAGACGCAGTCGCTGTTCGCGCCGAACATCCTGACCGGCTTCGGCCGGGTCGAGGGCCACCCGGTGGGCATCGTCGCCAACCAGCCGATGCAGTTCGCCGGCTGCCTGGACATCAACGCCTCCGAGAAGGCGGCGCGGTTCGTCCGGACGTGCGACGCCTTCAACATCCCGGTGCTGACGTTCGTGGACGTACCGGGCTTCCTGCCGGGCACGGACCAGGAGTACAACGGAATCATCCGGCGCGGCGCGAAGCTGATCTACGCGTACGCGGAGGCCACCGTGCCGCTGATCACCGTCATCACCCGCAAGGCCTTCGGCGGCGCGTACGACGTCATGGGCTCCAAGCACCTCGGCGCGGACCTGAACCTGGCCTGGCCGACCGCCCAGATCGCCGTCATGGGCGCGCAGGGCGCGGTCAACATCCTGCACCGCCGCACCATCGCGGAGGCGGAGAATGTGGAGGAGACCCGGGCGCGGCTCATCGCCGAGTACGAGGACACGCTGCTGAACCCGTACACGGCCGCCGAGCGCGGTTACATCGATGTGGTGACCATGCCGTCCGAGACCCGGGCGCACGTCGTGAAGGGGCTGCGGCAGCTGCGCACCAAGCGGGAGTCCCTGCCGCCGAAGAAGCACGGCAACATCCCCCTCTAGGCCCTCCAGGAGGTCTCTGTGGTGATCAAGGTCCTCAAGGGCAATCCGACCGCGGAGGAGCTGGCCGCCGCACTGGCGGTGGTCCAAGCGCGCGCGGCGGCGCTGGCTTCGGCGCCGTCGGGCGCGCCCCGGGTGGCGGACGAGTGGTCGACGCCGGCCCGGGTGGCGCGGCGCCGGCTGCCGCAGCCGGGGCCGCGCGCGTGGGGCCGTACGTACTGGCCCGGCTAGGCCGCTCGCGGCGGAAGATGGCGCGAACGGACGGGGGCGCCTGAGTACCCGTACTCAGGCGCCCCTCCTGTCCCCGGGGCGAGGATCGGAGCATGCTCTGGTCCGATCCTGAGAACGAGCCGCCGAAGGACATGCGCGACGCGCAGGCGATGGTCCGGCGGATGACCGTGGTGCTCGCCCTCGCCATGCTCGTGGTGGTGTACGTCCTGGGCGGGCACTTCTGAGAGTGCCGGCAGGGGTGCCCCGGGCCGCCCCTACGATGGCGGCATGACTGCCGAACCGCGCCCTCTCGTCCTCGCTTCCGCCTCCCCCGCCCGGCTGAACCTGCTGCGGCAGGCCGGCCTCGCCCCGCACGTGATCGTCAGCGGTTTCGACGAGGACACGCTGGACCACGACGAGCCGGCCGAGCTGGCGCTCGCCCTGGCCGAGGCGAAGGCGGGCGTCGTGGCGGCCCTGGAGGAGGCCGCGGGCGCCCTGGTGATCGGCTGCGACTCCGTGCTGGAGCTGGACGGGGAGGCGCTGGGCAAGCCGGAGGACGCCGAGGAGGCCACGGCCCGCTGGAAGGCGATGCGCGGACGCTCGGGCATCCTGCGCACGGGGCACTGCGTGATCGACACGGTCAGCGGCCGTCAGGTGTCGGCGACGGCCTCGACGACGGTCCGCTTCGGCGAGCCGACGGACGCGGAGGTCGCCGCGTACGTGGCGAGCGGCGAGCCGCTGCACGTGGCGGGGGCGTTCACCCTGGACGGGCTGTCGGCGCCGTTCATCGAGGGCATCGACGGGGACCACGGCAACGTGATCGGGCTGTCGCTGCCGCTGCTGCGCTCCCTGCTGGGCGAACTGGGTGTATCCATCACGGATTTGTGGGCTTGAGCTCCCCGAGCGGTGGCGGGGCGTCCGGAGCATCCGGAGCACCCTGGGCGCCCGCACCGCGCGGGGCGGCGTAGAGCATCAGGGTGAGCACCAGCAGGGACAGGATCAGCATCGTCACGGCGAAGGCTCCCCACCCGACCAGGACGACGGAGAGGACGCCCAGCACCCCGTGGGTGACGGCGGCGCCGACGAGCACGGCCCGGGCGAAGCCGCCGGGTGCGCGGTCGCGGACCGCGGCGAGGGCGGCGAACACGGCACACAGCACGAGGAAGGCGCCCATGCCCGCCCCGAGCGCATATGTTGCCTTGGACATGACATCCGGATCGCTGCCGGCGATCGACATCGACTGGTTCGCGGTGGTGGCGCCCAGCACGATGTGGACGAACACGAGTACGCCCGCTTCCGCGACAAGTACGATCGCCGCCAGTCCGGCCACGAGTCTTCGCAGCACGATGCCCCCACCCCCCACGCGTCACAAGCCTGTTCGACGCCTGGAGGCTACTAACGGGTAAACGTGCGGACAAGGGGTGCGGGCCGCTTCGTTACGGGAGCGGCCGCGCACAGCGATCAAGCAAAGAAGCAGTGGGCCGTTCGTAGGGACTCGACAAAGAATCACCCGGGGCCGCTGACCGGCATGACAGAGACCCAGGCTGTAATACGGGGTTACTGTGCAGTCGGGGATCCCCCTGACCTGGGGCGCCATAAGGGTTCCCCAGTGGAGCGAACCTCGAATCACACTCTGTGTGGGCAAGCTCACCACTGGGGAAGGGTCGAAAGGCCGTGTGGGCTGTCCCTAAACTCAGCTTGTTTCAAGGAGGGAGCCATCGTGCGCAAGGTGCTCATCGCCAACCGTGGCGAAATCGCTGTCCGCGTTGCTCGGGCCTGCCGGGACGCCGGGATCGCGAGCGTAGCCGTCTACGCCGATCCGGACCGGGACGCTCTGCACGTCCGCGCGGCAGACGAAGCTTTCGCGTTGGGCGGTGACACCCCGGCCGCCAGCTACCTGGACATCTCCAAGGTCCTCCAGGCCGCAGCCGATTCCGGCGCGGACGCCATCCATCCCGGATACGGCTTCCTCTCCGAGAACGCCGACTTCGCGCAGGCCGTCATCGACGCGGGCCTGACCTGGATCGGACCGCCGCCGCAGGCGATCCGCGACCTCGGTGACAAGGTCGCCGCCCGGCACATCGCCCAGCGCGCCGGTGCGCCGCTGGTCGCCGGTACGCCGGACCCGGTCTCGGGGGCCGACGAGGTCGTGGCCTTCGCCAAGGAGCACGGCCTGCCCATCGCCATCAAGGCGGCCTTCGGCGGCGGCGGCCGCGGCCTCAAGGTCGCCCGCACACTCGAAGAGGTGCCGGAGCTCTACGACTCCGCCGTCCGCGAGGCCGTCGCCGCCTTCGGCCGCGGCGAGTGCTTCGTCGAGCGCTACCTCGACAAGCCGCGGCACGTCGAGACCCAGTGCCTCGCCGACAGCCACGGCAACGTGGTCGTCGTCTCCACCCGCGACTGCTCCCTGCAGCGCCGCCACCAGAAGCTGGTCGAGGAGGCCCCCGCGCCGTTCCTCACCGAGGCGCAGAACGCGGAGCTGTACGCCGCCTCCAAGGCGATCCTGAAGGAAGCCGGCTACGTCGGCGCCGGCACCGTCGAGTTCCTCGTCGCCGCCGACGGCCTCATCTCCTTCCTCGAGGTCAACACGCGCCTCCAGGTCGAGCACCCGGTCACCGAAGAGGTCTCCGGCATCGACCTGGTCCGCGAGATGTTCCGCATCGCCGACGGCGAGGAGCTCGGCTACGGGGACCCCGTCCTGCGCGGCCACTCCTTCGAGTTCCGCATCAACGGCGAGGACCCGGGCCGCGGCTTCCTGCCGGCCCCCGGCACGGTCACCAAGTTCGCCCCGCCGAGCGGTCCCGGTGTCCGCCTCGACGCGGGCGTGGAGTCCGGCTCGGTCATCGGCCCGGCCTGGGACTCCCTCCTCGCGAAGCTGATCGTCACCGGCGCCACCCGCGAGCAGGCGCTCCAGCGCGCCGCCCGCGCGCTCGCCGAGTTCGAGATCGAGGGGATGGCCACCGCGGTCCCGTTCCACCGCGCCGTCGTCGCCGACCCGGCCTTCGCCCCCGCGGAGGGACCCTTCACGGTCCACACCCGCTGGATCGAGACCGAGTTCGTCAACGAGATCCCGGCGTTCACGGCCCCGGCCGCGGAGGACACCGAGGAAGAGCCGGGCCGCGAGACGGTGGTCGTCGAGGTCGGCGGCAAGCGCCTCGAGGTCTCGCTGCCGTCGTCCCTGGGCATGACCCTGGCCCGCACGGCCGCCGCGGGCGGCGCCAAGCCGAAGCGGCGCGCGGCCAAGAAGTCCGGCCCGGCCGCCTCCGGCGACACCCTCGCCTCCCCGATGCAGGGCACGATCGTCAAGGTCGCGGTCGAGGAGGGCCAGCGGGTCGAGGAGGGCGAGCTGATCGTCGTCCTCGAGGCCATGAAGATGGAGCAGCCGCTCAACGCGCACCGCTCCGGCACGATCGTCGGCCTCACCGCCGAGGTCGGCGCCTCCCTCACCTCGGGCGCCACCATCTGCGAGATCAAGGACTGATCCCGGCAGCACCCCGCACGACGCAATCGGCCCCCAGGACCCGCTCGGGTCCTGGGGGCCGACGCCATGTGCGGGGCGGCCGCGCCGCCCGGTGCGGGGACCGCCGTCTCCGCGGCTCGCCTATCGGCGCTACCGGCGCCGCATGTCCGCGACGCGGGCCCGCTCGCCCGGCTGCGGGTCCGGGATCATGCCCGCGCTGCGGAGCTGGGCCGTCGGGCCGCCGCGGCGCTGGACCGGGAGCGGCGAGTCGCGGCGGGGGCGGCGGCCGCCCATGCCGTCCAGGCCGCCGGAGGCGGCGGTGGGGCCGCCCGCCACCGTGATCTGGACGCCCTGGTCGGCCAGGGCCTGGAGCTCCGTCGCCGCGCGGTCGTCGTGCGGCGGGGGCTCGTCCGTGACCAGGCGGGTCATCACGTCCGTCGGCACCGTCTGGAACATGGTGTCCGTGCCGAGCTTCGTGTGGTCGGCCAGGACCACCACCTCCGCCGCGGCCTGGACCAGGGCGCGGTCCACGCTCGCCGACAGCATGTTGGACGTGGACAGGCCGCGCTCGGCCGTCAGGCCGCTGCCCGACAGGAAGGCGCGGGAGACCCGCAGGCCCTGGAGGGACTGCTCGGCGCCACTGCCTACGAGGGCGTAGTTGGAGCCGCGCAGGGTGCCGCCCGTCATGACGACTTCCACACGGTTGGCATGGGCCAGCGCCTGGGCGACCAGGAGGGAGTTGGTCACGACGGTCAGGCCGGGCACCCGGGCGAGCCGGCGGGCCAGCTCCTGGGTCGTGGTGCCCGCGCCGACGACGACGGCCTCGCCCTCTTCGACGAGGGAGGCCGCGACATCGGCGATGGCGGTCTTCTCCGCCGTCGCGAGATGGGACTTTTGCGGGAAGCCGGATTCACGGGTGAAACCGCCCGGCAGCACCGCACCGCCGTGCCGGCGGTCGAGGAGTCCTTCTGCCTCCAGTGCCCGCACGTCCCGCCGTACGGTCACTTCGGAGGTCTGGACGACGCGGGCGAGCTCCCGGAGCGACACCGCTCCGTTGGCCCGCACCATTTCGAGGATCAATTGGCGACGTTCTGCAGCGAACACGAAACTGACAGTAACCCCAACGACCGTCTGCTTTCAGCTCCTTGCGCCGGAATACCGAAGTTGTCCATATGGCGGGGCGACTAGTGGTATACGCGGCCCGAGGTCTGGGTGAACAACCCGCGACACGTCCCCGTACCGCCCCAACCCCGTTGCGGATCGGGGCGGTTGGGGCGGTTCAGCCCTCGCCGCCCGCCTTGCGGGTGTGCAGCTGGCGGGCCACCTCGGCGATCGAACCCGACAGGGAGGGGTACACCGTGAACGCGTTTGCGATCTGCTCGACCGTCAGGTTGTTGTCGACCGCGATCGAGATGGGGTGGATCAGCTCGCTGGCGCGCGGGGAGACCACCACACCGCCCACCACGATCCCGGTGCCCGGGCGGCAGAACAGCTTCACGAAGCCGTCCCGGATGCCCTGCATCTTGGCACGCGGGTTGCGCAGCAGCGGCAGCTTCACCACGCGGGCGTCGATCTTGCCGGCGTCCACGTCGGCCTGGGTGTAGCCGACGGTCGCGATCTCGGGGTCGGTGAAGACGTTCGAGGAGACCGTCTTGAGGTTCAGCGGGGCCACCGCGTCGCCCAGGAAGTGGTACATCGCGATGCGGCCCTGCATGGCCGCGACGGAGGCCAGCGCGAAGACGCCGGTGACGTCACCCGCGGCGTACACGCCGGGCGCGGAGGTACGGGAGACTTTGTCCGTCCAGATGTGCCCGGAGTCCTTCAGCCGGACCCCGGACTCCTCCAGGTTCATGTCCTTGGTGTTCGGGATCGCGCCGACCGCCATCAGGCAGTGCGTGCCGGTCAGCACCCGGCCGTCGGAGAGGGTGACCTCGACCCGGTCGCCGACGCGCTTGGCGGACTCGGCGCGGGAGCGGCCGATGACGTTCATGCCGCGGCGCCGGAACACGTCCTCCAGGACGGCGGCGGCGTCGGGGTCCTCGCCCGGCAGCACGCGGTCGCGGGAGGAGACCAGCGTGACCCGGGAGCCGAGGGCCTGGTACGCGCCGGCGAACTCGGCGCCGGTGACGCCGGAGCCGACCACGATGAGCTCCTCGGGCAGCTCGTCGAGGTCGTAGACCTGGGTCCAGTTCAGGATGCGCTCGCCGTCGGGCTGGGCGTCCGGGATCTCGCGGGGGTGCCCGCCGGTGGCGATCAGCACGGCCTCGGCGGTCAGGATCGTCTCGGTTCCGTCGGCGGCCGTGACGATGACGTCACGGGTGCCGTCGATGCCCTGCGGGCCGCCCAGCTTGGCGCGGCCCCGTACGACGCGGGCACCGGCCCGGGTGACGGACGCGGTGATGTCGTGCGACTGGGCGAGGGCGAGGCGCTTGACGCGCCGGTTCACCTTGCCGAGGTCCACGCCGACGACGCGCGCGGCCTGCTCGATGTGCGGGGTGTCGTCCGCGACGACGATGCCGAGCTCCTCGTACGACGAGTCGAAGGTCGTCATGACCTCGGCGGTCGCGATGAGGGTCTTGGAGGGTACGCAGTCGGTCAGGACCGAGGCCCCGCCCAGACCGTCGCAGTCCACGACGGTCACCTCCGCGCCGAGCTGGGCCCCCACCAGGGCCGCCTCATACCCGCCGGGTCCGCCGCCGATGATCACGATCCGGGTCACGAAAAGTCCGCCTCACGTCTACCCGGCCGGCTGCCGCCCCGGCCGGTGTTCCGGGGGGTCTCCCCGGGGGATGCATTCCGTGCCCCATTGTCCCGCACGCTTCAAGGTGCTTCGCGCACGGTCCCGCCATCCGGGACGGAGGCTCGGCGTACGGCCGGGAGCGCCGCCACCGCCGCCCCTCCCGTACCCTCGACCTCATGTCGCTCTACGCCGCGTACGCCGGCAACCTCGACCCGCGGCTGATGACGCGCCGCGCACCTCATTCGCCGCTGCGCGGAACGGGCTGGATCAACGACTGGCGGCTGACCTTCGGCGGCGAGCAGATGGGCTGGGAGGGCGCGCTCGCGACGATCGTCGAAGCCCCGCGCCACCAGGTCTTCGTCGCCTTGTACGACATCGCGCCGCTCGACGAGGACTCGATGGACCGCTGGGAGGGCGTCGGGCTCGACATCTACCGCCGGATGCGGGTGCGCGTGCACACGCTGGACGGCGAGGAGGCGGCCTGGGTGTACGTCCTCAACGGCTACGAGGGCGGCCTGCCCTCGGCACGCTACCTGGGCGAGATCGCCGACGCCGCCGAGTCGGCGGGCGCTCCGCACGACTACGTGATGGAACTCCGCAAGCGGCCCTGCTGAGCGGTTCCGCGAGCGGCCCTGCCGGGCGGTCCCGGCGTCCCCGGCGCGCTCCGGCGGTCTCCGGGGACGATTCGGTGGAAACGACAAGGCAACGATCCGAACACCGTGAGCTGTGCCATCTACGCGCGTAGGCCAGGAGCGGCTACGCTCTTCCGCGTGAACGCATCTGTTACCGACCCCTTCGCCGCCGCCGACGCCGCAGCCGCCCGCCTCCGCGAGCTGACCGGCGTGGAATCCCACGATGTCGCCCTCGTCATGGGCTCCGGCTGGGCCCCCGCCGCAGAGGCGCTCGGCGCCCCCGAGGCCGAGTTCCCGGTCACCGAGCTGCCCGGCTTCCCGCCCCCCGCCGTCGAGGGCCACGGCGGCAAGATCCGCTCGTACAAGATCGGCGACAAGCGCGCGCTGCTCTTCCTCGGCCGGACCCACTACTACGAGGGCCGCGGCGTCGCCGCCGTCGCCCACGGCGTGCGCACCGCCGTCGCCGCGGGCTGCAAGACCGTCGTCCTCACCAACGGCTGCGGCGGCCTGCGCGAGGGCATGAAGCCCGGCCAGCCGGTCCTGATCAGCGACCACCTCAACCTGACGGCCACCTCGCCGATCGTCGGCGCGAACTTCGTGGACCTCACCGACCTGTACTCGCCGCGCCTGCGCGCGATGTGCAAGGACATCGACGAGACCCTCGAAGAGGGCGTCTACGTGCAGTTCCCCGGCCCGCACTACGAGACCCCGGCCGAGATCAACATGATCCGCGTCATGGGCGCCGACCTGGTCGGCATGTCCACCGTGCTCGAGGCCATCGCCGCCCGTGAGGCCGGCGCCGAGGTGCTGGGCATCTCCCTGGTCACCAACCTGGCGGCGGGCATCTCCGGCGAGCCGCTGAACCACGAAGAGGTGCTCCAGGCCGGCCGCGACTCGGCCGCGCGCATGGGCAAGCTGCTGACCCAGGTCCTCGCCCGCATCTGAGACGGCACAGGCACGGGCACCGGCACCGTACGAGAGACAAGGCGGAAGTAGTGCAGGAACAGGACGACCTGATCACCCGGGCTCAGGCCTGGATGGCGGAGGACCCGGACCCGGAGACGGCGGCCGAGCTCGCGGCGCTCATCGAGGCGGGCGACACCGCGGAGCTCGCGGACCGGTTCTCCGGCACGCTGCAGTTCGGCACCGCCGGGCTGCGCGGCGAGATCGGCGCGGGCCCGATGCGGATGAACCGCTCCGTGGTCATCCGCGCCGCGGCGGGCCTCGCGGCCTACCTGAAGGCGCAGGGCCACGACGGCGGCCTGGTCGTCGTCGGCTACGACGCGCGCTACAAGTCGGCCGACTTCGCCCGCGACACCGCGGCCGTGATGACCGGCGCCGGGCTGCGTGCGGCCGTCCTGCCCCGCCCGCTGCCGACGCCCGTCCTCGCGTACGCCATAAGGCACCTGGGCGCCGTCGCCGGCGTCGAGGTGACCGCGAGCCACAACCCGCCCCGGGACAACGGCTACAAGGTCTACCTCGGCGACGGCTCGCAGATCGTCTCCCCGGCGGACGCCGAGATCGCGGGGCACATCGCCCGCGTCGAGACGCTCGCCTCCGTACCCCGCCCGGCGGACGGCTGGCTGCAGCTCGACGAGGAGGTCCTGGAGGCCTACCTGGCGCGTACGGACGCGGTCCTGACTCCTGGGTCCCCCCGGAGCGTGCGGACCGTCTACACGGCCATGCACGGCGTCGGCAAGGAGGTCGTCATGGCGGCCTTCGCCCGGCACGGCTTCCCCGAGCCGGTGCTCGTCGCCGAGCAGGCGGAGCCGGATCCGGCCTTCCCGACGGTGGCCTTCCCCAACCCGGAGGAGCCGGGCGCGATGGACCTGGCCTTCGCGAAGGCCGCCGAGGTCCGCCCGGACATCGTGATCGCCAACGACCCGGACGCGGACCGCTGCGCGGTGGCGGTTCCCGACAACGGCGGCTGGCGGATGCTGCGCGGCGACGAGGTCGGCGCGCTGCTCGCGGCCCACCTGGTGCACAAGGGCGCGCAGGGCGTCTTCGCGGAGTCCATCGTCTCCTCCAGCCTCCTGGGCCGGATCGCGGAGGCGGCGGGCGTCGGCTACGAGGAGACCCTGACGGGCTTCAAGTGGATCGCCCGCGTGCAGGGCCTGCGCTACGGGTACGAGGAGGCGCTCGGCTACTGCGTGGACCCCGAGGGCGTCCGCGACAAGGACGGCGTGACCGCCGCGCTGCTCGTGGCCGAGCTGGCCTCGGAGCTCAAGGAGCAGGGCCGTACCCTGACCGACCTGCTGGACGACCTGGCGATGGCCCACGGCCTGCACGCCACCGACCAGCTGTCGGTCCGCGTCTCGGACCTGTCGGTCATCGCCTCGGCGATGGCGGCGCTGCGGGCGGAGCCGCCGGTGTCCCTGGCGGGGCTGCGGGTGGTCTCGGCGGAGGACCTGACGCGGGGCACGCAGTCGCTCCCGCCGACGGACGGCCTGCGGTACTACCTGGACGGCGCGTACAAGGCCCGGGTGATCGTGCGGCCCTCGGGCACGGAGCCGAAGCTGAAGTGCTACCTGGAGGTCGTGGTCCCCGTGGCCGAGGCCTCCGACCTGGCGCCGGCCCGCGCGCGGGGCCAGGAGGTCCTGGACGCGATCAAGAAGGACCTCGCGGCAGCCGCCGGCATCTGACCCTTCCGGCACCGGCCGGCCACCGCCGTCCTCCGGCCCCCCGAGCCCCAGTCGGCTCGGGGGGCCGTCGGCTGTCCGCCCGCCCGCCGACGCCTGCGGAAATTTTTCCGGGCGCGGGCCGAATCCTTTCGGCGGCCCCCCGCCTCCTATACATGTGCCGACAGACGTCGGGACGGAACCAGGAGGTCTTCATGATCGTGGGCATCGCCATCGCCGCCGGCGCCGTGCTGCTCTGCACGTGCAGCTACTTCGTCCTGCGCAAGCGCAGGCAAGCCCGTGGCTGACCCGTCCTGGCCCGGTGAACAGCTGATCGTCGCCGCCCAGCGCGGCGACGTCGACTCGATCACCGCGCTGGTGTCCGGCTCGCACCCGAACGTGCAGCGGTTCGCCCGCTCGCTCTGCGCCACTCCCGAGGATGCCGAGGACGCGGCACAGGAAGCCCTGATCATCCTGTACCGCAAGATCGGGATGCTCCGGGCGTCCGGGGCGCTGGCGTCGTGGATGTTCCGCATCGTCCGCAACGAGTGCCTGCGGCGCGCGCGTGCGGTGCGGGCCCGGGCGCCGCTGCCCGACGCCTCGGACACCTGGGACACCTCGCACACCTCGCACACCTCGCACGCCTCGCACGCCTCGCACGCCTCGCACGCCTCCGTGCGCTCGGCCGAGGACGTGGTGCTGGAGCGCATCGAGGCGGGCAGGGTGGCGGCCGCCATCGCCGCCCTGCCGGCCGAGCAGCGCCGCGTACTGATCATGCGGGACATCCAGGGTCACAGCGGACGCATGGTCGCCGAGGCGCTCGGCCTCAGTACCGCCGCCATGAAATCGCGGCTGCACCGCGCCCGCGCCGCGGTGCGGCAGTCCCTGCGCGCCCATCCCGAACCTGCGTCTGGAGATGCCCATGAGGACGACCAAGGCCGACGGCCCTGATTTCGCGAGTCCCTCCCTGCCCCGCCACCTGGTCCGGGGAGTGATCGGCTTCGGCAGCCTGATCGTCTCGATCGCACTGCTCCCGGCCGTCGGCCCGGTCAGCCTGCTGCTCCTGCCGGTCGGCGTACTGGCCCTGCGCGGCTGCCCGATGTGCTGGGCCATCGGCCTGGTGCAGACCGTCTCGCGGGGCCGGCTGCAGCGCAGCTGCGAGGACGGCCGGTGCACGCTGAGCGTCGCGGACCGGGCCCACGCGGAGCGGACGACCGAACCGGTCCCGCGGTAGCCGAGCCACCGGGGCGGGCCGACGTCCGGCCCGCCCCGGAAGCCCGCCCCGGAAGCCCGGCCCGCCCGGCTCAGGAAGGCTTGGCGGACGGGCGGACGATCTCGCCCAGCGTCGGCACCGACTCCGGCCGCGAGCGGACCGCGTCCGTGCACTCCCACGCCCGCGGCGGATCCGCGTCCGGCCCGCCCAGGACCACCGGCCCCGGCCCTGCCGACACCGCCTCGCTGTCCGCCAGCGTGCACACGATCTGTGAGAGGGCCACCGGCGGCAGGTCCTCCGGCTTGCGGCTCAGCCGCACCGTGCCCGCCGGATCGCCCGGCCTGGGCGCTCCCGCGGTGAGCCCGGTCGGCACGCCGGTGGTGAACCCGGCATCCCGCTCCTCCCCGGACGGCGTCTTCTCGAGCACCTCCAGCAGCGCCTGCACGGCCAGCACCACCGGGTCCCGCAGCGGCCGCTTCTCCGGTACCGGTACGACCCGTTCCACGCCCACCAGCTGCGATCCGCAGACCAGCTCCACCGTGGCCCGGAACCCCTGCACACCGCTCTGCCCGGACGGCTGCGCCGGGGTGTCGCAGGACACCCGCGAGGGCGCCGGGCCCACGTCCACCGGCACGGTCGTCGCCCTGATCCCGCATCCGGACACGGCGGACAGCGCCAGCAGCGCCCAGCCCGCCGACAGGGTCCTACGCGTCCTGGTCACGCGCGATCACCTTCCCCACGTCCACCGGCAGCCGCAACGTGAACAGCGCCCCGCCGCCGGGCCCGTTGGCGGCGGTGATGTCGCCGCCGTGGATGTGCGCGTTCTCCATGGCGATCGACAGGCCGAGCCCGCTCCCGTCCGATTTCGGGCGCGAGGCGCTCGCCTTGTAGAACCGGTCGAAGACGTGCGGCAGGACGTCCTGCGGGATGCCCGGACCGTTGTCCTGCACCGCGATCACCAGCCACTCCCCCTCCACGACCACCTTGACCCGCACCGGCGAGCCGCCGTGCTTGAGGGCGTTGCCGATCAGGTTGGCCAGGATCACGTCGAGGCGGCGCGGGTCGAGCCGCGCCACGATGCCCCGCTCGGCGTCGAGTTCGACCGCGTCCAGCCAGGCCCGTGCGTCGATGCAGGCCGTGACCTGGTCGGCGACGTCCACGTCGTCCAGCACCAGCCGGGCCGTTCCCGCGTCGAAGCGGGTGACCTCCATCAGGTTCTCCACCAGGTCGTTGAGGCGCCGGGTCTCGCTGACGACCAGCGCCACCGCCGGTGCGATCATCGGATCGAGGTCGTCGACCTCCTCCTCCAGCACCTCGGCGACCGCCGTCAACGCCGTCAGCGGCGTACGCAGTTCGTGCGACATGTCCGCGACGAAGCGCCGGCTCGACTCCTCCCGCGCGCTCATGTCGGCGACCTTCTTCTCCAGCGCCTCGGCCGTCTTGTTGAAGGTGTGCGACAGGTCCGCGAGTTCGTCCGTCCCCGACACGTCCAGCCGGTGGTCGAGTTCGCCCTCGCCGAGCCGCCGCGCCGCGTCGCCCAGCCGCTGCACGGGCTTGAGCACCGTACGGGCCGCGGCCTGCGCGAGCAGCGCGGAACCCAGCAGCGCCAGGCCCGTCGCGATCGTCAGCGACCAGGCCAGCGCGTTGAGGTCGTCCCGCTCCTGCGCGAGCGATTTGTACATGTAGCCGGTGAGCCCGCCGCCCACGATCCGCGTCCCGCCGACCAGGTACGGATTGCCGCCGGGCTTCGTCCGCTGCCAGTACATGTGGTACTCGGCGTCGTTCGCCGCCGTCGTCTTCTGCCGGTCGTCGACCGCGTCCCGCAAGGACTTCGGTACGTCGTCCAGCCCGAAGGGGTCGGGTCCGGCCGCTCCGGAGATCTGGCCCTCCGCGCCCTCCTGCACCAGCAGCACGCTGTAGCCGGGGCTGCTGCCCGCCATCAGCTCGGCGGTGCGCTGGATCTCCTGCGCCGTCGGGTCGGCGGGCAGCGCCGCGGCCCGGTTCTGCATCTCCTGCCGGAAGTCGCCCAGGGCGGCGTCCTGGGTACGGGTGAGGACCGCCTCCCGGTTGAGCCAGTACGCGATCCCCGAAGCGGAGACCGCGGCCGTCAGCGCGACCAGGGCGAACACGATGAGGAGCCGCAGCCGCAGGCTGGTCCAGCGCCGGCCCGCGAGCAGCGCCGGGATCACTGCGGGGAGTCCAGGCGGTAGCCGACGCCGCGGACGGTCCGGATCAGGGTCGGCGAGGACGGCACGTCCTCGACCTTGGCCCGCAGCCGCTGCACGCAGGCGTCCACCAGCCGCGAGTCGCCGAGGTAGTCGTGCTCCCAGACCAGGCGGAGCAACTGCTGGCGGGAGAGCGCCTGTCCGGGACGGCGGCTCAGCTCCAGCAGCAGCCGCAGCTCGGTCGGCGTGAGCTGGAGGTCCTCGCCGTTCTTCGTCACCGTCATGGCGGCGCGGTCGATGACCAGGGAGCCGAAGCTCGCCGAGTCGCTGGACTCGCGTTCGCCGCGGCGCAGTACGGCCCGGATGCGGGCGTCGAGGACCCGCCCCTGGACGGGCTTGACCACGTAGTCGTCGGCACCGGACTCCAGGCCGACGACGACGTCGATGTCGTCGCTGCGCGCGGTGAGCAGGATGATCGGCAGCTGGTCGGTGCGGCGGATCCGCCGGCACACCTCGAAGCCGTCGATCCCGGGCAGCATCACGTCCAGCACGATCAGATCCGGCCGCTGCTCGCGCAGCAGTTTCAGGCCGTCCTCGCCCGTCGCCGCGGTGGCCACACGGTGGCCCTGGCGAGACAGGGAGAGTTCGAGGGCCGTGCGGATGGCGTCGTCGTCCTCGATCAGCAACAGGAAAGGCACGGGCTCATTCTGTCCCATCGGCAGTCGGGAGTTCGACCGGCAGGGGCAGCGGATCCGGCCGGGACGCGCCGCAGGTCGCTGTGACAGGGCTGTGACAGTCGGCGGACACGCCGGTTAAGTCGGCCGGGCAGGCTTCTACCAACAACCCGAGCACAGCAACGGACCGAAGCAGACTCCACGACGGGGGGCGCGAGATGAACACGCTGCACAGCACCACCACCAGCGCGGTTGTCACGCGGCTGCACGATGTGAACCGCCGGGCGGGTGTCCGTAACGTCGCGGTAGCCCGGCCCCGGCCGGCACACGTCGTAGCCATTGACGCGAAGCAGTACCAGGCGGTTCCCGCCCAGGGCACCCCGTCCTCCACGTCCGAGGCGGAGTTCACGGCGTACGTCCAGGAGCGCCGGGCGGCCCTGTACGCGACGGCCTTCCACCTCACCGGCGACCGCCACGAGGCGGAGGACCTGCTGCAGAGCGCGCTGTTCTCCACGTACCGCGCCTGGGACCGGATCACCGACAAGGCAGCCGTGGGCGGGTACCTGCGCCGCACGATGACGAACCTGCACATCAGTGCGTGGCGCCGGCGGAAGCTGAACGAGTACCCGACGGAGGAGCTGCCGGAGACGGCCTCGGACACGGACGCGATGCGCGGTACGGAGCTGCGCGCGGTGCTGTGGCAGGCGCTGGCCCGGATCCCGGAGCCGCAGCGCACGATGCTCGTCCTGCGGTACTACGAGGGCCGCACGGACCCGGAGATCGCGGAGATCCTCGACATCAGCGTCGGCACGGTGAAGTCGAGCATCTGGCGGTCGCTGCGGCGGCTGCGGGAGGACGAGGCGCTGAGCTTCGGCGCCGACGAGGCGGAGTCCTTCGAGGAACTCGTCGCCTGAGAGACCAATGGCCGGGGGGCCGTCCTACGGGGGTGGGGCGGAGGCCATGTGGGGGGAAAGGGCGGGATCAGTCGGCCGGGGGTCCGACTGATCCCGCCCTTTCGCGTCCGCGGGTGCGGGCAGTCCCCTCGCGGATGCCGGGCTCCGACCGGACCGGTTCGGCTCCGCTGGGACCTCCCGGGGCTCCGCCCCGTACCCCGCGCCTCAAACGCCGGCGGGGCTGGATGTGGCCGGCAGGCGGCATCAGCCAAGATCAGCCCCGCCGGCGTTTGAGGCGCGGGGGTCCGGGGGCCGGCCCCCGGCAACGGCGGCGCGGCCGACCGCGGGACCGTCGGGCCCCGCCGGGTCTGGGGCGGAGCCCGCAAGGAGCGGGGCTACGCCGGGGTGGCCGTGCGGTGGCGGCCGGCTGCGGCGGCGGCCAGCCGGCCCAGGGCTTCGTCGCGGCCGCAGGCGTGTGCCCCGAGTGCGGTGTGCCGGGCCACGATGCCCCGTTCGGCACGCATCAGCCGGTACCCCCTGCGCAGCAGGAACAGCACCGACTTGCGCCCCTCGCGCAGGTCCCGGACGAGCCTCCGCCGGAACGTGGTCGAGGGCCGGCCCCGCAGGCAGATCGCATCGGCGAGCAGCCCCAGCTCCTGGCACCGGGCGACGATGTCCGCCGCGAAGATGCCCTCCGCGATGAACAGCGGCGTCCGGGAGATGTCCAGCGCCTCCGTCCCGGTCCGGGAGGACGACGCGATGTCGTAGACGGGGACGTCGGTACGGCCCGCCGCGCACAGCTCCTCGATCGCCGCGACGGCGGCGTCCGCGTCCCAGGAGAGCGGAGAGTCCCAGTCGATGTCCGAACTCCCCTCCACCAGCGGGAGGGTCGGGTCGTCCCCCTCCTTGTAGAAGTCGTCCAGGCGCAGCACGGGCAGGCCCGAGCGGGCCGCCAGCGAGGACTTGCCGGAGCCCGAGGGCCCGGTCAGCAGCACGACGCGCGTCGGCAGGGGAGAAGAACAGCTCACGGGACACCAGTCTGAAGCATTAACCCCTGCAGGGGATCCCTCCGGTGGCCGGTTGGTATCCAGGATCACACGTCGATTACGCTGCGTGCGCACGCGACTACGACCTCAGGCGGGAACCATGGCACGTCACGCAGCTCCGCACAGCTCCGCGCTGCGCTCCGCAGGCCTCACCCTCTCGATGGCGGGCGCCGCGCTCGCGATGGCCGCGGGCGGCGCCCAGGCCGGCGAACTCGATGTCCCGGCGGCGCTGGCCGGGGTGACCGACCCGATCGCGAACCTCAAGGTGAACCCGTTGGCCCACACCGGCGTGGACCCGCTGGACAACGGCATCGCCACCAAGGTCGCGGACTTCCCGGCCGTCGGCACCGGCATGGTCACCGGGGTCCTGACGCAGGGGCCCTCCGTCGGCGAGCTGCCCGCGGCGGCCGTCGGCTCGCTGCTCGGGCCGGTCCTGCCCGCGTAGGCGGGGCGTAGGCGGGGGGCGGACACGGGAAGGCCCCGGCAGCATGGGGACGCTGCCGGGGCCGGTTCCGGGGGGCTTCTAGTACGAGGATCCGCCCGAGCCCAGCGAACCCGTCGGGTGCCAGACCGTCTTGGTCTCCAGGAACGCCGTCATGCGGTGCGTGCCCGGGTCCGCGGTCCAGTCGTCCACAGGCTGTGGACGAAGGACGCGCTTGAGGTTGTCCGCCGCCGCGATCTCCAGCTCCTTGGCCAGTGCCGCGTCGGCGCCCGCCAGGTCGATCGCGTTGACGTCCTGGTGGGAGGCCAGGTGCGGGCCCATCTCGCCGGCCTTGCCGGACAGGATGTTGACGACGCCGCCGGGCAGGTCGGAGGTCGCCAGTACCTCGCCCAGGGAGAGGGCGGGCAGCGGGGACTTCTCCGAGGCGATCACGACGGCGGTGTTGCCGGTGGCGATCACCGGGGCGATCACCGAGACCAGGCCCAGGAAGGACGAGTCCTGCGGGGCGAGGACCGTGACGACGCCGGTCGGCTCGGGGGTGGAGAGGTTGAAGAACGGGCCGGCGACGGGGTTGGCACCGCCGACGATCTGGCCGATCTTGTCGGTCCAGCCCGCGTACCAGACCCAGCGGTCGATGGCCGCGTCCACGACGGCGCCGGCCTTCGACTTGGACAGGCCCTCCGCCTCGCCGACCTCGCGGACGAACTGGTCGCGCCGGCCCTCGAGCATCTCGGCGATGCGGTAGAGGATCTGCCCGCGGTTGTAGGCGGTGGCGCCCGACCAGCCGCCGAAGGCCTTGCGGGCCGCGACGACCGCGTCCCGCGCGTCCTTGCGGGAGGACAGCGGCGCGTTGGCCAGCCAGTTGCCCTTGGAGTCCGTCACCTCGTACACCCGGCCGCTCTCGGAGCGGGGGAACTTGCCCCCGACGTACAGCTTGTAGGTCTTGAAGACGTTCAGACGGGTCGACGACTCAGACATCGAGGTAGCCCTCCAGGCCGTGGCGGCCGCCCTCGCGGCCGAAGCCCGACTCCTTGTAGCCGCCGAAGGGCGAGGTCGGGTCGAACTTGTTGAACGTGTTGGCCCAGACGACACCGGCGCGGAGCTTGTTGGCGACCGCGAGGATGCGCGAGCCCTTCTCCGTCCAGATGCCGGCGGACAGGCCGTACTGGCTGTTGTTGGCCTTGGCGACGGCCTCGTCGGGGGTGCGGAAGGTCAGCACCGACAGGACCGGGCCGAAGATCTCGTCGCGGGCGACGGTGTGCGCCTGGGTGACGTTCGTGAAGAGCGTCGGGGCGAACCAGTAGCCGGCGGACGGCAGCTCGCACGCCGGGGACCAGCGCTCGGCGCCCTCGGCCTCGCCGGTCTCCGCGAGCGCGGTGATCCGGGCGAGCTGTTCGGCGGAGTTGATCGCGCCGATGTCGGTGTTCTTGTCGAGCGGGTCGCCCAGGCGCAGGGTGGACAGCCGTCGCTTCAGGCTGTCCAGCAGCTCGTCGTGGATCGACTCCTGGACGAGGAGACGGGATCCGGCGCAGCAGACCTGGCCCTGGTTGAAAAAGATGCCGGTGACGATGCCCTCGACGGCCTGGTCGAGGGGGGCGTCGTCGAAGACGATGTTGGCGCCCTTGCCGCCCAGCTCCAGGGTGACCTTCTTGTCGGTGCCGGCGACGTGGCGGGCGATCTTCTTGCCGACCGCGGTCGAGCCGGTGAAGGCGACCTTGTTGACGTCCGGGTGCTCGACGAGGGCCGCGCCCGCGTCGCCGTAGCCGGTGAGGATGTTGACGACGCCCTTGGGCAGGCCGGCCTGGCGGCAGATGTCCGCGAAGAACAGCGCCGACAGCGGGGTGGTCTCGGCGGGCTTGAGGACGACCGTGTTGCCGGTGGCGAGCGCCGGGGCGATCTTCCACGCGAGCATGAGGAGCGGGAAGTTCCACGGGATGACCTGGCCGGCCACACCCAGCGGGCGCGGGTTCGGGCCGTAGCCCGCGTGGTCGAGCTTGTCGGCCCAGCCCGCGTAGTAGAAGAAGTGCGCGGCGACCAGGGGGAGGTCCGCGTCGCGGGTCTCCTTGATCGGCTTGCCGTTGTCCAGGGTCTCCAGGACGGCGAGCTCGCGGCTGCGCTCCTGGATGATCCGGGCGATGCGGAAGAGGTACTTGGCGCGCTCGGAGCCGGGCAGCGCGGACCACTTCTCGAAGGCCTTGCGGGCGGCCCTGACGGCGCGGTCCACGTCGGCGGCACCCGCCTGCGCGACCTCGGCCAGCACCTCTTCGCTGCTCGGCGAGACGGTCTTGAAGACCTTGCCGTCGGCGGCGTCGGTGAACTCGCCGTCGATGAAGAGCCCGTAGGAGGGGGCGATGTCGACGACCGAGCGGGACTCGGGAGCCGGTGCGTACTCGAATACAGATGCCATGGTGATCAGTCCACCGTCACGTAGTCGGGACCGGAGTAACGGCCGGTGCTCAGCTTCTGGCGCTGCATCAACAGGTCGTTGAGCAGGCTGGAGGCGCCGAAGCGGAACCACTGGTTGGTCAGCCAGTCCTCGCCCGCGGTCTCGTTGACCAGGACCAGGAACTTGATCGCGTCCTTGGTGGTCCGGATGCCGCCGGCCGGCTTCACGCCGATCTGGATTCCAGTCTGCGCCTTGAAGTCGCGGACGGCTTCGAGCATGAGCAGCGTGTTGGCGGGGGTGGCGTTGACCCCGACCTTGCCCGTCGACGTCTTGATGAAGTCGGCGCCCGCGAGCATGCCGATCCAGGAGGCGCGGCGGATGTTGTCGTACGTCGACAGCTCGCCGGTCTCGAAGATGACCTTGAGGCGGGCCGCGGTGCCGTCGGGGCGGACGCAGGCCTCCTTGACGGCCTTGATCAGCTCGTACGTGTCGAGGTACCGGCCGGCGAGGAAGGCGCCACGGTCGATGACCATGTCGATCTCGTCGGCGCCGGCGGCGACGGCGTCACGGGTGTCGGCGAGCTTGACGGGCAGTGCGGCGCGGCCGGCCGGGAAGGCGGTCGCGACGGAGGCCACCTTGACGTCGGCGCCGTTCAGGGCGGCCTTCGCGGTGGCCACCATGTCGGGGTACACGCAGACCGCGGCGGTCATGGGCGTCGTACGGTCGGTCGGATCGGGGTTGACGGCCTTGGCGGAGAGCGCCCGGACCTTGCCCGGGGTGTCCGCGCCTTCCAGCGTCGTCAGGTCGATCATCGAGATGGCCAGATCGATGGCGTACGCCTTGGCCGTCGTCTTGATCGAGCGGGTGCCGAGGGCGGCCGCGCGGGCCTCCAGTCCGACTGCGTCGACGCCGGGCAGCCCGTGCAGGAAGCGGCGCAGCGCACTGTCGGACGTCGTCACGTCAGCGAATGCGGTGAGGGTGGTGGGCATGGTCACCACATGAGCATATCTACGCGCGTAGCGACCTGTCACCCCCTCCCCCGGATTCAGGCGCTTCCGGTACGGAATCGACACCTCCGGTCACCGTTACACGTCGATGACAGGAGCCGGATCCTCCGCACGCACAAGATCAATAGCCTTCTTCTCAGCAGCCCGCCACACCTGACCCGGTGAACCAGACCGAACAGACTCGACGCGGCATGCGACTCTCCTCCACTTTCCTCACCCACGCTCCAGGAGTCGTTATGCGTACCGCCCTCGCCCTCCGCACCTCGATCGTCACCGCCGCCCTCGCGGGCGCGATACTCATCCCGGCCGCCGGCGCCGCGTTCGCGGCGCCCGCCACGGCCCCGCGGACGACCGCGGTGTCGGACAACAGCCGGTACGAGGGCAAGCCCGTCTACATCGGCGAGGGCCTGGTCGCGGTGCTGCGCAACAAGGCGGAGGGCCCCGAGGCCTGGATCCGCGAGGTCGGCCCCCACTGGAAGCCGGGCGACACCTACATGGTCCACGTCGTGACGAAGCTGGACCGGACCCTGCCCCACGACAAGGCCAAGGGCCTGTCGCTCGAACTCACCAAGGCCGCGAGCGCCCACCCCGTGCTCGTCGTCACCGCCAAGGACGGGAGCACCACGTCCTACCCGCTGCCCGCGGGCGCGGCCGGCTCGGACTGCAGGGTGGGTCCGGTAGGGCAGTCCTTGGGCGCGGGCGTAAAGGCCGAGCTGTACGTTTCCGAGAACGGCCCGAAGGCGGTCCTCTTCCACTCCGGCGACGATCGCGGCTGGGCCCAGTTGGACCGCACCCACCCCACGCTGCCCGAGTCGGAGGGCATCGTGGTCCGAATCGTGAACCCCAGCAGCGCCAAGCCCGTCCTCGAGTGGAAGACGCAGGGCGGCAACAGCGGGATCGGCCGGGCTCCGTTCCCCGCGTTCCCCAAGGGCTGCAAGCCGGGCTACAAGTTCACCGACTCCGCGCCGGTGGTGAAGCCCACGACCCCCGCCCCGGCGAAGCCGCAGATCGCGGGCCAGACGACGGTGGTTCCGAAGGGCCCGGTCGCCGCCGGCGCCGAACTCCCGGTCGAGACCGCAGCGGACACCGACAACAGCACCACCATGGCGGCCGGCGCCGGCCTGATCGCTGTGTTCGGCGCGCTGGGCGCCAGCGTGGCTCTGCGCCGCCGCCGCGCCCAGGGCTGATACACCCCTCCTGCGCGCATTCTCGCCTTCCGGCGGGCCACCATCCCGGTGGCCCGCCGCAGCCCGTTCCCGGAGTGTCCCCCATGGCCCACCGTGCCGCCCGCCCGCTGCTCGCCGCCGTCCTCCTGACCGCCGCCCTGACCGGCTGCGGCGCCGCCCCCACCCCTCCCGCGGACGCCGCCCCGCCCACCGTCGCCCCCACGGCCGTCCCCGCGGCCCCGGCCGCGAGCGCCACCCCGCTGCCCGCCTCCGCGCCCGTACGCGTACGGATCCCCGCGGCCGGTGTGGACGCCTCGCCGGTGCTGACGCTGGGGCTGGCCGCCGACGGCACAGCCGAGGTGCCCTCCGTGGCCGACGCGGACAAGATCGGCTGGTACGGCAAGGGCGTCACCCCCGGCGAGACCGGCCCAGCCGTGCTGATCGGCCACTTCGACACCGCCCGCGGCCCGGCCGTGCTCAAGGACGTCTCGCGCGTCCGCACCGGCGACGAGATCACGGTCTTCCGGGCGGACGGCGCCGCCGCCGTCTTCCGCGTCCGCGAGCTGGAGCAGGTCGACAAGAAGCGGTTCCCGACCGACAAGGTCTACGGGGACACCGCACGTCCGGAGCTGCGCGTCATCACCTGCGGCGGCGAGATCACCGACGGCCACCGGCCGGACAACATCATTCTGTACGCCGATCTCGTGGGGTGAGACGGCGTGGGGCAGAATCGACCGCATGAGCAGCCAGCAGCCACCGGCCGACGAGCCGGTCTACGACGACCGGGTCTACCGCTCCTCCTCGGCCGTGGTCACCGGGGTGCTGCTGCTCGCGCTGACCGCGTGGCTCTGCGGGGACGCGGTGGTGCGCGGCTCGGGGAACACCCCGTGGGTCGCCCTGGCGCTGGCGCTGTGCGTGGTGCCGCTGATCGTGGCCTTCACGATCCGCCCCGCCGTCTTCGCCAATGACGACCGGATGCGCGTGCGGAACCCCTTCCGCATCATCGAGCTGCCCTGGGCTGCCGTGGACGCGGTGCGCGCCGGATACTCGGCGGAGGTGCTGGCGGAGGGCTCGAAGTACCAGCTCTGGTCCGTTCCCGTCTCGCTGCGGGAGCGGAAGAAGGCGAGCCGGGGCCGGCTGAGCCGCCGCGGCGGGCTCACCGGCCGGGGCATGTCCTCCTCCGGCGCCGAGAACCCGGCCGCACCGGCCGGGCCGCAGCGGGCCGGCGCCGACAAGGTCGTGGACGAACTGCGGGAGCTGGCCGAGCGCGGCGCCTCGCGGGCCGGTGCCCAGGGCAGCGTGCGCGTGCAGTGGTCGTACGAGATCATCGCGCCGGCCGTGGCCGGCGCGGTCCTCCTGATCGTGCTGTTCGCGACGCGCTGACCGCGGGCGCGCCCGGGGCCCGAGCGGTTCCGGGCCCCGCACCCGCCGCGGTCCGGGTCAGACCTCGCAGTTGAACTGGACGTCCGCGCCGCCTTCGCCGTCGCAGTCGTCGGTGCCCGGGCCGCCGTTGAGGGTGTCGGCGGCCGGGCCGCCGCGCAGGACGTCGTCGCCGTCCCCGCCGCTGAGGAAGTCGTTGCCGCCGGCGGCGCCGATCGAGTCGTTGCCGGTCTGGCTGTTGACGTTGTCGCCGAAGAGGTGGTCGCTGCCGCCCCGGCCGTCGATCAGGTCGTTCCCCGCGGTGGCCCCGACCGGATCACCGAGGGCGCTGTCGCCGACGAGGGCGATCTCGTCCGCGCTGCCGCCCAGGATGCGGTCGTTGCCGGAACCGGTCGCCCGGCCCGTGAACGTCTGGTGGTCGCCCCAGGCGCCGAAGCCGCCGTCCGTACCGAGGTCGATGTAATCGTCGCCGCCGCTGCCGCTCACGTTGCCCGCGAGCACCACGCTGTCGCCGGTCGCGTCACCGAACTCTCCGGGGCCCTCCAGCAGGACGTCGTCCCCGGCCCCCGTGGCCTCGTAGAAGCCGATGGAGTCCCCGACGAGTCCGTCGCTGCCGAGGCCGCCCTCCAGCCGGTCGTTCGCGCCGCCGGTCACGCGGTCGCCGCGGCTGTCGCCGGTCAGGGAGTCCTCGCCGTCGCCGCCGGCCAGCAGGTCGGAGGCGGCGCCCTGGGCGGTGCCCTGGACGGCGTAGTGGTCGCCCACGATGCCGTCCGCGCCCGCGCCGCCCGTCAGCCGGTCGCGGCCGGCGGGGCCGGTGGCGTCGCCCGTGTACGCGAAGTCGTCGCCGACCAGGGTGTCGTTGCCCTCGCCGCCTTCGATCTGGTCGTCACCCGGGCCCCCGGAGACCGAGTCGTCCCCGGCGCCGCCGAGGAGGGTGTCGCTGCCGCCCGCGCCGCAGATCTTGTCGTTGCCGCCCAAGCCGTCGATGACGTCGCGGCCGGGCGTGCCGATGATGACGTCGTCATCGGGTGTGCCCACGGTGCCCGTGGTCGTGGCGACGGCGTTGAAGCAGGTGTCCGCCGCGGCACGGGCCGGGCCGGCCGCGCCGAGTCCGGTCAGGGCGGCGGCCAAGGCGGCGGCCAGCGCGTACGCGCCGGCGGTGGCGGTGATCCGGCGGGCGGGACGGGCGCGGCCCCGTACGGCGGGGCGGTGTTCGGGCATGGGTGTTTCCCTTTCCCTGGCTCCGGGCGTCAATCGCGCTCACTGTGCGTGGTGATGTGGTCGCGGAGAAGCGGATGCGCGGCCGGGTCCGGTGATTTCATCCGATCGGATTCTCATCGGCCTTTCGCTGGCACCGGCAGACCGGAACCGCGGCTGCCGCACGCCGCGTCATCGCAGGTGTGCAGCGTCAAGAGGCCGGCCACAGCGCCGCCACCGCCATTCATCTCCGGTTCCGGCTCCTGAGCGGCGCCCTCCTGGCCGCCCACCTCCTGGTCGTCGGCTGGCTGACGCTGCGACCACTGGACGTGCCCTGGGCCGCGGCCGCGAACCTGACCCCGCTGGAGGGGATCCGGGGGGACCTCGCCTACGGGCCGCTGGAGGCCGCCCGCCGGATCGGCGAGGGGCTGGCGCTGCTGGCCCCGCTGGGCGTGCTGCTGCCGCTGGTCGGCGGGCGGCTCGCGCCGTCGGCGCTGTCCGCCTGGTCCTCGCTGGCCCGGACCGCGGCCGCGGGCGCACTGGCCTCGGTGTGCATCGAGATGCTCCAGACCGCCGTACCGGGACAGGTCGTCGACGTGGACTCGGTCCTGTTGAACACCGTCGGCGTGGTGCTCGCGCACGCGGCCGTCGTACCGGCACTGCGCGCCCGGCTGCGGCGTTCACGCACCGCTTATCAGGGACCCACCCCGAGAATTACCAGGGTCGGGCTCGGTCCGTGGACCGAGGTTCTTTCGGCGGTTCCCCGCGAGTATTGAGGTATCGCACAAGAGCGATCCCGATGAAGGAGAACCCCATGAGCGCCCTTGTCCGCCCCCGTGACGGTCGATGGATCGGCGGCGTTTGCGCCGGACTGGCCCGGCGTTTCGGAATGTCCGCGACCACGATGCGCGTCATATTCGTCGCCTCGTGCCTGCTGCCCGGCCCGCAGTTCCTGATCTACCTGGCGCTGTGGCTGCTCCTGCCGAACGAGAAGTCCGCCACCGCCGCCTGGTAGGCCCGTCCGGTCCTCACTCACCCGGCCCGCTGGACCTTTTCCAGCTGCTTGTCGGCGACCTCCTGCGGCACCCGCGCCTTCTGGTCGGCCGCGGCCACGTTGAGGGCCATCAGCCGCACGATGGTGTCGCCCTCGCGCACGACGACCAGGTGGACCTGCGCCGAGACGCCCTGGGCGGCCGCGGTCGTGGTCCAGCTGACGCTCTCGTCGCCGCCCGTGCGGTACTCGGCGGCGCGCACGTCGCGGTAGCTGCCGGTCTGCTTCTCGACGGTGGCGGTGAAGCCCGTACCGCAGGCGGGCACGGCGGCCTTGAGGCGGGCGATCAGCGCCTTGGCGTCGCTCTCGGCGTACGAGCTGACGGAGGCGGAGACGGCGAGTCCGACCTGCTTCTGGGAGCCGATGCCCCGGTTGACTGTCTCGCGCGCGGCCGGGTCCGGCTTGTCGCCCATGATGTCGGCGAGTGGCTGGCAGGCCTTCTTGTCGGCCTGGGGCTGGCCGTCGGGCGCGTTGGGGTTCTTGCCCTGCGCCGAGATCTGGTAGCCGGGCAGGTCGCCCTGTTCCAGCGCGGACCGCTGCGCCTTGCTGCCGCCGGACTTGGGCGCGGCGGATCCGCCGGGGGCGGTCCCGCCGGGGGCGGTCCCGCCGGGGGCGCCGGGTGCTCCGGAAGCCTGGCTCGCCGAGCCCTTGGGGTCCGGGCCCTTGCCGGGCGGGGCGCTGTCGGGGCTGTTCGAACCGCCGCATCCGACCGCCGCGAGCAGCAGGGCGGGGACCAGCGCGACCACGGTCGCTCGTACCTTCATGCGCATGACCAAAGACCTCATACCGCTTGCGTCGGCGGGCAGTTGGTGGCGATCGTGACACACCGCACGGCGGCACACACACTCCGTGGAAGAGGTGTGCGACCGCCGTGGGCGTGTTCGCATCGCGACGGCGTCAGCCGTTGAGGGCTCCGGTGACCGGGCCCAGCAGGCCGGTGACCGCGGCGGTGGGGTCGCTCGGCTGACCGCCCTCCTCGGAGTTCATCTGCTGCGGGCTGGTGACGCCCTGGAGCGCACCGGTGGCCGTGCTCAGCGTGTCGGCGAGGCCCACGGCCGGAACGGCGGAGGCGGTACCGGCGGCGACGGCGGCGAAGGCGGCACCCAGAGCGGCGGTACCGAGGATCTTGGCAGCTGACTGCTTCATGAAAACGTGTCCTTGCGACGGGGAATTGAGCGGCTCCGCAAACTAGTCACTTCAAACCCCCGCCCGCAAACATCCTTAAATATGAGAAAGGGCCCGGGAATTGCTCCTCCCGGACCCTTTCAGTACGTCATGCCATGGCCTAGGCCGAGACAGAACCGCTGGTGGAAGCGGTCTGCTGGAAAAGCCACTCCGACTTCAGCTCCGCATAACCCGGCTTGATGACCTCGTTGATCATGGCCAGTCGTTCATCGAAAGGAATGAACGCGGACTTCATCGCATTGACGGTGAACCACTGCATGTCGTCCAGCGTGTAGCCGAAGGTGTCCACCAGGTGCTCGAACTCGCGGCTCATGCTGGTGCCGCTCATCAGGCGGTTGTCGGTGTTGACCGTGAGCCTGAAGTGCAGCTTGCGCAGCAGACCGATCGGGTGCTCGGCGTACGAGGCGGCCGCGGCGGTCTGCAGGTTCGAGGTCGGGCACATCTCCAGGGGGATGCGCTTGTCCCGGACGTACGAGGCCAGGCGGCCCAGCGTCACGGAGCCGTCCTCGGCGACCTCGATGTCGTCGATGATCTTCACGCCGTGACCGAGGCGGTCGGCGCCGCACCACTGCAGGGCCTGCCAGATCGACGGCAGGCCGAAGGCCTCGCCCGCGTGGATCGTGAAGTGGTTGTTCTCGCGCTTGAGGTACTCGAAGGCGTCGAGGTGGCGGGTGGGGGGGAACCCGGCCTCGGCGCCGGCGATGTCGAAGCCGACCACGCCGTTGTCGCGGTAGCGGTTGGCCAGCTCCGCGATCTCCAGCGCACGGGCGGCGTGGCGCATCGCGGTCAGCAGGGCGCCCACGCGGATGCGGTGGCCGTTGGCCTTCGCACGCCGCTCGCCCTCGCGGAAGCCGTCGTTCACGGCCTCGACGACCTCTTCGAGGGTCAGGCCGGCTTCCAGGTGCTGCTCGGGGGCGTAGCGGATCTCGGCGTACACGACGCCGTCCTCGGCCAGGTCCTCGGCGCACTCGGCGGCGACCCGGAAGAGGGCCTCCTTCGTCTGCATGACCGCGCAGGTGTGCGCGAAGGTCTCCAGGTAGCGCGGGAGGGAGCCGGAGTCGGCGGCCTCCCGGAACCAGATGCCGAGCTTGTCGGCGTCGGTCTCGGGAAGGTTCTCGTAGCCGGCCTCGCGGGCCAGCTCGATGATGGTCCCGGGGCGCAGTCCACCGTCGAGGTGATCATGCAGGAGCACCTTCGGGGCGCGGCGGATCTGATCCGGGGTCGGCAGGTTGGGGGTCTCGCTCGTCATCTGGGCACTCTAACTCCTACGCGCGTAGAGCGGGTGTCGGCCGCGAGCGCCGATATGTAACAGAGACCGCGGAGACGGCTGTCGTACACCTCGGCGTCTGAGACTGTTCCGCCATGGCACAGCATGCGCCGCCGGCGCGCGGGGCCCGCCTGGGGCGGGCAGCCGGCGCGAACGGCTTGGGGTCGACGGTCAGTGGTGTGGTGCTCCTGCTTCCCGGAGCGTCCAGATTCTCCCCCGGTCCGCTGCGTCCGCTCGGGCGGGCGCTGGCCCGGGCGGGCGGGACGGAGGGGCTGGTCGCGCACACCGTCATCCACGGCGGGGACGCCTCCCGCGAGGAGCAGGCGGGGTGGGCGGCGGACGAGGCGGTACGGCGCTACGGGGACGTGCCCGTGTGCCTGGCCGGGTACGGTGCGGGCGGCCTGGCCGCGCTGCGGGCGGCGGGCCACGACGCCGTCAACTCGGTGGTCTCGCTGGCCCCTTGCCTGGGAGCGGCGGCGGGGACGGCCTCGCCCGAACCGGTGAAACAGCTGTCGGGGCGGCAGGTGCTGATCGTGCACGGCACGAACGACGCGCGCAGCGACCCTGAGGCATCGTTTCAGCTGGCGGCCCGGGCCAAGAAGGCGAATCGTTCCACGTGCCGGTTCGAGGTCCACTCGGACGGGCACGGGCTGCGCGAGCACCAGCCGGAAGTCGTCGCGCTGGTGGTGGACTTCGTCCTCGGCGCGGTGTGCTCGGGACGGTATTCGCGGCCGGTGACGGACGCCCTGGCCGCTCCCCCGCCGCTGGGCCTGCGGATGCCGCTGGCCTCGGGTTTCGGGCGCTCGCTCCGGCGGTGAGGCGCGGCCGTCGCGCGTAACGTGAGGAGTGGACTCGGGGCGTTTTCCCTCCCGGAGGCGATGGATCATGGGCGGAATGGTGTCCAGGAGCTTCGACCAGCCCGACGAGACCCGGCCGTTTGCCGACGGCAAGGGCCGGCTGGATCTGCTGGAGGCGGGCGGCACCGGCGTCGGGCGCTCCACCTTCGAACCGGGCTGGAAGTGGTCGGAGCACGTCAAGCCGCTGGCCGGGACGGACAGCTGCCGGGCCGACCACACCGGATACGTGGTGAGCGGCCGCATCAAAGTGGTCATGGACGACGGCGAGAGCGCCGAGTTCGGCCCCGGCGACTTCATGCGGGTGCCTCCGGGACACAACGCGTGGGTGCTGGGCGACGAGCCCTGCGTGACGCTGGACTGGACCGGCTTCGCCGACTACGCGAAGCCCTCCGGCTGACGGATCCGCCGGCCGCGGTCCACGGGCCGCATCAGACCGCCGGCCCGGTCCAGGGTGCGGGCCAGCGCACCGGCCGTCGGGGCGGTGGCCAGGACGTACGCGTGGTGCAGGCCGCCCGTCGGGGCGCACCGGACCGTCGCCCCCACCGGGATCTCCAGCTGGACCCGGACCACCCCGGGCACGGCCCGCGCCGCCGCGATCCCCGGCCGGACCGCGCCGGGGCCGCGGCCGGGCGGGAAGTCCACGTACCGCAGCCCGGCGTGCGCGGTCCGCGGGCTGCGTACCGGCTCGGGCAGGCCCAGCCCGGCGGCGAGCGCGAGGCCGAGCACGTCGGTGCCGTGGGCGGCCCGGAGCAGGCGGCCGAACTCCTCGCGGCCGGGGCGGGCGTGGGCCTCGACGAGGCGGGGGCCGTGCGCGGTGAGGATGACCTCGGTGTGGGAGGGGCCGTCGTGGTGTCCGGCGAGGTCGAGGACCCCGCGTACGAGGGCCCGTACGGCCTGCGCGGTCGCCGGGTCCAGGGCGACGGGCAGGTCGTGGCCGGTGGCGGTGAGGCGGGGGCCGGTGATCCGGCGGGACCAGCCCAGGATGCGGTGGCGGCCGTCGCGGGAGAGGGCCGCGACGGTGAGCTCCGGGCCTTCGAGGTACTCCTCGACGAGGAGGTCGGTGATCTCGGGGTAGCCGTCGGCGGCGGCCCGCGCCCCGGCTTCGTCGTGGACGAGCCGGACCCCTTCGCCGTCGGTGCCCGACCGGGGTTTGACCACGCAGGGGTAGCCGATGAGGGTGGCGACGAACGGGAGGGTCTCGGCCCGTCCGCAGCGGGCGAAGGAGACGGGCCGGCCGGGGTGCAGGGTGTTGGAGCGGGCGCGGAGGGCGGCCTTGTCCATGAGGGCGGTGACGGCGGCGGCGGGAGTGCCGGGCAGGCCCAGTTCCTCGTTGGCGCGGGCAGCGGCGAGGGCTCCCGCGGCGTCGAAACCGAAGACGGCGGCGCGGCCGTGCCGCACCGCCTCCAGCCGGCCGACTGCCCCGACCAAGTGCCGGTGGTCGCGCCAGTCCGTCCGCACCCGCCGCTCCGCCCCCTCACGGTCGGATGGCGCCGATGGATCAGGCGCGACCACCACGGTGCGGGCGCCCGCACGGCGGGCGGCCGCCACCACGGCGGGCCGCGGACTCAGCAGGACGGCCACGGGCTCCCGCCCGTTCCCGGCCCACTCCTGACCACGTCCCTGCCGCACACCGCGCTCCCGCCTCACGCCGTGCAGCCACTCTGCCCGCTTCGGCATATGCCGATAGCCGCCTGACAGGGGTCGTCTTGCCGCCTTGCGGGAATACGAGGGGTTTACGAACTGACACAGGCCGGGACGAATAGGCATATGCCAGCCGATCAAGCCGATGAACTGAGCCCCGCGGCCCGGCGCCTCTACGCGTACGCCGTCGAGCGGCACGCCTTTGACGCGGGCGAGGCCACGGAGGCCCTGGGCGTGCGCGCGGCCGCCGCGATCACCGAACTGGCCGCGGCACACCTCCTGCAGCGGGCGCCCGGCGCCGGACCCGACCGGTGGTGCGCGGTCGCACCCCGGGCGGCGGCCGCCCGGGCGCTGGCCCCGCTGGCCGTGCGCGTACGGGAGACCCACGACGAGATGGACCGGCTGCGGGGGCGCCTGGAGGCGCTGGTGCCGGCGTACGAGGCGGGGACCGCGCAGCGGGACCTGAGCGGTGCGGGCCGCCTGGAGCTGGTGACGGACCTCGGCGCGGTACGGGGGCTGATCGCGGAGCTCGTCGCGGCGTGCGAGCAGGAGCTGCTGACCTCGCAGCCGGGCGGGGGACGGCCGCTGGAGACGCTGGAGGAGTCGATCGGACGTGACGAGTCGCTGCTGGCGCGCGGGGTCCGGATGCGGACCCTCTACCAGCACACGGCGCGGTACTCGCGCCCCACGGCGGCGTACGTCGAGCGCGTGACGGCCCTGGGCGCGCAGGTGCGGACGCTGGGCGACGGGCTGATGCGGATGCTGGTCTTCGACGGCCACACGGGTCTGATGGCGGTGCCGGACCGCAGCGGGGCGGCGCTGGTGGTGCGCGAGCCGAGCGTCGTGCACTTCATGACGGCGGCCTTCGAGCGGTCCTGGCTGGGCGCGGAGCCCTTCCCGACGACGGTGAGCCCGGTGGCGGCCCGGTCGATCTCGGACGAGCTGCGGCAGACCATCGTGCGGTTGCTGTCGGAGGGGCTGGAGGACAAGGTCATCGCGCGGAGGCTGGGCATGTCGGAGCGGACGTGCCAGCGGCACATCGCGGAGATCATGCGGGCCGTCGGGGCGAAGTCCCGCTTCCAGGCGGGGTACTTGCTCTCCGCGCAGCCGGCACAGTCCGCGGAGCCCGCGGAGCCCGCGGAGCCCGCGGAGTCGAAGCGGGGGGCGTCCGGCGTCGCGGGCGGCTGAGGCGCCTCGTCCCTGAGCGGCCGGGCCGGGCCGTCAGCCCCCGGGCGGCGCGGGCAGGACCTCGCGCAGGGCGTCGAGGAGCGCCCGGGCGGCGGGGCTGGTGGGTCCGGTGGCCGGCCAGGCGAGGACGATGCGGGCACGCATCGGGGGCTGGACGATCCGCAGGGTGCGCAGGTGTCCGCCGCGGTCCGGCCCCTCCTCGCCGAGGGGCAGTACGGCGGCGCCCAGACCCCGGGCGGCGAGCTGCGCGAGCACCTGGGGGGCTGCCGCCTCGAAGGCGACGCGGGGCCGGAACCCCGCCTGGGCGCAGCCGCGTTCGAGCGCCGCCCGCACCCCCGTACCGCGCGGCAGGCAGATCAGCGGGCGGTCGCGCAGCTCGGCCAGGGGGACGCTGGTGCGGTCGGCGGGGGTCAGGAGCGGGTCGCCGGGTGCGACGGCGGCGCCGAGCGGGACGTCGATGACCGTCCGGTGGGTGAGGCCGGGCGGGGGCTCCTCGGCGGTGGGTCCGAGCAGGGCGATGTCGATCTCGCCGGCCAGGAGCGCGGCCTGCATCCGCTCCGAGGTGTCCTCGGTCAGGGCGATCTCCAGGGCCGGGTGGGCGGCGTGGAAGGCGGCGAGGAACGAGGCCGCGTCGAAGGCGCGGCCGGTGGCGCCGGAGACCAGCCCGAGCGTGACCCTGCCGCGCAGCAGTCCGGTGTGCTCGTCCACGGTCTGCCGCACCGCGTCCGCGGCGGCCAGTGCCGCCCGCGCGTACGGCAGGACGGCCCTGCCCACCTCGGTCGGCGTCACCGACCGGCCGGACCTGTCGAGCAGGCACTGCCCGAGTTCCTTCTCCAACTGGCGGATCTGCGCGCTGAGTCCCGGCTGGCTCAGGTGGAGCCGGGCGGCGGCGCGGGTGAAACCGCCCTCCTCGACGACCGTGACGAAGTAGCGCAGTTGGCGAAGCTCCATAAGCCGTGATTCTAGGCAGCAGCACATCTATCTATTTCCCCTATGGGGCCGTTGGCCGCAGGGTGGGACCCATGGATGACGCGATGTCCCGCAAGGACAGGAAGGCCGCGGTCAGGGCCCTGATCGCGGCGGAACGGCAGGAGCTGGCCGACCTGCTCGACGGGCTGCGGGCCGATCAATGGGACGAGCCGAGCCTGTGCACGGGGTGGCGGGTCCGCGAGGTCGCGGCCCACATGTCGATGGGCTTGCGGCTCTCCCTGCCCGCGACGCTGGGCGAACTGGCCAGGGCCCGGGGGAACCTGCACCGGATGACCGACCGCGTCGCGCGCAGGGACGCGGCCGGCCGTTCCACCGCCTCGCTCGCCGCGTTCCTCCGGGAAGGCGCGCACCACCCCTGGACGCCACCGGTCGGCGGGTTCGCGGCGGCGCTCGGGCATGACGTGGTGCACGGGCTGGACATCACGGTCGCCCTCGGCCTCGGCCGGCGCGTCCCCGAGGACCGGCTGCGCGTGCTGCTCGACGGGATCCGGCCCAGCGGCCTGAGGTTCTTCGGAGCCGACGTCGACGGAGTGCGGCTGTGCGCCGAGGACCTGGACTGGTCGTACGGATCCGGGTCCCCCGTCTACGGCGACGCCCAGGACCTGCTCCTGCTCGCCTTCGGCCGCACGCTCCCGCCCGGCCGGCTCCGGGGCGAGCGGAGCAGCCGCTTCACCCGAACCTGAGGACGCTCAGGAGACGGCCTGGTCGCCGGCGGGGACCGGCGGTTCCAGTTCCGGAATCAGGCGGCCCCGGCGGGAGAGCAGGAAGCGCTTGAACTCCGCGACCGGCGGGGTGTCGGGGTGGCCGTCGAGCCAGGCGACGCCGATCTCGCGGACGGCGCGCGGGGCGGTCACCGTCAGCTCGACGACGCCCGGGCGGGCCACGGCCGGTGGCGGCAGCAGGGCCACGCCCAGACCGGCGGCGACCAGGCCGCGCAGGGTTTCGGCCTCCTCGCCCTCGAAGGCGACACGGGGAGTGAACCCGGCCTCCGCGCACAGGTCGTCGGTGATGCGGCGCATGCCGTAGCCGGGCTCCAGGGTGACGAAGGTTTCCTCCGCGGCCTCGGCGAGGCGGATGCGCTTGCGGCCGGCGAGGCGGTGGTCGTCGGGGACGACCAGGCGCAGCCGCTGTTCGTCGAGGCGGCGGGCGACCAGGTCGGGGGCGTCGGGGAGGGGCGAGGTGAGACAGAGGTCGAGTTCGCCGGAGCGGAGCTTTTCCAGCATGGCCTCGCCGTAGTTCTGGACCAGGGAGAAGCGCACGCGCGGGTGGTCGGCGCGGAAGGCGCGGATGAGACCGGGTACGGTCTCGGGCCCCAGGGTGTGCAGGAAGCCGAAGGCGACCTTGCCGAAGGCCGGGTCGGCGTCCTGCTGGACGGATTCCGCGGCGCGGGCGATGCCCTCCAGGGCCTGTTCGGCGGAGGCCAGGAAGGTCCGGCCCGCCGTGGTGAGGGCGACCGTGCGGCCCTTGCGGGCGAACAGCGTGACGCCGAGGTCCTGTTCGAGGCGGACCATGGCCCGCGACAACGTCGACTGGGGAACGCCGAGTTCGTGGGCGGCGCGGGTGACGTGCTCGTGCCGGGCGACCGCCGCGAAGTACGCCAGGCGCGGGGCCAGCAGACGTGTCACGGCCATGTCTTCTTCGTAACGGTTCATCGACGTGCGCCCCCCTGAGCTGTGCTGATGCGTGAGTGGATCGATTATCGCGATTCTGTGCATTGGACGCATCAAAAACACCGGCCTACCTTCGACGTATGCCTCCCGTTCATACCGGGGCACCCGTCACCCCGGGTGCCTCCACCCCGTCGTTGCCGCAGCCCGAACCCCGCTCCCCCGGCCGCCCCGGCTACCGCCGGATGAGCCTCGCGCTCTTCGCCGCCGGACTGGCCACCTTCGCCCTCCTCTACTCCACCCAGGCGCTGCTGCCCGCGATCTCCGACGGGTTCGGGGTGACGGCGGGCCAGGCCAGCTGGACGGTGTCCGCGGCCACCGGCGCCCTCGCCCTGTTCGTGCTGCCGCTCAGCGCGCTGTCCGAGCGGTTCGGACGCACCCGGATGATGACCTGGTCGATGGTCGTGGCCGTGGGCATCGGCCTGCTGGTGCCCTTCGCGCCGAACCTGGAGTGGCTGGTGGCCCTGCGCGCCGTCCAGGGCGCGGCGATCGCCGGGATCCCGGCCTCCGCGATGGCGTACCTGGCGGAGGAGGTCCAGCCGAAGGCGCTGGTCGGGGCGATCGGGCTGTTCGTGGCGGGCAACTCCATCGGCGGCATGAGCGGCCGCCTCGTCACCGGCTGGGCGGCGCAGCTCGGCGGCTGGCGGGCGGGTCTGCTGACCGTCGGGCTGATGTCGCTGGCCTGCGCGGCGGCCTTCCTGGTGCTGCTGCCCCGGGCGCGGTTCTTCCGCCCGGCCTCGCTGAACCCGCGCGCGGTGGGCCGTACCGTCGCCGGCCACCTGCGCGATCCGCTGCTGCTGCGGCTGTACGGGATCGGCGCGCTGTTCATGACCGTCTTCGGGGCCGTGTACACGGTCATCGGCTACCGGCTGGTGGACGAGCCGTTCTCCCTCGGGCAGGGCGTGGTCGGGTCGGTCTTCCTGATCTACCTGGTGGGTACGGTCTCCTCGGCGGCGGCCGGTCGGCTGGTGGCCCGGACGGGGCGGCGCGGCGCGCTGTACCTGGCCGTGACCACCACCGCGCTCGGGCTGCTGCTGTCGCTGTCCGAGTCCCTGGCGGCGATCCTGCTCGGGCTGGTCCTGATCACGGCGGGCTTCTTCGCCGGGCACGCGGTGGCCTCCGCGGCCGTGAGCCGGACGGCGCGGACGGGCCGGGCGCAGGCCTCCGCGCTCTACCAGTCCGCCTACTACCTGGGCTCCAGCGCGGGCGGCACCCTGGGCGCGCTCGCCTACCACTCGGCGGGGTGGGCGGCCACGGTGGGCATCGCGCTGCTGGCCGTGCTCGGCGTCGTCACGATCACGCTGTACGGGTCGCACGCGGCCCGCGCGCAGCGGCGCATGCCGGCTTCGGCCGCTGCCGCCCGCTGAGCAAGTCGCCGGACCGGTCGGGAAATACGTCTCCCCCGCAGGCAACTCGCGTCGTTTTCCGGGCATTCAACACGGTGAACGGTTGCGGGGCGAGCAGGGGAGGACGCGATGGGGACGACGCGGATGCGCAGGGGGCGGCGGGCGGCGGTGGTGTTCGGCGCGGCGGTGGCGCTGGCGCTGCCGCTGGTGGTCGCGGGAGGCGGGCCCGCGGGCGCCGCGTCCTGCAACCTCACCACCGGGCCGTACCAGCGGCAGGTCGAGCGGTTCCTGGGGCGGCCGGTGGACGGCCGGCAGTCGGCGGCCGACTGCACGGCGATCAGGTCGTTCCAGGCGACGCACGGGATCACCCCGACGCAGGGGTACGCGGGGCCGCTGACCTGGCGCACGATGAGCACGATGCTGGACCAGCGGGCCGCCGGCACCACTCCCAACAAGGCCGGCACGTGCCCGGTGAACCGGGGGCGGATCGCCTGCGTCGACCTGACCCGGCAGCTCAGCTGGATCCAGGACGGCGCCGCGCTGAAGTACGGCCCGGTCCCGGTCCGCACCGGCAAGGACGGCACGGAGACCCGCACCGGCCTGAAGAAGATCTACTACCGCAGCATCGACCACTGGTCGACGATCTACGACGTCTCGATGCCGTACGCGCAGTTCTTCGACGGCGGCATCGCCTTCCACTCGACGACCAAGAGCATGTGGAACCCGCCCGGCTCGGCAGGCTGCGTGAACATGCGGTCCGCCGACGCGAAGGCGTACTGGAACCTGCTGCGGAACGGCGAGGACGTCTACGTGTACGGGCGCAAGCCGGGCACGTGACACGCGCCTGAGGCCGTTCCGGCTGCCGTTGTCAGACCCCTCCGGTAGGTTCCGAAGGAGTGGACCTACCTGGGGGCGACAGCCATGAGTGACCTCGCGACGACACCGCCGGACCTGGATTCCGCGCTGGACCGCTACCGGGTCGAGCTGACGGGATACTGCTACCGGATGCTGGGCTCGTCCTTCGACGCCGAGGACGCGGTGCAGGAGGCGTACATCCGCGCCTGGCGCAGCTTCGAGAAGTTCGAGGGCCGCTCCTCGCTGCGCTCGTGGCTGTACCGGATCGCCACCAACGTCTGCCTGGACCTGCTGAAGGCGGGGAACAAGCGGGCCCGGCCGATGGACCTGACGGCTCCGCAGCACCAGGCCTCCGCCGTGCTCAACGAGCGGCCCGAGGTGACCTGGCTGGAGCCGGTCCCCGACGGCCGGGTGCTGCCGCAGACCGCCGACCCGGCGGAGATGGCCCTGGCGAAGGAGTCCGTCCGCCTGGCGTTCGTCGCGGCCCTCCAGCACCTGCCGGCGAAACAGCGGGCGGTGCTGATCCTGCGCGAGGTGCTGGCCTGGAAGGCCGACGAGGTCGCTACGCTGCTGGAGACCACGGTGGCCTCGGTGAACAGCGCACTGCAGCGGGCACGGGCCACGCTCGCCGATCACGGGATCCGCGACAGCGACCCCGCGGACCCGCTGGACGCGGACCAGGCGAAACTGCTGGAGCAGTACGTGTCGGCCTTCGAGGCGTACGACATCTCGCGGCTCACGACGCTGCTGCACGAGGACGCGGTGCTGTCGATGCCGCCGTACGACCTGTGGCTGCGCGGCCACGAGGACATCGCGGCCTGGCACCTGGGCCAGGGCATAGGCTGCAAGGGTTCGCGCCTGATCCCGACGACGGCGAACGGGATGCCGGCCTTCGGCCAGTACCGGCCGTCGGCCACCGGGAAGGGGCACAGCCCGTGGGCGCTCCAGGTCCTGGAGATCTCAGAGGGCAGGATCGTCGGGCTCAACGCCTTCCTGGACACCGCCCGGTGGTTCCCCCTCTTCGGACTCCCCGAGCAGCTCGACGAGGCCTACGAGGTGCAGTAGGGCCCGCAGCGCGGGGGGTGCGCCGGTGACGGCGAAGCCCCCGCCGTATCCGCGGGCGGTCAGGCGCAGCCGGGCCAGCAGCTCCACGGCGGCCAGCCCGGGCGCGGTGACGGCCCCGGCATCGCACTCCACCGCCGCGGCCCCGTCCTCGTACAGCCGGGCCAGGCGGGCGCACAGCCGCGCCGCGTCCCGTTCGGTCGGGCCGGGTCCGGGCAGCACGAGTCGGGTGATCTCCACAAGGGGGTGACTCCCCCACCGCCCGGAACTCATCGGACGGAACTCATCGGCGCGCGGCCGGGCGTCAGACCTTGATCTCCCACACGCCGCGGTTGCGGGTCCCGGCGCGCAGCACCCGGGCGTTCGGGTGCAGCACGAGGTCGCCGACGAGCGCGTTGGGCAACTGGTCGGAGAAGGCCTGCCAGGTCGCTCCGGCGTCGGTGCTCTCGTAGACGCCCAGGTCCGCGGCGACCCAGATCCGGTCGCCGTCGAGCGGGTCGACCACGACCGCGTTGAGCGGCAGCGGCGGCAGTCCCGCGGAGCGGTCGCTCCAGCCGGCCCCTCCGTCGACGGAGCGCCAGATACGGCCGCCGCCGATCGAGCTGTGCGTGACCCAGACGCGGTCGGTGTCGGTGGGATCGACGTGGATGTCGCTGACCCATGCCCCCGTCCGGGGCGTCGACAGAGCGGTGAGCGCGCTCCACGAGCCGCCCGCGCCGCCGGAGAACGTGGTGCGGTACAGGGCGCCCTTGACGGTGCCGACCAGGATCTCGTCGGCGTGCGGGATGTACATCGCGCCGGCCACACCGGCGGTGGGGAACGCCAGCCGGGTCCAGTGGCCGCCGTTGTCGCGCGAGACGTACAGCGCCCCGCCGCCGAGGGCGATCGTACGGCCGTTGGTGGCACTGCTCTCCAACGGCGGGTAGAAGAGCGAGCGCTCGCCCGCCAGCACCCGCGGCGAGACGTCCTGCCACGTGCCGAAGTCGCCCCGCTTGTCGGAGCGTTCCAGGTTCATCTCGAAGAAGGTGTGGAAGACGCTGCGCGGATCGGCGTGGCAGACCGCGCAGTCCCCGCCGTCGCCGTCCTGGACGTGGGTCCAGCTGGGGGATCCGGTCCAGCGGTTGGTGCCGTTGTCCTGGGTTCCGCCGAGCACCCACCGCGGGTCGGTGAAGTCCTGTGCCAGGTACTCGAATTCGGTGATCTCCAGCCCGTTGTTGAGGTGCTGCCAGCGGGTGCCCCGGTCGGGGCTGCGGAACAGCCCGCCGTCGTTGCCGATGTACACCGTGTCGGCGTCGTCGGGGTCGAAGGCGATGGCGTGCTGGTCGGGGTGGATGGAGTCGCCGCCCGTTTCCCTGGTGGAGATGTCCTCCCAGGTCCAGGTGGTCCCCGACCGGTCCCCGCGGTACGCGTCGATGGCGCCGACGTACACCTGGTCGACGCGGTCGGGAGCGACGCCGAGGAACCAGTCGTACCAGGCCTGCTCGGTCTCCAGACCGGCGGGCGGTGCCACTTTCGTCCAGGCCCCGCCGGCCCTGCGCCACAGCCGCGCCTTCTCTTCGGCGTCGGCTGCCCAGGCGTAGGCCACGGTGGGGTCGGACGGGGCGATCGCCACGGCGAACCGGACCAGGGGCAGGGCGCCCGGGGTGGGCAGCGCGACGGCGCTCCAGGCGTCTCCGCCGTCGGTCGAGCGGAAGAGCCCGTCCTTGCAGGCGGCCAGTGCCTCGCCGGTGGCGGACACCGAGACCGACCAGGTGGTGACGGCCCTGCGGCGGGTCCAGTGGGCCCCGCCGTCGGTGGAGGCGTACAGGCCGCCGGTCGTCGCGGCGAGGACCGTGCCCGCACGGGTGGGGTCGAACACGAGGTCATAGAAGCCCTGCCCGACGAACGGGTCGGTGCACAGGGGCGCCCACTTCGTGCCGTTGTCGGTGGACTGGAGCACTCCGGTGCCCAGTCGGGCCCAGAAATTGCCCTCTCCCGTGCCCGCGAGCACCCTTCCCGCGGACGCGGGGTCGAAGGCGACGGCCCCGACGGTGAGCGTCGCGGCGTCGTCGGTACGGGGCGCCCAGGAGGCGCCACCGTCCTCGCTCTCCCAGATCCCGCCGCCCGCGGACCCGGCCAGCAGGTGCGCGGAGTCTCCGGGATCCACGGCGATCGAGGAGATCCGGCCCGATACGTTGACCCGGCTCCGCCCGTACGTCTGCCCGTTCGGCACGGTCACCGGGCCGAGGGACTGCCACTGGGGGCCCGGTGCGCCCGGCGGCCGGGCGAGCATCTCCGCGACCGCCCCGTACTCGGCGGCAAGGCTTTCGGTGTCCGGGGCGGCGGCCTCGGCGCGGCCCTCCTCGCCCTCCACGCCCTCCTCACCCTCCTCGCCCTGCCGTGGCGGCCTGGCCTGCGGCGGCCGGGCTTCCGGCGGCCCCACGGCCCGGGTGATCAGGTCGTCCTGCTGCTCCGTCCCGAGCGCGGGCGCCGCCTGCTCGACCGCGGCGGCGGCCTCCTCGCCGAGCCCGGTGCGTTCGAGCTCCTGCAGCAGCCGGGTCAGGGCCTTGCCGCCGGGTGGGCGGTCGTACGTCCGTTCCGCACGGTCCTCTGAAGCGTTGGGTCCCTGCATGGCTGCACCGCCGAGGTTGGTTCGGACCTGCCTGGACGCCCCAGGCCGCTCCGCTCCCCCGGTCGGCGCTCAGTCGGTCTCGGGGCGCGAGGGATGTGGGGGGCGTGCGGGGCGTGGGGGGCGTGCGGGAGTGGAATCCTGGGAAGGGGCCGATGACGAGCCGGGCCGGTCCGCGCTCTCGTCGCCGTCTGCGGTGGGCTCTGCCACCGGCTCGCGCGCGGCGAGGAATTCCTTCAACCGCCGTGCCGCCCGGCCGCCTTGATCACCCGGCTCGGATCCGCCGGAGGGCGTACGGGGCGGTCCCTCACTCACACGGCCACGATACTGCCGGCCCCCCGGCCCCGCACCCGCGGGCATGACATGACGCCGGCGCGGCTCCGGACGTGACGCCGGCGCGGCTCCGGACGGGGAGCCGCGCCGACGGGACGAGGGTCCTGGATCAGGCGATGCGGTCCAGGACGATCGGGGACGCCGTGAAGGCCGTGCCCGCCGGGGCGACGTCGTACGAGCCCTCCAGGGAGGCCAGGGCGTAGTCGAACTTCTCCGGGGTGTCCGTGTGCAAGGTCATCAGCGGCTGGCCCGCGGTCACCGTGTCGCCCGGCTTCGCGTGGAGCTCGATGCCCGCGCCCGCCTGCACCGGGTCCTCCTTGCGGGCGCGGCCCGCGCCCAGGCGCCAGGCACCGACGCCCACCGCGTACGCGTCGAGGCGGGTCAGGACGCCCGAGGCCGAGGCGGTGACCACGTGCTGCTCGCGGGCCACGGGCAGGGCCGCGTCCGGGTCGCCGCCCTGGGCCGCGATCATCCGGCGCCAGTGGTCCATCGCGGAGCCGTCGGCCAGGGCCTTCGCCGGGTCGGCGTCCTTGATGCCGGCGGCGTCCAGCATCTCCTTGGCCAGGGCGATGGTCAGCTCGACGACGTCGGCGGGGCCGCCGCCCGCGAGGACCTCGACCGACTCGCGGACTTCGAGGGCGTTTCCGGCGGTCAGGCCGAGCGGGGTGGACATGTCGGTGAGCAGGGCGACGGTCTTGACGCCCGAGTCGGTGCCCAGGCCCACCATGGTGCGCGCGAGCTCGCGCGCGTCCTCGATGTTCTTCATGAAGGCGCCGCTGCCGACCTTGACGTCCAGGACGAGCGAGCCGGTGCCCTCGGCGATCTTCTTCGACATGATCGAGGAGGCGATCAGCGGGATGGCCTCGACCGTGCCCGTCACGTCGCGCAGGGCGTAGAGCTTCTTGTCCGCCGGGGCCAGGCCGTCGCCCGCCGCGCAGATGACCGCGCCGGTGGTGTCCAGGACGTGCAGCATCTCCTCGTTGGACAGCAGCGCGCGCCAGCCCGGGATGGACTCCAGCTTGTCGAGGGTGCCGCCGGTGTGGCCGAGACCGCGGCCGGACAGCTGCGGCACGGCCGCGCCGCACGCGGCGACGAGCGGGGCCAGCGGCAGCGTGATCTTGTCGCCGACGCCGCCGGTGGAGTGCTTGTCGGCGGTGGGGCGGGAGAGGGAGTCGAAGTTCATGCGCTCGCCGGAGGCGATCATCGCGGCGGTCCAGCGGGCGATCTCGGCCCGGTTCATCCCGTTGAGCAGGATGGCCATCGCCAGGGCCGACATCTGCTCGTCGGCCACGACACCGCGGGTGTACGCGTCGATGACCCAGTCGATCTGCTCGGGGCTCAGTTCACCGCGGTCCCGCTTGGTCCGGATGACGGAGATGACGTCCATGTGGTGCTTCCTTCTACGCGCATAGAGAGAGGGGTTTTCGGAAGGACGACGGCCCTCCGCCCGGGCAGGCGGAGGGCCGTCGGCACGGCTATCTCAAATGGTCGGGCCCGAAGGCCTGCGGCAGCATCTCCGCCAGCGGGAGGATCCCCTTCGGGGTTTCCACCAGCAGGTCCGGTCCGCCGAACTCGAAGAGCAGCTGTCGGCAGCGGCCGCACGGGACGAGGATCTCGCCGCGGCCGTCGACGCAGGTGAAGTGCGTCAGCCGGCCGCCTCCCGTGGCGTGGAGGGAGGACACCAGGCCGCACTCGGCGCACAGCCCGAGGCCGTAGCTCGCGTTCTCCACGTTGCAGCCGGTGACGGTCCTGCCGTCGTCGACCAGCGCGGCGACACCGACCGGGAAGCCCGAATACGGGGCGTAGGCCCGGGACATGGCGTCCCGGGCGGCCTCGCGCAGGGCCTCCCAGTCGACGGCGTGCGCGCTCGTCACTTGCCCTGGCCCTTGCGGTACGGCATGCCGTCCGCCTTCGGCATCCGCAGCCGCTGCGCCGACAGCGCGAGCACCAGCAGGGTGGTCACGTACGGGGCGGCGTCCACGAACTGGCTGGGCACCGAGTCGGTGAACACGTACCAGAGGAAGAGCAGCGCCGCGCAGACCGCCGAGATGCCGGCCTGGAGGTACTTCTTCTTGTACAGCTGCCACACGCAGACGAGCACCAGCAGGATCGCGATCAGCAGGAGCATCGCGTGGACGTTGGTGGCGCCACCGCGCAGCTTGAGGCTGTCGATGAAGCCGAACAGGCCCGCGCCCAGCGCCATGCCGCCCGGCATCCAGTTACCGAAGATCATCGCGGCGAGACCGATGTAGCCGCGGCCGCCGGTCTGGCCCTCCTGGTAGATGGGGCTGGCGACCTCGGACAGGTACACGCCGCCGAGGCCGGCCAGGGCGCCCGAGACGACCACGGCGATGTACTTGTACTTGTAGACGTTGACGCCGAGGGACTCCGCCGCGATGGGGTTCTCACCGCAGGAGCGCAGCCGCAGACCGAAGGTGGTCCGCCACAGCACCCACCAGGTGGCCGGGATCAGCAGCAGGGCGACGACGGTCAGCAGCGACAGCTCGGTGACCAGGCCGCCGATGACGCCGGCGAGGTCCGAGACGAAGAACCAGTGCTTGCCCTGGAGGTCGGACATCCAGTCGGACAGCCCCGGCACGGTGATCTTGTAGATCGCTTCGACCTGCGGCGACTGCTTGGAGGAGCCGCCCGGCGCCTCGGCGAAGGTGAAGTTCGACAGGTACTGGGTGAAGCCCAGCGCCAGGATGTTGATGGCCACACCGGAGACGATGTGGTTGACGTTGAACGTGACGGTGATGATCGCGTGCAGCAGGCCGCCGAGGGCGCCGCCGGCGATGCCGACGAGCACACCGGTCCACGGGCCCCACTGGTAGCCGGCCCAGGCACCGAACCAGGTGCCGAGGATCATCATGCCCTCGAGGCCGATGTTGACGACACCCGCGCGCTCGGCCCACAGGCCGCCGAGGCCGGCGAGGCCGATCGGGACGGCGAGGGAGAGCGCGCCGGAGACCTGGCCGACCGAGGTCAGGTCGTTGGCGCCGCTGATCAGCCGGACCAGCGAGACCAGCGCGAGGCCGCCCGCGATGATCAGCATGATCCAGGGGAGAGTGAGTTTCTTGCGGCCGGCCGACTTCTTCGGGGCGGCAGCCGTCGCGGAGACAGTGCTGGTGCTCACGCCGCGACCTCCTTGTCGGTCTTGATGGCGTGCCCGGCGGCGAGCTCCTCGCCGACCTTCTGCTGCTGGCGCCGGATGCCGTAGCGGCGGACGAGTTCGTACGAGACGACGACCGCGATCACGATCAGGCCCTTCATGATCGTGCCGATCTCCTTCGCGTACCCGGCCTGGTCGAGCGAGGCCGAGGCCTTGTCGATGAAGGCCATCAGGAACGCGGCGAAGAGGATGCCGACCGGGCTGTTGCGGCCGAGCAGCGCGATGGTGATGCCGGTGAAGCCCACACCGACGGGGAAGGCCAGGTTGTAGGTGTGCGTCTCGCCCAGCAGCTGCGGCATGCCGGCGAGACCCGCGACCGCGCCGGAGATGAGCATCGAGGTGATGATCATCTTCTTGGCGTCGACGCCGGAGGCCTGCGCGGCGGACTCACTGGCACCGGTGGCGCGCAGGTCGAAGCCGAAGCGGGTCCGGTTCAGCGCGAACCAGTAGACGATGCCGAGGGCGAAGGCCACGAACGTGAAGCCGTAGATCTCCAGCCCGTCGCCGAGGGACACGGCCGGGAACCAGCCCGACTCGGCGATGTCGCCGGTGGTCAGGTCATTGGAGCCCTCCAGCTGGACGCCGAGGTTCTTCGGCAGCATCAGCCAGGCGATCAGGGCGGTCGCGATGGCGTTCAGCATGATCGTGGAGACGACCTCGCTCACGCCGCGCTTCGCCTTCAGGACACCGGCGATACCGGACCAGGAGGCACCGACCAGCATGGCCACAAAGATGATCAGCAGCAGGTGCAGCGGGCCCGGCAGAGTCACGGCCGCACCGACCACGGCGGAGAGCATCGCCGCGAGGCGGTACTGGCCGTCGACGCCGATGTTGAACAGGTTCATCCTGAAGCCGATGGCCACGGCCAGGGCCGCCAGGTAGTACGTACCGGCCTGGTTCACGATGAGGACCTGGACGTCCTCGTAAGCGGCGTTCTCCACCATGAGGCGCAGCGGCTCGATCGGGTCGATGCCCGTCGCCGCCAGCACGATCACGGTCAGCAGGAAGGCGCTGACCAGGGCGAGCACGGGCCCGGCCAAGCCGAGGAGCAGCCGGTCCTTGTCGAATTTCTTCATCGGGCCTCGTCCTCCGGTGCATCGGTACCGGGCTCGGTACCGGCGGCGGAGTGGTTGTCGGTTGCTTCCAGGTGCCCGGTGGCGGCGCCCGTCATGGCGGTGCCGAGCTCCTCCGGGGTGACGGTCGCGGGGTCGGCGTCCGCGACCAGGCGGCCGCGGTAGATCACCCGCAGGGTGTCGGACAGGCCGATGAGCTCGTCCAGGTCCGCGGAGATGAGCAGGACGGCCAGGCCCTCGCGGCGGGCCTCGCGGATCGCGTCCCAGATCTGCGCCTGCGCACCGACGTCCACACCGCGGGTGGGGTGCGCGGCGATGAGGAACTTCGGGTTGTGGCTCATCTCGCGGCCGACGATCAGCTTCTGCTGGTTGCCGCCGGAGAGCGAGGCCGCGGTGACCTCGATGCCGGGCGTGCGGACGTCGTACTCGCGCACGATCCGCTCGGTGTCCTTGCGGGCCGCCTTCGGGTCGAGGATGCCGCGCTTGGAGTTGGGCGCCTCGGTGACGTGGCCGAGGATGCGGTTCTCCCACAGCGGGGACTCCAGCAGCAGGCCGTGCCGGTGGCGGTCCTCGGGGATGTAGCCGATGCCGCCCTCGCGGCGCTTGCGCGTCGCGGCCGTGGAGATGTCGCTGCCGTCCAGCGTGATCGTTCCGCCATCGGGGATGCTCATGCCCATGAGGGCCTCGATGAGCTCCGTCTGGCCGTTGCCCTCGACGCCGGCGATGCCGAGCACCTCACCCTTGTGGATGGTGAAGTCGATGCCGGCGAGCACCTCGCGGACGATGCCGTCCGGGTCGACCGCGGCCAGCCGCAGGTCTTCCACCTGGAGCATCGGCGTGGTGGTCACCGTGGACTCGCGGGTCTCCGGCGAGGGGAGTTCGGAGCCGACCATCAGCTCGGCGAGCTGCTTGGTGGTGGCCGTCTTGGGATCGGCCGTGCCGACGGTGGTGCCGCGCCGGATCACCGTGATGTCGTCGGCGACCTTCAGCACCTCGCCCAGCTTGTGCGAGATGAAGATGACGGTCAGGCCCTCGGCCTTGAGCTCGCGCAGGTTGTCGAAGAGCGCGTCCACCTCCTGCGGCACGAGCACGGCGGTCGGCTCGTCGAGGATGAGGATCTTGGCACCGCGGTAGAGGACCTTGAGGATCTCCACCCGCTGGCGGTCCGCGACGCCGAGGTCCTCGACCAGGGCGTCGGGACGCACCCCGAGGCCGTACGCGTCCGAGATCTCCTTGATCTTCTTACGGGCCTTGGCGCCGATGCCGTACAGCTTCTCGCCGCCGAGAACCACGTTCTCCAGGACGGTGAGGTTGTCGGCGAGCATGAAGTGCTGGTGCACCATGCCGATGCCGCGGGCGATGGCGTCGCCGGGGCTGTGGAAGGAGACCTGCTCCCCGTCGATGGCGATGGTGCCCTCGTCCGGCTTCTGCATGCCGTAGAGGATCTTCATCAGGGTCGACTTGCCGGCGCCGTTCTCGCCGATCAAGGCATGGACCGTGCCCTTGCGGACGGTGATCGCGATGTCCTTGTTGGCGACGACGCCGGGGAAGCGCTTGGTGATGCCGTGCAGTTCTACGGCGGGGGGCGGGCTGGACGCGTTGATGACGCACTCTCCTTGGCGCGGAAGGAGCGGGAGGCAGGGGGACAGGGCGGGTGGTGAAAGTATCGCGTCCACGATGCTTCTACGCGCGTAGCACTGTCGGAAGTGAAAACTTGAGGCCAACTGGCCACAAGCTCACGGATTGCTGCTGAAAGAACGTGGTGCGGGGCCCGGGAGCGATAGAGACCGCTTCCCGGACCCCGGAGACCAGAACTACATGTCAGAGACTGCCTTACGGCGCGGTCTTGACGGTGATCTTCTTGGCGATGATGTCGGCCTTGGCCTTCTCCACCGCGGCGATGACGTCGGCCATCTCCTTGTACTTCGGGTTGGAGTCGGCCAGGCCGACGCCGTCCTTGTCCAGGCCGTAGCGGATCTCACCGGTGGTCGGCTTGCCGTCCTTGACCGACTTGATCAGGTCGAAGACGGAGTCCGAGACGTCCTTGGTGACCGAGGTCAGGATGGCGTCCTTGTACTTCGACAGACCGGCCTGGTTGTACTGGTCGGAGTCGACGCCGATGGCCCACTTGCCCTTGGCCGAGGCGGCCTCGATGGCACCGGAGCCGGCCAGACCGGCGGCGGCGTAGACCACGTCGGCGCCCGCGTCGAGCTGGCCCTGCGCGGCGGCCTTGCCGAGGTCGGGCTTGGCGAAACCGTCGAAGTTCGGCGGCTGGGTCAGGTACTGGGAGAGCACCTTGGCGTTCGGGTTGGTGTCCTTGACGCCCTGGGCGAAGCCCGCCTCGAACTTCTTGATCAGCGGAACCTCGACGCCGCCGATGAAGCCGACCGTGCCGGTCTTGGACACCTTGGCGGCGGCGACGCCGGCCAGGTAGGAGCCCTGCTCCTCGTTGAAGACGAGGTTGGCGATGTTCGGGCCGGTCACCGAGGTGTCGTCGATGATGCCGAACGTGGTGTCCGGGAACTTCGGCGCGACCTTCTTGATGGCCGGGGCGTACGCGAAACCGACGCCGATGACCGGGTTGTTGCCCTTGCGGGCCAGCTCGGTGAGGCGCTGGACCTTGTCGGCCTCGCCCTCGCCGTCCGTGGGCTCCGCCTCGGCGCCCTTGATCTTCAGCTCCGACTCGGCCTTCTGCAGACCGGCGTACGCGGCATCGTTGAACGACTGGTCGCCGCGGCCACCGATGTCGTACGCGATGGCGGCGCTGGCTTCCTTCGAGTCCGAGGATCCGGTGTCCGACGACTTCTTACCGCCACAGGCGGTGGCCGAGAGGGCCAGCGCAGCGGACGCGAGGCCCACGGTGGCGATCCTGGTGATCCGGCGCAAGGGGAGGCTCCTTCAAAACCTGACCGAAGCGCCACGACCGGCGCTGGTTTCGCGGCGATCGTAACGCGCGTAGATGTCAGTTAAAGGCCCGTTCATGAGTCGTTATCGGATCGTCGCGAACCGGACAGTGACCGATCGGTAACTGCTGATGTGCCCAGCCCTTGTGTACCAAGGGCTGGACACGTCCGCCACGCGGCGCGCGCATGCTGTACCGGGTTTTCCTCCGCGCGCCCCTGTGGCGGCTACCTGACGGTCCCCGCGCGCCGCCCGTCCAGGAGGGCGGCGGCCGTGAAGAACTCCACGCCGACGGCGATCGCGGACTCGTCCACGTCGAAGTCGCCCCGGTGCAGGTCGTGCTTGGAGGTGTCGCCCGGCCGGCGGACGCCCAGGCGGGCCATGGCCCCCGGGACGTGCTCGAGGTACCAGGAGAAGTCCTCGCCGCCCAGGCTCTGCTCGGTGTCCTCGACCGCCCCGGCGCCGCAGCGGATGGTCATCGCCTCGCGCAGCAGCTCGGTGATCACGGGATCGTTGACCACCGGGGGCACTCCGCGGACGTGGTTGATCTCGAACTTGGCCCCGTGCATCGTCGCGACCTCGTCGATCGCCGCGTGGATCATGTCCGGCGCCTCGTGCCAGGCGTTCAGGTCCAGGCACCGTACGGTCCCGGACAGCTCGGCGTGCATCGGGATGACGTTGCAGGCGTGCCCGGCCTCGATCCGGCCCCAGGTGACCGACATGCCCGCACGGGCGTCCATCCGGCGGGTCAGCAGCGCCGGGACGTCCACGGCCACCCGGGCGGCGGCCGTCACCAGGTCGGTGGTCAGGTGCGGGCGCGCGGTGTGCCCGCCGGAGCCGGAGAGGGTGACCTCCAGCCGGTCGCACGCCGAGGTGATGGGGCCGGGCCGCAGCCCGATGCGCCCGGCGTCGACCCGCGGGTCGCAGTGCACGGCGATCATCTTCCCCACGCCGTCCAGCACCCCGGAATCGATGGCCTCGGTCGCTCCGCCCGGGAGCACTTCCTCCGCGGGCTGGAACAGCAGGCGCACGGGGCGGGGCAGCTGGCCCTGGCGTTCCAGCTCGGCGAGGACCAGCCCGGCGCCGAGGACGATCGCGGTGTGCACGTCGTGCCCGCAGGCGTGGGCGCGGTCCGGGAAGGTGGAGCGGTACGAGACGTGCGTCTTGGCATCCGGAATGGGAAGGGCGTCGATGTCCGCGCGCAGGGCCAGCATCGGCCGCATGCCGTCCCAGACCCCCACGTCACAGACGAGGCCGGTACCGGACTTCAGCACCCGTGGTCGCAGGCCGGCTTTTTCGAGCCGGGCCTTGATCGCCGCCGTGGTGCGGAATTCCTGGTGTCCGAGTTCCGGGTACATGTGCAAGTCCCGGCGGAAGGCGATCAGTTCGGCACTCAGGTGATCCGGAAGTTTGCCGGGCAGCTCGGGCCGCTCGGACACGGCGGGCTGGGCGGTCTGGGACTCGCGGGACATCAACTGGTTCACCTGTTGAAGGGTAGGCGCACCAATGGCCCAACTGGCTGAGGATCACGAAAAGTTCATGCCGTTAGGGGAAAGAAACCCGGCCTCTGGACGCATGACCGGATGCACGCGGGGGTACACTCGCCCGCTCATCCGGCCGCGGGAGCCGCCTGAGCGGGGAGTCTGCGGACGTCGCGGGCGCTGTCGGTGACCCCCGCGAGGAAGCCGCGGGCGCGCGGGGACGCGGACCCGGTGAGCCAGTCGGGGTCGATATCGCATACGGCGACCGTCACACCGGTGCCGGTCAGCGCGTACGGCAGGGTGTGGACGACGGTGGACGGAAAGCTGACGATCGTCCGGCCGACCGGACCGCGCCGGGCGATCAGCTCCAGCGGCAGGTCCGGACGTACGATCTCCAGCCCGGTCGCCTCGCTCAGCGCGCGCAGCTTCTCCGGGGACTCCCGGCGGTGCGCGAAGTAGCGGGTGGCTCCGTGCACGCGGGTCAGGGTGCGCACGGCTTCCCGGTAGCAGGCCGGGTCCACCACGCCCGTCTCCACGAGCGAGGTGCCGACCAGGTCGGTGCCCTTGGTCAGGCGCGGCGGGCCGAAGCGGGCCCGGGTCCAGGCGAAGTCGTTGAGCCGGAGCGTCATGGCGCCGTGGGCGGTCACGGGCATCGAGCTGAACACCTCGACGCGCCGGCCGCTGCCTCCGGTGGGTGTGAAGCGGCGCCGGGCGGTCGCCGACACCGGTGCGTACGCCAGTTCGCGCAGCCGTCCGGCCGGCCCGCCGCCTCCCACGCGGTGCCAGCGGACCAGGCGCTCGCCGCGGGCGGTCTGGGCGATGAACTCCATGGTGGCGGTGCCGTCGTCGACCACCACGAGCCGCTCGGCCCGGACCAGGGTGAGCAGCAGCTGCACGTAGCGGGAGAAGGGGTCGCCGACGACGACGGTGCGGGCCGCGCGCACGTCGCCCGCCAGGGCGGCCAGCGCCTTCAGCGGCGCGAGCCGGCCCCCGCGGGCTTCCTGCCAGCGGACCTCGTGCCCCTCGTCGCGGGCGAGCGCCGCCATCCGGCGCAGCTGGCCACGGGACATGGGGTCGGTGGGCGGCAGGACGACGATCCGGATCCGCTCCGGCGGCGCGGCAGCGCCCGTGCCGCGGGCCGGCTGGCTCGGGAGTCCGTCCAGCAGCGGGACGGACTCGCCGGGCGCGTACGCCCACTCCAGCACGTTCAGGAGCTGGACCGGGCTCTCGACGAACGCCAGGGTGAGGGCTGGAGCGGGCATCACGTACTCCTCGGCAGGGGACGGATCTCGTACACGGCGGCGGACCGGGGGCCCGGACCGGGGTCAGACGGCTGCGAGCTCGCCCTGCACGCGGCGGAGCTTCTTCATGGGGCCGAGCTCGGAGTCGTAGACCCGCTTGACGCCGTCACCGAGGGCGGTCTCGATGGTGCGGATGTCGCGGACGAGTCGGGAGAGGCCGCCGGGCTCGACGGAGGCGGCCTGGTCGGAGCCCCACATCGCGCGGTCGAGGGTGATGTGGCGCTCGACGAAGGCGGCGCCTAGGGCGACGGCGGCCAGGGTGGTCTGCAGGCCCGTCTCGTGGCCGGAGTAACCGATCGGGACGTTGGGGTACTCCTCCTGGAGGGTGTGGATGACCCGCAGGTTGAGCTCCTCGGCCTTGGCCGGGTACGTCGACGTGGCGTGGCACAGCAGGATGTTGTCGCTGCCGAGCACCTCCACCGCGTGGCGGATCTGCTTCGGGGTGGACATGCCGGTGGACAGGACGACGGTGCGGCCGGTGGCGCGCAGGGCGCGCAGCAGCTCGTCGTCGGTCAGCGAGGCGGAGGCCACCTTGTGGGCGGGGAGGTCGAACTTCTCCAGGAAGGCGACGGCCTCGGTGTCCCACGGGGAGGCGAACCAGTCGATGCCGCGGGTGGCGCAGTGCTCGTCGATGGCGCGGTACTCGTCCTCGCCGAACTCCACCTTGTGGCGGTAGTCGATGTAGGTCATCCGGCCCCAGGGGGTGTCGCGCTCGATGTCCCACTGGTCGCGCGGGGTGCAGATCTCGGGGGTGCGCTTCTGGAACTTCACGGCGTCGCAGCCGGCTTCGGCGGCCGCGTCGATGAGGGCGAAGGCGTTGCCGAGGTCTCCGTTGTGGTTGATGCCGATCTCGCCGACGACGTACACCGGCCGGCCGGGGCCCGCGGTGCGCGATCCGAAGGTACGCAGGCGGCTGTTGGGGGAGGCGGTCATGACAGGTGGCGTCCTTCGGTGCGGGGGTACGAGAGCGGGTGGGGCGGGTGTGGGTGTGGCGGGTGCTGCGTGGGGTGTGGGCTGCGGGTCGGGTCGTACGTCGAGCAGCGGGGCGAGGAGGCGGGCCCGCTCCAGGTCGTGCGGGTCGTCGATCTCCAGGACCCGCGCGGGGTCGGTGGGGACGGGGAGCGTGCGCCCGAAGAAGCGGTGGCGGGCGCTGCGGAAGCCGGCGGCGTCCATGGCGTAGGCGGCGCCGGTCTCCAGCAGGTCCTGCGGCCGGTCCTGGCGCCGGGGGCGGTACGTCGTCTCGTGGTTGACCCCGGTGCCGAAGCCGTCGGGGTCCTCCCGCCACAGGAACCCGTGGAAGGGGGCCACGGTCAGGGCGGAGTCGGCGGCGCCGGAGGCCACGGCCGCGGCCACGGACTCGACGTCGGAGGCGGCCAGGAACGGGCTGGTGCACTGGACGAGGAGGAGCACGTCCACGCAGACGGAGCGCAGTTCCTCGAAGGCGGTGAGGGCGTGCAGGAGGGCGGCCTCGCTGCTCGCGGTGTCGCCGGAGAGGGCGGTGGGGCGGAAGACCACCTCGGCGCCCGCGGCGCGGGCGGCGCCGGCGATCGCCGCGGAGTCGGTGGAGACCACCACGTCGGTGACGGTCGGCGCGGCGAGGCAGGCCCGGACGGCGCGGGCGACGAGCGGGGTGCCGGCGACCTCGGCGAGGTTCTTGCCGGGGACGCCCTTGGAGCCGCCGCGCGCCGGGATGACGGCGAGGACGCGGGGGCTCACAGCTCGCCCATCCGGCGGATCACGGGGGCCACGCGCTGTACGCCGTGCCGGTAGGCGCCGCGGGCGGCGTCGCGCAGGTGGGCGCGGAGCGTGCGGCGCAGCCGGGACTCGCGCGCCGCCGGGCGGGCGGCGGCGGGCAGGGGCGTGCCGTCCGGGGCGAGATGGTGCCGGGCCAGGATCCCGGGGAGGTACCGGGGGGCGGTGGTGAGCGTGTAGTAGGGCGCGGGTGCCGGGAGCTCGGCCTCGGCCGCCAGTGCGGCGACCTTCGCCCGGGCGAGGGCGTAGGCGTCCGCGCCCCCGGCGTGGGCGACGCCGGCCTGCGCGGCGCCCGGCGCGGCCGGAGCAAGCGTGGCAGGCTCCGGCGCGGCCCGGACCGGCAGGACGCCCTGCGCCGCCAGCCATTCCCGGTCGGCCCGCGGCAGCAGCCCCGCGTCGAGCTGGTCCCACGAGGCCAGGCAGCCGGAGCCCAGGAAGTGGTGGTTGCCGAGGGCTTCGCGGATGCCGAGGTCGGTGAGGACGGCCGTCGGGATGGAGCGGTGCAGGGACTCCAGGGCGGCGGTGGAGGAGACGGTGACCAGCAGGTCGGTGCCGTCCAGGACCTCGCCCATGTTCCCGTACACCAGCCGGCAGTTGGGCGGGAGTCCGCCGGGGAGCCTGGCGGCGAGCCGCTGGTACGGCTGCTCCTCCAGGTGCGTGGTGTGTTCCCCGGGGCGGCTGCGCAGTTTGATCAGCACCTCCCGCTCCGGGTGCAGCCGCGCGTGCCCGGCCGCCCGCTCCAGCAGGTACGCGCGGTCGGCGCGGCCGTCGGGCACGGAGGGCTGGACGGCGAAGACGACCGTGTGCGTCCCCGATCCGGCGGGCTCGTACGGCGCCCCGCCGAGGAAGGGCAGTGCGGTCTCGGTGACCGCGCCGGTGTCCGCGCCGACTCCCTCGTACACGGCGCGGAACCGCTCCGCGTCGTGCCGGGAGTTGGCCAGGACGAGGTCGGCGCCGTGCCGCAGCAGCAGCCCGTCGGCGAGCTTCTCGTATACGACGCCCACGTACCCGGTGACCAGGACGGGGCGGCTCGACGGCGCGGGCCACAGGGCGCGGGCCCCGTGCAGGACGGCCTGGACGGCCCCGCCGACCAGCGCGAGGACGATGACGTCGTAGCGCTCCCGCCCGATCTCGGTCAGGAACTCCGCGCAGGTCACCTCGGCCGGCCGGACGTCGCGGACCCCCACCTCGCCGAGCTGGCGCGCGGTGGGTGTGGCACGTCCGCGCAGCAGGAATCCGGCGAGCTGGTGGTCGGGCACGAGACGGCGGGCGGTGAGTGCGCCCCATTTCCATCGCGTGTCGGAATCGGCGATAACGGCGACGCGTTTGCGTTCTGGCACGCGGCAGAAGCTATTCCGCGAATTCGGTGATCGGCCCAACGAGCGCACAACAGCCGGTTAACAACGCGACTACGGAATGCGAAAGCGCGCGGGTTAACGCGCCCGCCGCACGCCGTTCACATGGAATCCGTGTCGGGGTCACGGTGAATGCCGGACGGCGTCCTAATGTCTCACGGGTGCCCAAGCTCTCTGTTGTCGTGCCGTTCTACAACGTCCAGACATATGCACCAGACGCCCTGAAGAGTCTCGAACTCAACGCCCGGGACGATTTCGAGTTCCTGCTCGTCGACGACTGCTCGACGGACGGGACGCCCGGCCTGCTGGAGCGGGCGGCGCGCCAGCTGCCGGGGGCGGTGCACCTCAGACACGGGAGCAACGGCGGCCTGGCCACCGCCCGGAACACCGGTCTGGACGCGGCGAACGGCGAGTACGTGGCCTTCCTGGACGGGGACGACTGGCTGGCCCCCGGCCACCTGGCCCGGACCCTGGCCGCCATCGAGGCCCTGAACTGCGATTTCGTCCGCACCGACCATGTGAAGTGCACCGGCAGGACGCGCAGCGTGCAGCGCGTCCCGTACGGCCCGCAGTCGGTCGTCGCCGATCCGCGCACCGCGATCCTGCCCGCCGACCGGGCCACCTCGGTGGACTATCCGTACGCCTGGGCCGGGATGTACCACCGGCGGCTGCTGGACCGCGGGCTGCTGCACTTCACCGACGGTCTGCGGACGGCGGAGGACCGGCCGTGGATCTGGCGGCTGCACCGGGAGGCGAAATCCTTCGCCGCGGTCGGAATGCCCGGAATCTTCTACCGGCGCGGGGTCGCCACGTCCTTGACGCAAATCGGCGACGAACGACAGCTCGATTTCATTCGCGCATTTGATCAAGTGCTCTCGGATACGGCAGCCGACGTAGAATCGGAGCTACTGCTCCCGAAAGCCGTCCGAACATATTGCGCGATTATCGCGCACCATTTCGGATCCATCGAGAGGTTCGAACCGGATGTGGCCAGAAAACTCCGCTCCATGAGCACGGCAGCGTTGGCCCGCATGCCCCAGGACGTGCTGGACCTGGTCCTGGACTCGATGGACGCGGAGCGCTCCACGCTGCTGCGCCGCGTGCGCGGCCGCCGCCGTACGACCGCCGCGGGGGCGAACGCCTGATGCCCGTCCAGATCTTCCTGGCCTCCACCCTCTACGGAGCCGCCACCCTCGCCGCCGGCATCGACGCGGGCGTCTTCCCGCCCTCCGGCCGCCGGATCCTGCTGACCAGCAACCACGCCGTCACCGCCGAGGTCAGCCCCGGGGTCGCCGACATGCCGGGCTTCGAGGCCCTGCGCCCGCGCTTCGACGAGGTGCTCGACTGGAACCGCGTCATCGAACCGCAGCACCCGAGCACCTGGACCCCGCGCGCGGAGGACGTCCCGCTGTGGGAGCGGCAGCTGCGCGCCCTGTGGGACCTGGGCGGGGAACGCGTCGAACTGATCGTGGAGTCCCTCCAGGTGCCGCCCGCCCAGGCACTGTGCCGGGTCTTCCCGGGCGCCGCCGTCGACGTGTACGCCGACGGGCTGATGAGCTACGGCCCCACCCGCATCCGCCTCGACCCGCAGCTGGGGATGCGCGTGCGGCGCGTCCTGCACCTGGACCTCGTACCCGGACTGGAGCCGCTGCTCCTGTCGGAGTTCGGCGTGCGGGTCGAAGTGGTGCCCTCGGAGGCCTTCCTGAAGGTGCTGGCGGAACTGCCCGCGCCGGACACCGCCCCGGACGGCATCGGCGAGTCCCCCGCCCTCCTGCTCGGCCAGTACCTTTCGGCGCTCGACCTCATGACCCCGGAGCAGGAGGAGGAGCTCCACGTCTCGATGGTCCGCGGCGCGCACGCCCTGGGCCACACCGAGCTGGTCTTCAAACCGCACCCCAGCGCCCCGGCGGCCTACTCCCGCCGCGCGGAGCAGGAGGCCGAGCGGCTCGGCGCCCGCATAACCGTGATCGACACGCCGTTCCTGGCCGAGACCCTCTACCAGCGGCTGCGCCCGGCGCTGGTCGTCGGCTGCTTCTCCACCGGTCTGCTGACCGCCGCGACGCTGTACGGACTGCCGGTGGCGCGGACCGGCACCGACGCCATACTGGCCCGCCTGACCCCGTACCCCAACAGCAACCGCGTCCCGCTCGCCCTCGTGGACGCCCTGCTCCCCGACCTGGCGGACCGGGACGCCGTACGCGCCTGGACTCCCCCGACGCCCGAGCGGGTCCGGGCCGAGCCCGCCGGGCTCCTGACGGCCGTCGGCTTCACCATGCAGCCGCAGATCCTCGCCGCGCGCCGGCCGATGGCCGAGGCCTACCTGTCGAGGCACCTGACCGACCGCACCTGGCGGTACTTCACCCGCCGCCGGCTGACGGCACTGGGCCTGCCGGGCGGCATCCCCGCCCAGCTGTCCTTCCTGCCCCGCAGCCGGACGGTGCGGCGCATGGCCCGGCGGCTGCGCCGCGTTCTCAACTGAGGGGTCTCAGCTGAGGTGTCTCAGCTGACGGCCAGCTTCGCCGCGAACCCCAGGAACAGCACGCCCGCCGCCGAGGTGGCCCCGGCCGACAGCCGCTTGCGGCGGCGGAACGCGGCGGACAGCCGGGTCCCGGTGAAGATCAGCGTCGACAGGTACAGGAAGCTCGCCAGCTGGGACAGTGCGCCCAGCAGCAGGAACGACAGGGCCGGGTAGGCGTAGCCGGGGTCCACGAACTGCACGAAGAAGGACAGCAGGAACAGGATCGCCTTCGGGTTGAACAGGCTCACCACCAGCGCCCGCCGGTACGGCCGCTCCATCCCGCCGGCCGGCTCCTCGCCGGTGAGCAGCTCCTCCTGCCGGGCCCTGCGGGTCCGCCACATCCCCCAGGCGGCCCGCATCATCCCGACGGCCAGCCACGCCAGGTAGCCGGCGCCGAGGAACTTCACCAGGGTGAACAGCAGCGGGCTCGCCTGGAGCAGCGCCCCCGCGCCCGCCGCGGTCAGCACCATCAGCACGGTGTCGCCGGTGAACACCCCGGAGGCGGCCTTGTAGCCCTCCTTCACCCCGCGGCGGGCGGCGACGGACAGCACGTAGAGCGAGTTCGGCCCCGGCAGCAGAACGATCAGCACCAGGCCGGCGAGATAAGTAGGAAGATCTGTCACACCCAGCATGGGCAGGAGTGTCCCATAAGGACACACCTGTCAGGACCTGGATTTCACCACGTGGAATCGGCCGGGGCGTACGTCCCCCACACCTCCCGCAGCGCCCCGCAGACCTCCCCCACCGTGGCCCGCGCCCGCAGCGCCTCCTTCATGGGGTAGAGCACGTTCTCCGCCGTCCCCGCGGCCGCCTCCCGCAGCCGCGCCAGCGCCGACCGCACCGCCTCCCCGTCCCGCTCCGCCCGCAGCCGCGCCAGCGCGGCGCACTGCCGCGCCTCGATCTGCGGGTCCACGCGGAGCGGTTCGTACGGCTCCTCCTGCTCCAGCGCGAAGCGGTTGACCCCGACCACCACCCGCTCCCCCTCTTCGGTCTCCCGCGCGATGCGGTAGGCGTTCCGCTCGATCTCCGCCTTCTGGAAGCCGGCCTCGATCGCCGCGACCGCCCCGCCCCGGGCCTCGACCTGCGCCATCAGCTCGAGGGCGGCCGCCTCCAGGTCGCCGGTCATCCGCTCCACCGCGTAGGACCCGGCGAAGGGGTCCACGGTGTGCGGCACGTCCGTCTCGTACGCCAGGACCTGCTGGGTGCGCAGGGCGAGGCGGGCCGACTTCTCCGTGGGCAGGGCGATCGCCTCGTCGAAGGAGTTGGTGTGCAGCGACTGCGTGCCGCCCAGTACGGCGGCCAGCGCCTGCACGGCCACCCGTACGAGATTCAGCTCCGGCTGCTGTGCCGTCAGCTGGACCCCGGCCGTCTGGGTGTGGAAGCGCAGCATCAGCGACTTCGGGTCCCGCGCGCCGAACTCCTCGCGCATGACCCGGGCCCAGATCCGCCGGGCCGCGCGGAACTTCGCGACCTCCTCGAGCAGCGTGGTGCGGGAGACGAAGAAGAAGGAGAGCCGGGGCGCGAACTCGTCGACCGCCATCCCCGCCTCGAGCGCCGTACGGACGTACGCGATGCCGTCCGCGAGGGTGAAGGCCACCTCCTGGGCGGGCGAGGCCCCCGCTTCGGCCATGTGGTAGCCGGAGATGGAGATGGTGTTCCACTTGGGGATCTCGGCGCGGCAGTAGCGGAAGGTGTCGGCCGTGAGCCGCAGCGAGGGCCCGGGCGGGAAGATGTACGTGCCCCGGGCGATGTACTCCTTCAGCACGTCGTTCTGGATCGTGCCGGTCAGCTGTGCGCCCGAGATGCCCTGTTCCTCCGCGACCAGTTGGTAGAGCAGCAGGAGCAGCGCGGCGGGCGCGTTGATGGTCATGGAGGTGGAGACCCGGTCCAGGGGGATCCCGTCGAACAGCGCCCGCATGTCGTCGAGGGAGTCGACGGCCACCCCGACCTTGCCCACCTCGCCGTGGGCCAGGGGCGCGTCGGAGTCGTGGCCCATCTGGGTCGGCAGGTCGAAGGCGACGGACAGCCCGGTCCCGCCGCCCTCGATGAGCTGCCGGTACCGGGCGTTGGACTCGGCGGCCGTGCCGAAGCCGGCGTACTGGCGCATGGTCCATGGCCGACCGGTGTACATGGTCGGATAAATCCCCCTGGTGTAGGGGAAATCCCCCGGCTCCCCCAGCTCGACACGGGGGATCCACCCCGTCAGGTCGCGGGGCCCGTAGACCGGTTCGATCGGAATTCCGCTCTCGGTACGTGCCATGTGACGAAGTCCTCCGTAGAGCAACCGGGCCCGGGACTGGTAGAACCGTCCCGCTTCGCAAGGCTGCGGACGGCTGCTGGTCACAATGGCGCAACATCCGGGAGCCCAGCGCAACTCTCCACGCGTGCGAGGCATCACCTAGATACACGACGTAGAAATCGGGGGACTGCTAATGCACCGCCAGAGAGTCATATTCCGCACGCTCGGGGTGGCCACCGCCGTCGCGCTCGCCGCGACCGCCTGCGGACCGGAGAAGTCGGAGTCCGCGGGCTCCCCTTCCCCGGCCTCCGCTTCGCCCACGGCGGGCACCTCCCCCGAAGCCTCCCCGTCCACCGACAACAAGCCGGCCTCGCCCTCCGCGTCGGCCTCCGCCTCGGCCTCCAAGTCCGCCTCTCCTTCGCCGACGGTGAAGCAGATCATGGCCAACGGCGACGACAGCGACCAGGTGCGCGAGCTCCAGGCCCGCCTGAAGCAGCTCAAGCTGATGTCGGTCGCGCCCACCGGCTTCTACGGGACGAAGACCACCGCGGCCGTGAAGGCCTTCCAGGCGAAGAACGGGCTGAACGCCACCGGTTCGGTCGATGAGGCCACCTGGAAGAAGATCCAGAGCTCCACGAAGAAGCCCACCGCCGCCGAGCTGAACCCGCCGACGGTCAACGAGGCGGACGCGCCCGACCCGCGCTGCATGGAGGGCCGGGTCATGTGCATCAGCAAGGAGAGCCGCACCCTCGCCTGGATGATCGACGGCAAGATCATCTCCACCCTGGACGTCCGCTTCGGCTCGGAGAACACCCCGACCCGCGAGGGCGTCTTCAAGGTGGACCGCAAGGAGAAGGAGTGGACCTCCACGCTCTACCACACGGCCATGCCGTACTCGATGTTCTTCAGCGGCGGCCAGGCCGTGCACTACTCGGCCGACTTCGCGGCCCGCGGCTACGCCGGCGCCTCGCACGGCTGTGTGAACGTCCGGGACAAGGGCAAGCTGGCGGAGATCTTCGGCCAGGTGAACGTCGGCGACAAGGTCGTCGTCTACTGGTGAGCCCGGAGCGGCACGGGCGACGCGGTCTGAAGATGAGAGGCGCGGGCAGGGCCGGGGGAACGTGCCCCGCCCGCGCCGGTTGCGCAGAGCCCAGGGGTACGGGGGGAACCCCGGCTCATGCGCGGCCGATGACCAGTCGGCTCGTTGTGTACTGCGCCGCGGATTCGAAAAGTGTTACAGGCGGGACGAGACCGGGCCCGGAGCGGCGCCCGGGGTCCTGAAGATCCCGTCACTCGTACCGCCGTCCGCCGGTGCGCTCGGGCTGTTCAGGCGCCCGTCGTCGTGGACGACGCCGTCGAGCAGCGCCTCGCAGTAGTACGGGATCCGCGCCACGCCCTGCGCCAGGCGGGACAGCCGCTCGCGCCGGTCGTCGTTGAGGTGCCCGGCCCGGTAGTCCTCGCAGAGGTCCACGGCCCGGCGCTGGTTCTCCCGGTCGCGGTCGCGGTCCCGGCTGGTGGTCCCGTCGCCGGAGCCGTCGGGGGTGCCGTCCACCCGGAACGTGCCGTCCTCGGTGCCGCCGTCCTTGGTGCCCTTGTCCGCGCCGCCGGTGGCGGAGCCGCCGGACGAGGTCCCGCCGAGGATGCCGCCGCCGGACACCGTGTACCCGTCCGCGCCCGGCGGCACGGAGGTGCCCGCGGAGGCCGTCGGACCGGTGCCGTGCGGCAGCGGGGTGGGCCGCAGCTGCGGGTCGAGCGTCGAGCGGCCGCTGCCGCCGGGCGTCGGTTCCCCGTTGGCGCTGACGGACATCGCCGGTCCCGGCCCCGCGGTGTCGCGCCGGGGCTGGTCCAGCAGACCGGCGCCGGCCGCCGCGGCGAGACCGCCGACCGCGACGCTCGCCAGGGCCGCCGCGAGGCCGAACCGCACCGGCCGGGCGCGGCGGGGCGCGGGCACCCGCAGGCGGGTGGTGTGGCCGAGGGCGACCAGGGGTTCGCCGGAGCGGGCCGTCGTCGCGGAGGAGGCGAACGCGGTGGACGCGGTGGACGCGGTGGACGCGGTGGACGCGGGCACGGAGGAAGAGGAAGGCGCGGAGGCCGAAGCCACGGAGGGCGAGGACGAGGGCGCGCGGTGCGCCGCGCGGAAGGCGGCCACGGCCGCTGCTTCACCGGGCAGTTCGCCGGCGGCCGGAGCCGCCGGGGCGAGGCTGTCGAGGGCGGCCCGCAGCCGGGCGGCTTCGCGCTGGACCCGCGGATCTGCGGCCGGTCCCACGGGTTCCACCGGTTCGCCGCGCAGCAGTCTGTCCGCGGCGGCACTGTCCAGCCACCTGTCGCGCTCGTCGGCCATCACATGTCCTTCTGCGTCCGCCAACGTGAATGCGTCACACCGGTTTGTTCTACGAGTCCCCCGCCGTGGCCGCGCTGCGCGGGTACGGCGTCGAGATCCCTCCCGCCCCTGCCGCCCCGTGCCTGGCCACCGGCATTATGGCCGACGCGCGCACCCGGGTCCGAGCCGCGGTCCCCTTCGCGGTCCGACTCCGGCTCGAAGCCGCCCTCCGCGGCCTCCGGACCGAGCAGTTCGGCGAGCTTCTTCAGACCCCGGTGCGCGGCGGTGCGTACGGCGCCGGGCCGCTTGCCGAGGGTCTCGGCCGCGCTCTTGGCGTCCAGGCCGACCACGACGCGCAGGACGACGGCCTCCGCCTGGTCCTGCGGCAGCTGGGCGATGAGCGCCATGGCGCTGCCGGTGGACAGGGACTCCATCGCGGCGCCCGCGGTGTCGCAGTCGGCGGCCCAGCTCGTGAGCTCGGTGTCGTCGCCGCCGATGGCGGGGCGGCGGCCGCGCATGCGGATGTGGTCGAGCGCCCGGTTGCGGGCGATGCGCGCGGCCCAGCCGCGGAAGCGGTCGGCGTCGCCGGTGAAGGAGGCGAGGTCGCGGGCGATCTGCAGCCAGGCCTCCGAGGTCACGTCCTCCGCGTCGCCGTCACCGACGAGCGTGCGTACGTATCCGAGCAGGCGTGGGTGCACGGCGCGGTACACAGCACGGAACGCGTTCTCTTCACCGTCCTGTGCCGCGAGCACCGCGGCGGTCAGCTCCGCGTCGTCCCCCAGCAAAGTCCCCAACCCGTTCACTGTCCTGTACGTCTGGCGCAAATCAGCACGTTACGGCTTTCCCGCACCTTCGTCCACGAGTTGTACAACGAGCAACCATTCCTGCGCGGAGCGAGGTGTGACACAAAACGCACTCGAGGCGCTGACAGGGGTACGGGCTTGTCGCACGAGCCCGTGACGGATGGTGGCCGGGGCCTCTCCTGTGGGGGGTGGCGGCCTCGGCCGCCCTCCCCTTCTCGGAGAGTCTCCGACTCCCGGCCCCTCTTCGGTGCGTATCCATGGTGCCTCCCGTCATCCTTTCGGCTCACTTCCGGGTGAATTCCCCGAATGCGTACGACACACCCCGCCCCGCGTCGCTAGCGTGGCAGGACACCCGCGCCACGCCCCGAGGAGCCCCCCGCTGTCCAGCCACCTTCCGGCACAGGCCCGCGGAGACTCCGGCCCCTCGCACGACTCCGGGCTGGCGCGGTTCAACACGCTGTCCCCCGAGGTCGCCGAAGCGGTCCTGATGCAGTGCTGCGGCAGCAGGCGCTGGGCCCACCGGGTCGCCGCACACCGCCCGTACCCCGATTCCGAGTCCTTGCTCGCCGCCGCGGACGAGGCTTCGTACGACCTCTCTCAGGCGGACCTGGCCGAGGCGCTGGCCGCCGAGTGCTCGGCGGAACTGGAGCACGGGGCCCCGTACGCCGCCGTACTGGCCCTCGACGCGGGCCACGCGGAGTACGAACGCAAGTTCGGCCACGCCTTCGTCATCTGCCTCGAAGGGCGCACACCGGAGGAGCAGGCCGACCAGCTGCTGGGCGCGATCCGCCGCCGGATGGGGCACGACGTGGACGAGGAGCGCTCCATCTCCGCCGATGAGCTTCGCCGCCTCGCGCAGGCCCGGCTGTGCGACCTGACACAGTGGCTGACGTCCGCGGAGGGCCCGACCGGGGCGGAAATGGGGCTATTCGCCCCTGTCGGATAGTCCGTCCGAGCCTGTTTGATCACACCGATGGCCCCCGCGCGAAGGAACCGACAAAGCGTCGCTACGATGTCCGGGGCCGGAGGACCGTACCCGGCCGGGCCCGACCGACAAAGAAGCCGGCTGGCCCCCGCCCCGCTTCCGGAGGGTTTTCCGTGCCGGCTGGAACGTTGTACCGCGGCCGGGAAGGAATGTGGTCCTGGGTGGCTCATCGAGTCACCGGCGTCCTCATTTTCTTCTTCCTGTTCGTACACGTCCTCGACACCGCACTCGTCCGCGTCTCCCCCGAGGCGTACGACGACGTGGTGGCTACCTACAAGACGCCGATCGTCGCGCTGCTGGAGTACGGCCTCGTCGCCGCAATCCTCTTCCACGCGCTCAACGGTCTCCGTGTCATCGCAGTGGACTTCTGGTCCAAGGGTCCGCGCTACCAGAAGCAGATGCTCTGGTACGTCATGGCTATCTGGATCGCGCTGATGATCGGGGCCGTGTACCCCGTCCTCAGCCACGCCTACCTTGAACTGTTCGGGAAGTGACACGCATGTCTTCTGACACTTCTTCCGCCAAGGTCATCGGTGACGTCGAAGGCGTGAGTCTCTACGACGTCGACAACCCGGCGCCGTACATCGAGGCACCGCGCAAGCGCACGGGCAAGACCCCGCGCTCGACCCGCGGCAACTTCGAGATGGTCGCGTGGCTCTTCATGCGCCTCTCGGGCATCGTGCTCGTCGTCCTCGTCATCGGCCACCTGCTGATCCAGCTGGTGCTCGACGGCGGCGTCTCCAAGATCGGCTTCGCCTTCGTGGCCGGCCGGTGGGCTTCCCCGTTCTGGCAGGTCTGGGACCTGCTGATGCTGTGGCTGGCCATGCTGCACGGCGCCAACGGTCTGCGTACCGTCATCAACGACTACGCGGAGCGCGCCAACACGCGGCTGTGGCTGAAGGGCCTGCTCTACACCGCCACGGTGTTCACCATCCTTCTGGGCACGCTGGTGATCTTCACCTTCGACCCGAACATCCGCTAGGCACGGGGCTGAGGCAACCGACTATGAAGATCCACAAGTACGACACCGTCATCGTCGGCGCCGGCGGCGCGGGCATGCGCGCCGCCATCGAGGCGACGAAGCGCAGCCGCACCGCCGTGCTGACGAAGCTCTACCCCACCCGCTCCCACACGGGCGCCGCGCAGGGCGGCATGGCCGCCGCGCTGGCCAACGTGGAAGAGGACAACTGGGAGTGGCACACCTTCGACACGGTCAAGGGCGGTGACTACCTGGTCGACCAGGACGCCGCCGAGATCCTGGCGAAGGAGGCCATCGACGCGGTCCTCGACCTGGAGAAGATGGGCCTGCCGTTCAACCGCACCCCGGACGGCACCATCGACCAGCGCCGCTTCGGCGGCCACTCCCGCAACCACGGCGAGGCCCCGGTCCGCCGGTCCTGCTACGCCGCGGACCGCACCGGCCACATGATCCTCCAGACGCTGTACCAGAACTGCGTCAAGGAGGGCGTGGAGTTCTTCAACGAGTTCTACGTCCTGGACCAGCTCCTGGTCGAGGAGGACGGCGTCAAGAAGTCGGCCGGTGTGGTCGCGTACGAGCTCGCCACCGGCGAGATCCACGTGTTCCAGGCCAAGGCCGTCATCTACGCCTCCGGCGGCACCGGCAAGTTCTTCAAGGTGACCTCCAACGCGCACACCCTCACGGGTGACGGCCAGGCGGCCTGCTACCGCCGCGGCCTGCCGCTGGAGGACATGGAGTTCTTCCAGTTCCACCCGACGGGCATCTGGCGCATGGGCATCCTGCTGACGGAGGGCGCCCGCGGTGAGGGCGGCATCCTCCGCAACAAGGACGGCGAGCGCTTCATGGAGAAGTACGCGCCGGTCATGAAGGACCTCGCGTCCCGTGACGTCGTCTCGCGCTCCATCTACACCGAGATCCGCGAGGGCCGCGGCTGCGGTCCGGCCGGTGACCACGTGTACCTGGACCTGACGCACCTGCCGCCGGAGCAGCTCGACGCGAAGCTCCCGGACATCACCGAGTTCGCGCGCACCTACCTGGGCATCGAGCCGTACACGGACCCGATCCCGATCCAGCCCACCGCGCACTACGCCATGGGCGGCATCCCGACCAACGTCGAGGGTGAGGTCCTGGCGGACAACACCACCGTCGTCCCCGGCCTGTACGCGGCGGGCGAGGTCGCGTGCGTGTCGGTGCACGGCGCGAACCGCCTGGGCACCAACTCGCTGCTGGACATCAACGTGTTCGGCAAGCGGTCCGGCATCGCGGCGGCGGAGTACTCGGCGAAGAACGACTACGTCGAGCTGCCGGAGAACCCGGCCCAGCAGGTCGTCGACCTGGTCGAGCAGCTGCGCAACTCCACGGGCAACGAGCGGGTCGCCGACCTGCGTCTGGAGCTCCAGGAGACGATGGACGCGTGCGTGATGGTGTTCCGTACGGAGCAGACCATCAAGACGGCGGTCGAGAAGATCGCCGAGCTGCGCGAGCGCTACAAGAACGTGTCCGTCCAGGACAAGGGCAAGCGCTTCAACACGGACCTGCTGGAGGCCATCGAGCTGGGCAACCTGCTCGACCTGGCCGAGGTCATGGCCGTGTCCGCGCTGGCGCGCAAGGAGTCCCGCGGCGGTCACTACCGCGAGGACTACCCGAACCGCGACGACGTCAACTTCATGCGCCACACCATGGCGTACCGCGAGGTCGGCGACGACGGCAAGGACTCCGTCCGGCTGGACTACAAGCCCGTCGTCGTCACCCGCTACCAGCCGATGGAGCGTAAGTACTGATGGCCACCCCCACCCTGTCCAAGACGGACAAGATGGAGGCCGCGGCCGCGGCCTCGCCGTACATCACGGTCACCTTCCGGATCCGCCGCTACAACCCCGAGATCTCGGACGAGGCGCAGTGGCAGGACTTCCAGATCGAGATCGACCCGAAGGAGCGCGTGCTCGACGGTCTCCACAAGATCAAGTGGGACCTCGACGGCACGCTGACCTTCCGCCGCTCGTGCGCGCACGGCATCTGCGGCTCCGACGCGATGCGGATCAACGGCAAGAACAGGCTCGCCTGCAAGACGCTGATCAAGGACATCAACCCGGAGAAGCCGATCACCATCGAGGCCATCAAGGGCCTCACGGTGATGAAGGACCTCGTGGTCGACATGGAGCCCTTCTTCCAGGCGTACCGCGACGTCATGCCGTTCCTGGTCACCAAGGGCAACGAGCCGACGCGTGAGCGTCTGCAGTCGGCCGAGGACCGCGAGCGCTTCGACGACACGACCAAGTGCATCCTGTGCGCCGCGTGCACGTCCTCGTGCCCGGTGTTCTGGAACGACGGCCAGTACTTCGGTCCGGCGGCGATCGTCAACGCGCACCGCTTCATCTTCGACTCGCGCGACGAGGCCGGCGAGCAGCGGCTGGAGATCCTGAACGACAAGGACGGCGTGTGGCGCTGCCGCACGACGTTCAACTGCACCGACGCGTGCCCGCGCGGCATCGAGGTCACGAAGGCGATCCAGGAAGTCAAGCGCGCGCTGATCACGCGCCGCTTCTGATCCTCCTCGCCCGATCCTGAGGCCCGCACCCCGTCTTCTACGGGGCGCGGGCCTCAGGCGTACTCGGGGCCGGGTCGGGGCCGGGTGGGGTCCGGCTCCGGGATGCCCGGCAACCGCTGGACGATGGCGGCGGGCCTCACGCGGATCGTGGAAATGGTCGAAGCAGCTCTCTGACCGGGGGTACGGGACAGCGGGCCGCTATGGAAGGATCGGCCGCATGAGCGAGCAGCAGCCGAATCCCTACGCGAGCGACCCCCACCAGAGCGGTGACTACAAGTGGGGCCCGGGCGAGGCCGGTTACGGCTACCCCTATCCGGCGGCCCCGGCCCCTGCCCCTGCCCCTGCCTACCAGCCGACCGTGGGCGCCGGCATGCCGACCCCCGCCTACCCGGCCGCCGCCCCGGGCGGCGCCGGCTTCTCCCTCGGCGACATCAGCATCGCCGGCGACCAGATCATCACCCCGTCGGGCACGATGCCGCTGCGGGGCGCGATGTGGAACGCGACGGACTTCTCGCGCACCGAGGAGAAGATCCCGACCCACGCGATCATCCTGGCCGTCATCTTCTTCCTGTTCTGCCTGCTCGGCCTGCTGTTCCTCCTGATGAAGGAGAAGAAGACCACCGGCTACATCCAGATCACGGTCACCAGCGCCGGCCGCCACCACTCCACGATGATCCCGGCCACGGACGCGATGGCGTACCAGCGGGTGATGGGGCAGATCAACTTCGCCCGCTCTCTGAGCATGTGACGGGACGACACCCCTGACCCGGCCACCCCCGTCACGGCCCCGGCCCCACCGAAACACAGTGGCGGGTGGGGCCGGGGACCGCGAAGATCCGGGGATGAACGTTTCCTTTGAGGTGTCCGGGCCCGTGGACGGGCCCGCCGTGGTGCTGCTGCACTCTTCCGTCTGTGACCGGCGCATGTGGGAGCCGCAGTACGGGCCGCTCGGCGAAGCCGGGTTCCGGGTGGTCCGGCTCGACTTCCGGACCTGCGGGGACTCCCCCGCCGCGCAGGAGCCGTACAGCGACCACGGCGACGTCGTCGCCCTGATGGACCGGCTCGGCATCGAGCGCGCCGCGCTCGTGGGGGCCTCGTACGGCGGGCAGGTCGCCCTGACGGTCGCCGCGCTGCACCCGGAGCGGGTGACCCGCCTGGCCCTGCTGTGCGCGGGCCGCCCGGGGTACCGGCCCGGGAGCCCCGAGGTGAAGGCGTTCGGCGCCGCCGAGGACGCCTTGCTGGAGGCCGGCGACCTGGCGGGCGCGGCCGAGCTGAACGCCCGTACCTGGCTCGGCCCGGACGCCGACGAGGCCGCGCACGCCCTCGTACGGGACATGCAGCTGCGGAACTTCCAGAACTCCCTGCTCCCCGCCGGCGACCACGAACTCCCCGCACCGGACGTCGACCTCGCCGCCGTCAGCGCCCCGACCCTCGCCGTAGGCGGCGCCCACGACGTCCCCGACTACCGCGACGTCGCCGCCGGACTCCCGGACCTCGTCCCGGGCGCCCGCCACCTGGAACTCCCCTGGGCGGGCCACCTGCCCTCGCTGGAACGCCCGGCCGCGATCACGGACCTCCTGCTGGACTTCCTCCACCCGGTCCGGTGACCGGACCGCTTGCGGGACGCGCGCGTGCCACCGGCCTACGATGATGTTCTCGACCCAGCCCACGGGAGGCCGAGATGTCCGCAGCGCCCGTCGAGTACCCCGCGTACCCGGACGAGAACCAGCCGCTGACCCTGCTCGAAGCGGCCAACAGGCTCATGGAGCAGGCCCCTGGCTACCGCGTCGAGATCATCGGAGGCCAGCTCACTGCGACGCCGCCTGCGGACCTGCCCCATTCCCGGGTGCTCAACAAGATCACCCGGCCACTCGTCGCCGCAGGCTTGGACGACGGTGAGACCGAGGTGCACCAGGGCATCGGCCTGTGGCTGCCGGGGGGACCGGAGGACTACGCCATCCCGGACCTCGTCGTGATCGATGCGGACAGCGACGAGAACCTGATCAGGAACAACTGCTACGACCCGGCCGTATTCCGGCTCGTCGTAGAAGTGACGTCGAGCAACTACAACACCGACCTGCGCTCCAAGGTGGGGGCCTACGCGAGTGCCGGGGTCCCCGTCTACGTCATCGTCAACCGCAAGCACCAGCGGCTGCACGTCCTGACCGAGCCCGTCGACGGGACGTACGACAGCCACCGCGTCTACGCCGCGGGCGAGCTCGCCACCCTCCCCGACTCCCTGGGCGCCAAGGTCACGCTCGATGTCGACGAGCTCCTGTCGGCGGGCCGGCCGCAGCCGCGCAAGAAGGCCGCCCCGCCGGCCGCGGAGGAGACCTCCTGAAGGAGCCGGCCCTGGGGCCGCGGTCGCCGGACGAGGAGCGACAACTGTCCCTGGCCACGGCCGCGAGGACGATCCCGCCGCGCCGGCCGCCCTCGAAGCGGCCGGCTTCCGCTGGATCGACGGGCCACCGGATCGGTCCGCGTCACTACGTGCGCTCGGCCGCGCTGCGTTCGACGCAGAACTCGTTGCCCTCGGGGTCGGCGAGCGTCACCCAGCCCGTGCCGTCGGGGTTGCGGTGGTCGCCGACGACGGTGGCGCCCAGGGCGAGGATGCGTTCCACCTCCTCGTCGCGCGTACGGTCCTGCGGCTGGAGGTCCACGTGCACCCGGTTCTTCACGGTCTTGGCGTCGGGCACCGTCACGAACAGCAGCGCCGAACCGGGCGCCGTGACCAGCGCCTCGGGGTCGCCCGGGGAGTCCTCGTCGGAGATCTTGCCGTCCAGGACGCCGGCCCAGAACTGCCCCAGGGCGTAGGCGTCGGAGCAGTCGAAGGTGAGGTGTCGTACGAGAGAAGTCATACGGCGGACTATCGGACAGGGGCGCCTCGGCTGTCCACCGAGTTCACCGGCCGGGGACTGTGATGGAGTGGCGCCATGACCGACTTCGAGACGATCACGGTTCCGGACCACCTGTGCGGATACCCGGGAGTCGCCTTCGGCGGCTACGTGGCGGGCGTGCTCGCCGGGCGGGCCGCGGCGAAGACCGTACGGGTGGACTTCCGCCGGCCGGTGCCGACCGGCACGCCGGTCCTGCTGACCGGGACGGCCGGAGGGGGCGCCGAACTCACCTCCGATGACCTGCTGTTGGCCGCCGCGACACCCGCCGGTCCGCATACGGACCCGGCCGGCGTACCCGATGCGCCCTCCTGGGCGGCGGCCTCGGCCGCGGCCGAGGCCTACCGGGCGGCCCCGCCGGACGGCTCGGCGGACTGCTTCGGCTGCGGCCTCGACCGCACACCCGCCACCGGACTGCGCCAGCACTGCGGGCTGGTGCCGGGCCGTAAGGACATGGTCGCCACCGCGTGGACGCCGTCCGCCGAACTCGCGGGCTCCGACGGCCTGTTGCCGCCCGAGCTGGTGTGGGGCTCGCTGGACTGCCCGGGGAACGCGGCCGGGCGCCTGCTCGACGGCCGCCCGGCCGGCGCCGTCACGGCCGCGCTGACGGCGCGACTGCTGCGGCCGGTTCCGGTCGGCGAGGGCCTCGTCACCTACTCCTGGCTGCTCGGCTCGGAGGGCCGCAAGTACACGGCCGGCACCGCCCTGGCCACGGCGTCGGGCGACCTCTGCGCCTATGCCGAGGCGCTGTGGGTGCAGCCGCGCTAGGCCCTGCCCGCCGGACTCCTTGGCCGGTTCCCATCTGCCGTGCATATGATCGAAGCCTCGGGACGGGGAGGCGTGAACATGTCAGAAGATCTCGGTCAGGTGGGCATGCGGTTGAACCAGGTGCCGCCGGAGCCAGGGGGGTCGGCCCCAGGGCCGCCCGCTCCGGCAGGTCCCGGCGGTCCCGGCGGTCCCGCCGACTTCGCCTCCACGCCGGCCGAGAAGAAGGCCGCGGCGAACACCATCGAGACCGAGCTCGAACCGAACACGAAGAAGGCCGTCGAGCACGCGGACGACTCCACCGGCACCGCCCAGAAGGGCTTCGAGGGCTGGGACACCGCCTCCGGCCTGAAGAAGGTGGCGGACACCTGGGACCAGCAGGTGAAGACCCTGATGGGCCGCCTGGCCGCCGAGAAGAACGCACTGCGCGGGGCCTCGGGCCTCTTCGCCCGCAACGACACGGGTCTGCATCACCAGTTCACCTCGCAGTCGAAGCTGAACGGTCTGTAGGGGGCTGCGGTGCTGACCTATGCGGAAGTCATGACCACGGACCTGGGCCTGCTGACGGCGGCCGCCGCCCAGTGGGACGCGATGGCGGGCGAGCTGAAGAAGGTCGAGACCCGCTACGGCGAGACCGTCCAGAAGATCACCATGGGCGACAACTGGTCCGGTCTCAGCGCCGGAACCGCCCACACCGGCTTCGCGGCGACCCGCTACGAGTACGCGGCCGCGCAGAGCCAGGCCAAGGCGATCGCGAGCCTGCTGCGCGACGCGCACGAGAAGTTCACCGACCTCAAGAAGAAGCTCGAGAGCGGCCGCGACGACGCGATAGCCGCCGGCATGACCGTCTCCGAGCAGGGACACGTCGCCTTCGACTACGCGAAGCTCACCCCTTCCGAGCGCAGCGCCTACCACCACGACCCCGACGGCCAGACGATCATCCGCGAAGCGGTCGCCAAGTGGCAGACGCACATCAACGACCGGGTGAAGGCCGTCACCGAGGCCGACGGACTCGTCAAGACCGCCCTCGAGGCCGCCGTCGTCGACAGCAACCGGGACGCCTTCGGCAAGGGCGCCGACCAGACCCTCTCCGGGTTCAACCACTACGCCGAGGGCGACCTGGCGAAGGTCAAGAAGCCGGACGAGTCCAAGGCCGAGACGAAGACCGACAGCGAGGGCAAGGTCAGCGTGACCGGGCCCGACGCCGGTTTCACGGTCAGCGGGACCAAGTACGGCAAGGAGGGCTCGGTCAAGGCGTACGCCGACCTCTTCCACGCGAAGGCGGAGGGCTCGACCACCCTGGGCGGCGTGAAGCTCTCCGGGGTCGAGGACTGGTACGGCGGAGCCCGGGCCACGGCGAACTACGGCGCCACCAACAAGGGCCTCGTCGGCAAGGCCGAGGCGTCCGTGGGCATCCGGGCCCTGAACGAGGGCCGGGTCGAATACGGGCACGTCGGCGGCTACGGCCGCGTCGAGGGATTCGCCGGCGGCGAGGCCGGGGTCAGTGCCGGGGTGGGCCTGGAGGGCGTGAACGCCGGAGCGAAGGCGTTCGCCGGCGGCAAGGCCGGCGTCGCCGGGGGCGGCGAGGTCGCGGGCATCGGCGCCGGCGGGACCGCCGAGGGCTGGGCCGGCGTCGGCGCCGAGGCGAACGTGACCTTCGGCAAGGGCGAGGACGGCAAGTTCCACATCGGCGGCAAGGCGGGCCTCGCCCTCGGGTTCGGCGGTTCGGTGGGCGCCGAGTTCACCTTCGACCCGGACAAGTTCACCAACGCCGCGGGCGACGCGGCCGACGCGGTGGGCGATGCGGCGGACGCGGTCGGCGACTTCGCCGGCGGCGCCAAGGACGAAGTCGTCAGCTGGTTCGACTGATGTACTTTGCCCTGGAAGGAAGGTCCTGAATGTCCACGACACTGCCCGTGCCGATCGAGTTCCGCCTGCCGGAGGGCTGGCGCCCGGCCCCGCCGGACGCGGTCAACGCCCCGGGCGTGGCCTTCGTCGCGCTGCATCCGCATCCGGATGCCGGGTTCACGGCCAACATCACCATCGAGGGCGAGTTCCTGCCGGAGGAGACGACGCTGGAGGGCCTCGCCGACGCGTCGGTGCAGAACCTGCACGAGGTCGCCGAGTCGGTGGCCGTGGTCCACCGCCGGGAGATCGGCTCCGCGGACTCCCCGGGCCTGACCCAGCGGCTGACGTTCTCGGCCCTCGCCGGCGGCGCGCGCCGCGACCTCGTCCAGTCCCACGTCTACTTGGCCGTGGTCGACGCCGAGGACCCGGAGAAGCGTGCGGTGATCAAGATGGTCCTGACCGCCACCGCGGCCCAGCACGACAGCGTGCTGGGCGACTTCCAGGAGTTCCTGCGCACCGTCCGCCCGGAGAGCCGGGCGGAGGAAGGCTGATCCGATGGGCCTCTTCGACAAACTGACCGGCACCCGGCACCCCGCGGGCGGAGTCGCACCGCGTTCCGCCGAGGAGGTCCGGGCCGCGCTGCTCGCGCTCAACGCTCCGGACGTGGCGTACGCCGTACGCAACGCCGCCCCCGCGGAGAAGGCCGACCTGCTGGCCGAGTGGCGGATCCTGGAACCTGCCTGGAACACCTTCTTCGTACGCACCCAGCTGACCCGGACCCTCAAGGTCCGGATGCGCCTGGTCCCGGAGAAGCACGAGGTCCGCGCCCTCGACGAGCAGTGGGACGTCACGTGGGCCGGGAACACGCCCCGGCTGGCGATCGCGGCCGAGCAGTCCCGCGGGCAGGTGAAGACCGTGTCGAAGCGCTGGTCGGTCGAGCGGGGCGAGGACGGCAGCCTGCACAGGACGGAGGTCTTCGACTTCGACACCGCCCAGCTGAAGGACCCGCTGCGGGAGGCCGTGCTCGCCGCCGGATGGAGCTGGCGGGGAGTCGTGTTCAAGCTCTGATGGGCCGGCTCTGGGACAGGTTCACGGGCACCAGGCACCCCGCCCCGGGCATCCGACCGCGGCCCGCCGTGGAGGTGCGGGAGGCGCTGCTGGCGCTCAACGACACGGGCCTGCCGTTCGTCATACGCCAGGGCTTCCCGAAGGAAGGGTGCGACCTGGTCGCGGACTGCCGGGTCCGGGAACTGCGGCTGACGTTCAAGATCCGGATGCGGCTGGTCGCGTCCACGCGCGAGGTGCGGGCGCTCGACGAGCGATGGGAGCCGTCGCACGAATCCTCCCGTGAGCAGTACGCCCGCGGCCCGGGGATCGCGGTGTACAAGCAGTGGGAGTTCAAGAAGGGGCCGGACGGTCGCCGGCGCAAGGTCGAGACGCTCCGCTTCGATACCCGCGACGTGAAGAACCCGCTGCGGGACACGGTCCTCGCCGCGGGATGGACCTGGCGCGGAGTGCTGTTCGGCCTCTGACGGGAGGGGTGGGCGCCGGTGGGGGCCCACCCCTCCGGCATTCGCGCACGGCGCCGCCCCCCTCCACCCCTTGAACCTGTTCAAAAAAGGCCCTACAGTCATGCCCGTCAGCAGTTGAACATGTTCAAAGGAGGCTGAGGGCTGTGGACCTCACCGTGGTCGCGTACGTCATCTACCTGCTCATCAGCATCGGGCTCACCGTCTGGGTCGCCCGTACGCTCAGCCGCAACGGCCGCGTCTTCATCGGCGACGTCCTCCAGGGCAACGAGAAGCTCGCGGACGCCGTCAACCAGCTCCTCGTCGTCGGCTTCTACCTCGTCAACGTCGGCTTCGTGACCCTCTACCTCCGCTCGGGCGAGGAGATAGTCCAGGCCCGCGGCCTCTTCGAGGCGCTGTCGGTCAAGCTCGGTGTCGTCCTGCTCGTCCTCGGGGTCATGCACCTCGGAAACGTGTGGGTGCTCAACAAGATGCGCCGCCGCGGGATCATGGAGCGGCAGCAGACCCCGCCGGTCGCCCCGCAGGGGTGGACCGCTCCGGCCGGGGCCTGACCGGTGGCCGGCCCCCGGTCGTCGGCGGTGCACCGCCTGACCGTGCTCTACGACGCCGACTGTCCGCTCTGCGTGCACATCAGGCACTGGCTGCTCGCACAGCGCCGGCTGGTATCCCTGCGGCTCATGCCCGCCGCGTCGTTCGAGGCGCGGCGGCGGTACCCGGAGCTCGACCACGAGTCGACGCTGAAGGAGATCACCGTGATCGGGGACTGTGGACAGGTGTGGACCGGGACCGACGCCTTCATCGTGTGCCTGTGGGCCCTGGCCGAGCACCGCCCGAAGGCCAACTGGCTCGCCACGCCCGCCGGACGGCCCTTCGCCCGGGCTGCCATGTACACGGCCTCCAAGTGGCGGGCGGCGGTACGGACCGAGGGCCATCCGCCGGGGGCGGAGTACCCGGCCTGTGACGACCAGTGCGCCGTCCCCCGATAGGCTCGTGCACCGTGACTGATCAGAAGGCTCCCAAGAGCGAGCAGACCCGCACGCTCATCCTCGAAACCGCGCTCCGCCTCTTCCAGGAGCGCGGCTTCGACAAGACGACGATGCGGGGTATCGCGAAGGAGGCCGGTGTCTCGGTCGGCAACGCCTATTACTACTTCGAATCGAAGGAACACCTCGTCCAGGGGTTCTACGACCGGATCGGCGCCGCGCACCAGGCGGCGGTCCGGCCCATCCTGGACAGCGAGACCGATCTGCAGAAGCGGCTCGCGGGCGTACTGACGAGCTGGATGGACATCGCGGCCCCGTACCACGAGTTCGCCTCGCAGTTCTTCAAGAACGCGGCGGACCCTGAGAGTCCGCTCAGCCCGTTCTCCCCGGAGTCGGAGGACGCGCGGCAGGCGGCGATCGACATCCACCGCGAGGTGCTCGCGGGGGCGAAGACCAAGGTGCCGGCCGAGCTGGCCGACGTCCTGCCGGAGCTGATGTGGCTCTCGCAGATGGGCCTGGTCCTGTACTGGGTCTTCGACCGGTCGCCGAACAGCGAGAAGACGCGGCGCCTCGCCGAGCGCGGCGCGCAGCTGACGACGCGGGGCATCGTGCTGGCCCGGTTCCGGGTGCTGCGGCCGCTGGTGCGCGAGCTGCACGAGCTGTTCGCGGACTTCCTGCCCGGTATGGCGCAGACGGCCACGGCCGGTGCCCGCAAGCGGGCCTCGGCCCCGGACCCGGCTCCGGAGCCCGGCCCCGCGGACCCGAAGTCCGCATAGGGCCAGGCCTCCAGGATCCGGGAAGCCCCGCCTCCGGGCGGGTCAGGCCTGGTACGAGGCGAGTTCGACGACCGTGATGTCGGACGGCGCGCCGACCCGGACCGGGGGTCCCCAGGCTCCGGCTCCGCGGGACACCCAGAGCTGGGTGTCGCCGTACCGCTCCAGACCGGCGACGGTGGGGTTGGCGAGCTCGGCGAGGTAGTTGCCGGGCCACAGCTGGCCGCCGTGGGTGTGGCCGGAGAGCTGGAGGTCGACGCCGTGCTTGACGGCGTCGTGGATGACGACGGGCTGGTGGGCGAGGAGTACGGCGGTACGGGCGCGGTCGCGGTCGCCGAGCGCCGCCGCGAAGTCGGGGCCGTGGCCCTCGGTCTCGCCCGCGATGTCGTTGACCCCGGCGAGGTCGAAGTACGGGAGCGCGCGGCGGGCGTTCTCCAGCGGGGTCAGTCCGAGCTCGCGGACGTGGTCGATCCACTGCTGGGCGCCGGAGAAGTACTCGTGGTTCCCGGTCACGAAGTACGTGCCGTGCCGGGCGGTGAGCCGGCGCAGCGGCTCGGCGGCCGGTCCGAGGTCGTGGACGTCGCCGTCGACGAGGTCGCCGACGATGGCGATGAGGTCGGGCTGGGTCCGGTTGACGGTGTCCACGATGCGCTGGGTGTGGGCGCGGCCGAGGATCGGGCCGAGGTGGACGTCGCTGACGACGGCGATCCGGAAGCCGTGCGCGGCGCGCGGCAGTTTGGCCAGGGGGACCTGCACGCGCCGGACACTGGGCCCGCGCAGGACGCCGTGCGTGCCGTACGCCCCGTTCGCGACGGTCCCCAGGGCCACGGCGGCGGCCGCCCCGCCGACCGCTCGCGCGACGAACCGGCGGCGGGTCACGCCGTCCGCGGGCGGTGTGGCGGGCGCGGCGGGCGCGGCGGGCGCGAGGGGGGAGGCGACGGCGGTGGTGGTGGTCGTCGTCGCGGTCGTGCCGGCGCCTTCCTGACGCACACCGGGGGCCGTGTCCGCCACTTCGGAGGGGACCCGGTGGGCCAGTCGGCGGAGCAACAGCGCGCGGATCGGCTCCGCGACCAGCATCGTCAGGGTCAGGTACAGGAGTACCGCGAGCCAGAGGAACCCGGGCCAGGCCACGGCCTGCTCGATCGGGAAGGGAACACCCGCGCGTCCCGCGGTCAGCGCGGCCACGGAGAGGAGGGGCAGGGCGATGGCCAAGGCGGTACCGACGCGGCGGGGCAGGCCGCCGGGGGCGGTGGTGTCGCGGACGAGGCGGATCCACAGCCAGCGGTGGACCAGCACCAGGAGGGCGATGACCGCGAGCGCGACCAGCGCGAAGACGGCGATCCTCATGCGTCCTGCTCCTTCTCGCCCTGGCCCTGCGCGCCCGGCTGCTGCGCGTCCTGCTCCCCGCGTGATGCACGCCGCAGCGCCCGGACCCCGCGCAACCCGATCACGCCGACGGCCGTCCCCAGGAGAAAGGACGTCACCGCGAGCGTCAGGTGCACCCAGAAGTAGGCCGTGGGGTCGCCCGCCGCATCGAATGCCAGCCCGCTGCCGTTCTTCCACAGGTTCCGGACGAAAGACACCCAGATGAACCAGCTCCACACTCCGAAGGAGAGCAGGAACCAGGAGGCGGTACGGCTGAGTTTCATGGCCCCAGTATCGGTTCGGTCCCCAGGACGGACGCGCCGGGGTGGGCTGTCCCGGCAGTGGTTGTACCGAATGGGCCGGTCAGCGCCGCCGTGCAGCCGATCGGGAGGTACTTTCACCTGCGTGTCCGTAAAGATGACCGCGCTGACGGTCCTTTCCGCCGTGCTGCTGGTGCCCGCGATGCTCACGGCCCCCGCGCATGCCGCGCCGACCCCGCCGGCCGACGGGAAGGCGCAGCCGCCGAAGACGCCCAAGACCGCGAAGGCCCCGGCGGCTCCCGCGCCCCCGGCGTCGATGTCCACGGTCGGCGGGGCCCTGCTCGGCCGGCCGGGAACCCAGGTCAGCCTGCTGGCCGGAGCGCCCGCCCTGCCCTCGAACCTGACGGGGCGCTCGTGGATCGTGGCGGACGCCGAGTCCGGCGAGGTGCTGGCCGCGCACAACGCGCACTGGCGGCTCCCCCCGGCCTCCACCATGAAGATGCTCTTCGCGGACACCGTGCTGCCGGGCCTGCCCAAGGAGCAGATCCACAAGGTCACCGATGAGGACATGGAGGGCGTGGGCCCGGGCAGCAGTCTGGTCGGGGTCAAGGAGGACCACGAATACAGCGTCCACGACCTGTGGCTCGGGGTGTTCCTGAGGTCGGGGAACGACGCCGTGCACGTGCTGTCGGCCATGAACGGCGGCATCGAGAAGACGGTCAGGGACATGCAGGCGCACGCGGAGGAGCTCCAGGCGCTGGACACGCACGTGGTGTCGCCCGACGGGTACGACGCCCCGGATCAGGTGTCGAGTGCGTACGACCTCACCCTGATCGCCCGCTCCGGTCTGCAGAAGCACGACTTCCGGGAGTACTGCGGCACGGTCGAGGCCAAGTTCCCCGGCCTCCAGGAGCCCGGCAAGCCGCGGGACTACTTCGAGATCCAGAACACCAACCGGCTGATGACGGGCGCGGGCGGCATCTCCCCGTACAAGGGCATCGCCGGGGTCAAGAACGGCAACACGACGATGGCCGGCTCCACCTTCACCGGCGCGGCGCAGAAGGGCGAGCGCAAGCTGCTCGTCACGGTGATGAACCCGGGCGCGGGCGGCGCCAACTCGGTGTACGAGGAGACCGCAGCGCTGTTCGACTGGGGTTTCGCGGCGGCGGGGAAGGTCAAGCCGGTGGGTGAGCTGGTGCCGCCGAAGAGCGAGGACACCTCCTCGCTCGGCTCGCCGGCCCAGTCCCACGAGAACCACCCGTCGGCGGGCGGTGCGGGCTCGAGCGGCATCGGTACGGCGCTGGGTGTCGCGGGCGGGGCGATGGCCGTGCTGGCGGGCGGGGCGTTCGTGGTCAACCGGCGCTGGCCGCGCGGCCGCCGCAGCCGGGGCGAGGACCTCGTCTAGCCGCTGTGACCGCAGCATGGCGGTGAGGGCCCCGTGGCGTGGCGCGGGGCCCTGTGCCGTTGCGTCAGAACATGCGGTCGGTGCGCCAGGACGACTGGCTGGAGGGGTTGGTCAGGTCGAACGTGGTGCCGGAGAGCCGGCCGTCCGGGCCGCGGACGCCGGTGTAGCGGCCGACGGGCCCGTGGTTCCAGCCGACGGTGAAGTAGATGTTCTCCCCGTCCACGAGGCCGTCCCGGAGGGTCCCCACCGTGTTGCCGGAGGAGACGGTTCCGAAGAGGTACCCGTCCCTGTCCTGCCTCAGGTCCACCCGCACGGTGGCGTTGGTCTGGTAGAGGTACCAGACCCCACCGGCGTGGAACGCGGGCGGCACCCGTACGTCGCGCAGTGCGCTCGGTGCGGTGGCGGGGGCGCCGCTCGCGGGGGCGGCCAGTCCGGCCCCGGCGACGGAGAGGAGCAGGGCGGCGGCGGTCGTGGTGAGGAGCTTGCGCAGACGGCGTGAAGCGGACATGTGCCCTCCAGGTGCGGCCATGACGATCGGTGTCGTCGATCCCGTTGCATCGTGCACGGAACCTCGCGGCCGACCTACCCCCTCCCTGCGCGGATGATCTCCGGATTCACCCGAAGGAGATCGGCTGAGCGACGGACGGCTACGTGTGCGCCGCCTTCGCGTCGGCGGCCTTCTCCTCGGCTTCGTCGTCGCGGGTCGCCGTCCAGGCCGCGACGAACAGGAGCAGTTTCGCCGTGAAGTTGATCCAGAGCAGCAGGGCGATCGGCACGCCGAAGGCCCCGTACATGCTCTTCGCGGCGACCTCGCGGATGTAGCCGCTGAGCAGCAGCTTGAGCAGCTCGAAGCCCGCCGCGCCGATGAGGGCGGCCTGGATCAGGCGGGCGCGCGGCGGTTCGACGCCGGGGAGCAGGGTCAGGACGTACAGCAGCAGCAGGAACGCGGCCAGGACGCCGACGAGGAAGGCGCCCGAGCGCAGCAGCGCGCCGCCGATGCCCTCGCGCGGGATGCCGAGCCACTCGGCGGTCTTGCCGACCGCGCTGGCGCCGAAGATCGAGGCGGCGGCCGAGGCCAGGCCGACGCCGCCGAGGCCGAGCAGCACCAGCCCGTCCTTGCCCTTGCGGGCGAAGGGGTTCCCCTCGTCCTCGTCGTCCTTCTCCCACACGGCGCGCAGGCAGTCCCGCATGGAGCCCACCCAGCCGATGCCGGTGAAGAGGAGGAGGGCGCCGGCGACGAGGCCGACGGTGCCGGCGTTCGCCACGAGGGCCTCGATGTCGAGCTGGTCGGAGATGCCGGGAACCTGTTCGGCGAGGCTCTTCTGGAGCCGGTCGAGCTGGTCCTGGCTCAGGAGTCCGGCGCCGACGGAGGCGGCCACGGTGATCAGGGGGAAGAGCGCGAGGAAGCTGATGAAGGTGATCGCCGCGGCGAGCCGGCTCCAGTGCACGCGGTCCAGGCGTTCGTACGAGCGCCATGCGTGTGTCCGCATCAGACGCGACACCAGGGGGCCGATCACCGGGAGTTTCGTCAGCCAGTCCATGAAGTCACCGTAATTGAGCTGTCGGAAATAGCCGGTATTGCCCGTTTCGGGTACTACGGTCGTCGACTGTGACTTTTCGCGAAGTGCCCCGGACGGACCGTCCGTTCCACGCCCTGGTCCTGCGCAGGCTCAGGTTCCACACCTACCAGGCCCTGCGGCCGCTCCGTCAGGAAGGCAGCGCCGTCGTCCCGGCCGCTTCGTCGGCCGGTGACCCCAGCTGCGCCGGGACGCCCGTCGGACCGGTGCCGAACGGGTACTCGCGCAGCTTGCGCCAGACACCGTCCGAGCCCTGCTCGTAGAGCGCGAAGCCCGCGCAGACCCACTCGGCCGCGTACGCGGCGAGGGTCGCGAACGCCAGGTCCATCGCCTCCTCGGAGATCCCGTGGGCGACCGTGACGTGGGGGTGGTACGGGAACGCCAGCTCGCGGCTGAGCGGCCCGTCGGGGTCGCGGACCTCGCCCTGGAGGCGGGTGCAGCCCTCGGCGCCCTCGACGACCTGGACGAAGACGACCGGCGAGAGGGGGCGGAAGGTTCCCGTCCCCTCCAGCCGCATCCGGAAGGCCCGGAAGGCGGCGGCGACCTCGGCGAGGTGGGCGCGGATCCCCGGGAGCCGGTCCGCCTCCACCTCGGTCGGCGGGACGAGGGTGACGTGCGTGGGGATGCCGTGCGCGGCGGCGTCCCCGAAGCCGGCGCGCAGCTGCTGGAGCTGGCTGCCGTACGGCTCCGGGACCGCGATCGAAACGCCGAGCGTTACGGTCCCCACGTATCTCTCCTCCGTGTGTCGGGATGGACTGCTGCCGCCAGTGTGAGGCCAGCACCCCCGGTCTCGCCAGGGCCTCTTTGCCCCGGTGCCCGCGTCAGTGCTTGGCGGGCAGGAATCCGAGGCGGTCGTACGCCTGCGCGAGGGTCTCGGCGGCGACGGCGCGGGCCTTCTCCGCGCCCTTGGCCAGGATGGAGTCCAGCGTTTCCGGGTCGTCCAGGTATTCCTGGGTACGCTGCTTGAAGGGTGTGACGAAATCGACCATCACGCCGGCCAGGTCGGTCTTCAGCGCGCCGTAGCCCTTGCCCTCGTAGCGGGCCTCCAGGGCGGGGATCGTCTCGCCGGTGAGGGTCGAGTAGATCGTGAGCAGGTTGCTGACGCCGGGCTTCTTCTCCGTGTCGAAACGGATCTCGGCCTCGGTGTCGGTGACCGCGCTCTTGATCTTCTTCTCGGTGACCTTGGGCTCGTCGAGGAGGTTGATCAGGCCCTTGGGCGAGGACGCGGACTTCGACATCTTGATCGCCGGGTCCTGGAGGTCGTAGATCTTCGCGACCTCCTTGACGATGTGCGCGGCGGGGAGGGTGAAGGTCTGGCCGAAGCGCTGGTTGAAGCGCTCGGCGAGGTCGCGGGTCAGCTCGATGTGCTGGCGCTGGTCCTCGCCGACCGGGACGGCGTCCGCCTGGTAGAGCAGGATGTCGGCGACCTGGAGGATCGGGTACGTGAACAGCCCGACGGTGGCGTTGTTGGCGCCCTGCTTGGCGGACTTGTCCTTGAACTGGGTCATCCGGCTGGCCTCGCCGAAGCCGGTGATGCAGTTCATGACCCAGCCGAGCTGCGCGTGCTCGGGCACGTGGCTCTGGATGAAGAGCGTGCAGCGCTCGGGGTCCAGGCCGGCGGCGAGGAGCTGCGCGGCGGAGAGGCGGGTGTTCGCGCGGAGGTCCTTCGGATCCTGCGGCATGGTGATCGCGTGCAGGTCGACCACCATGTAGAACGCGTCGTGCGTCTCCTGGAGGGCGACGTACTGGCGGATGGCTCCGAGGTAGTTCCCGAGGTGGAACGAGCCGGAGGTGGGCTGGATGCCGGAGAGCGCGCGAGGACGATCAGAAGCCATGGCTTCATTCTCTCAGGTGCGGGGGCGGGCTCGGGCCCGCCGCCGGCCGGATCCTTCCGCGTCGCGGCGGGCGGCCCCGCGCCGGGCCGCCGTACCGCCCGGTAGAGGCCCGTCCGGATCCCGCCCCGGCCAAGCGGCCGCTTTCCGCTCGGAGCGTGCCGCGCGGCTCCCGGGCGCGGCCTTGCGGCGCCGCTGGGCGGGGCTCGGCGGGCGCTGCCCCCACGCAGGGCGCGGCCGTGCCTCCGACACGGACCCGGCGCCTTCGGCCCGGGTGCGCCCTCGAACGCCGGGCGGGCTGGATGTGGCCGCTGCCGCCTGTTCAGCGCCGCTGGATGGACCGCAGGGCACCACACAGTCCGGCCTCGCCGAGCGACATCCAGCCCCGCCGCCGCAGGGTCAGGACAGCGGGAGGCCCGGGGCCGGGTGGGCGGCCATCAGGGTCGCGACCTCGGACCGGATCGTCCCGAGCGCGGCCTCGTCCCCCTTCGCGGCGGCGTCGACCGCCCGCGCGATCCACTCCGCGACCTGGGGCATGTGGCCGGTCCCGAGGCCGCGCGACGTCAGCGACGGCGTGCCGATCCGGATCCCCGACGGGTCGAACGGCTTGCGCGGATCGAACGGCACCGTGTTGTAGTTCACCACGATGCCCGCCCGGTCCAGGGCCTTGGCCGCCACCTTGCCCGGCACGTCCCGCGAGGTGAGGTCCATCAGGATCAGGTGGTTGTCCGTACCGCCCGACACCAGGTCGAAGCCCCGCGCCAGCAGGGCCTCCGCCAGGGCCTTGGCGTTCGCCACGACCGCGTGCGCGTACGAGACGAAGGCCGGCTGCGCCGCCTCGTGCAGCGCGACCGCGATACCGGCCGTCGTCTGGTTGTGCGGCCCGCCCTGGAGCCCGGGGAACACGGCCTTGTCGATGGCCTTCGCGTGCTCCTCCCGGCACATCAGCATCGCGCCCCGCGGCCCGCGCAGCGTCTTGTGCGTGGTCGTCGAGATCACGTCCGCGTGATCCGCCGGGGACGGGTGCGCCCCGCCCGCGATCAGACCCGCGATGTGGGCCACGTCCGCGACGAGGACGGAGCCGGCCTCCTCGGCGATCGACGCGAAGGCGGCGAAGTCGATCGTGCGGGGCAGCGCCGTACCGCCACAGAAAATGATCTTCGGGCGCTCGGCGAGAGCCAGGTCGCGCACCGCGTCGTAGTCGATCAGCCCGGTGCCGGGCTGGACCCCGTACTGCACGCCCCGGAACCACGAACCCGTCGCCGAGACGCCCCAGCCGTGCGTCAGGTGCCCGCCCATCGGCAGCGCCATGCCCATCACCGTGTCGCCCGGCTTCGCGAAGGCCAGGTAGACGGCCAGGTTCGCGGGCGAGCCGGAGTACGGCTGGACATTGGCGTGGTCCACCCCGAACAGGCCCTTCGCCCGCTCGACGGCCAGTGCCTCGACCCGGTCGATGTTCTGCTGACCCTCGTAGTAGCGGCGGCCCGGGTAGCCCTCGCTGTACTTGTTCTGCAGCACCGTGCCCGAGGCCTCGAGGACGGCGGCGGACACGTAGTTCTCACTGGGGATCAGACGCAGGGTCTCGGCCTGCAGGGTTTCCTCCGCCGCGACGAACGACGCCAGCTCGGGGTCGGTCGCGAAAAGGGCGGGATGGCGGCTCGCGGACATGGCGGGCTCCTCCGGGGTCGATGTGATCGGTACCCCGCGAGGCCCAGGCGAGCGGCCCTGTGTGCGGTCGAGCGCGCACGACTCCCCCGGAGTTCGTTCTCCGTACGCCAGTCGCCGTGCGTACCGACCACCTTAGCGGGCGCGCCGCGGGAAAGGTTTCTCCGTGCCGTCCGCGAGCGAGGATGGAGGGTGACGCCACCCTCGTCACAGGCCTGACGGACGATCGGAGACCCCGTGTCGACAACTGCTGATGCCATCCGTTCCGCCGACGCGCACAGCGCGCACACCTATCACCCGCTGCCCGTCGTCGTCGCGTCCGCGGACGGCGCGTGGATGACCGACGTGGAGGGCCGCCGGTACCTGGACATGCTCGCCGGCTACTCGGCGCTCAACTTCGGGCACGGCAACCGCCGCCTGCTCGACGCCGCCCACGCGCAGCTGGACCGCGTCACGCTCACCTCGCGCGCCTTCTTCCACGACCGCTTCGCCGACTTCTGCGCCGAACTCGCCGCGCTGTGCGGCAAGGAGATGGTGCTGCCCATGAACACGGGCGCGGAGGCCGTGGAGACGGCGGTGAAGACCGCCCGCAAGTGGGGGTACGAGGTCAAGGGAGTCCCGGACGGCCACGCCAAGATCGTGGTCGCGGCGAACAACTTCCACGGCCGGACGACGACGATCGTCTCCTTCTCCACGGACCACGAGGCCCGCGACCACTACGGCCCCTACACCCCCGGCTTCGAGATCGTCCCGTACGGCGACCTGACCGCGATGGAGTCGGCGGTCACCGCGCACACCGTCGCCGTCCTGCTGGAGCCGATCCAGGGCGAGGCGGGGGTGCTGGTGCCGCCCGCCGGGTACCTGAGCGGCGTACGGGAGCTCACGCGCGAACGGAACGTCCTGTTCATGGCGGACGAGATCCAGTCGGGGCTGGGCCGCACCGGCCGGACCTTCGCGTGCGAGCACGAGGGCGTCGTCCCCGACGTGTACGTCCTCGGCAAGGCGCTCGGCGGCGGGGTGGTGCCCGTCTCGGCCGTGGTCGCCGACCGGGACGTGCTCGGGGTGTTCCGGCCGGGCGAGCACGGGTCCACCTTCGGCGGGAACCCGCTGGCCTGCGCCGTCGCCCTGGAGGTCATCGCGATGCTGAAGACCGGCGAGTACCAGCAGCGCGCCGCCGAGCTCGGCGACCACCTGCACCGGGAGCTGAACCTGCTGGTCGGCGGTGGCGCGGTGACCGCCGTACGGGGCCGGGGGCTGTGGGCGGGCGTGGACCTCGACCCGTCCCGCGGGACCGGACGGGAGATCTCCGAGAAGCTGATGGAACGGGGCGTACTGGTGAAGGACACCCACGGATCGACGATCCGGATCGCCCCGCCGCTGGTGATCGGCAAGGAGGACCTGGACTGGGGCCTGGAGCAGCTCCGGTCCGTCCTCGCCTGACCATCCGGCCGGGTACTGCTGCTCCCTACAGGATCACGTGGGGCAGGAAGCGGGCGTACTCGTCCGTGACCGGCCCCGCCGATTCGCGGATGCCGAGCCCCGCCGCCTCGTCCTCGACGACCCACGCGCCGAGCACCACCCGGTTGCCGTCGAAGTCGGGCAGCGGGGCCAGGCCCTGGAAGCAGTACTTCTCGTCGTCCCGCGCCACGAAGGGCTCGCCGCCGGGTTCGTGGAGGGTGACCCCGGCGCCCTCGCGGCCGAGCAGCGGCTTGGCGGCGTAACCGCCCTCCTCGGCCAGCTCGCGCGGGCCGTCGAGGTAGGCGGGCAGCAGGTTCGGGTGCTCCGGGAAGAGCTCCCACAGGATCGCGAGCAGCGCCTTGTTGGACAGCAGCATCTTCCACAGCGGCTCGATCCAGCAGGTGGTGCCGGAGCCGCCGCCGTGGTCGTAGGTGCCGAGGACCTGCGGGCCGAACTGGTCCGTGGCCAGCCACTCCCACGGGTAGAGCTTGAAGCAGCTGCGGATGAAGCGGAGCTTCTCGTCCACGAAGCGGCCGGAGAGGCTGTCCCAGCCGATCTGCTCGACGGACAGGGCCTGGGTGTCCAGGCCCGCCTGCTCGGCGGTCTCCTGCAGGTAGGCGACCGTCATCAGGTCCTCGCCGAGCTCGTCGGTCTCGGAGTGCGCGAAGTGCAGGGGGCCGGGCGGCAGCAGTTCGGCCTGCCGGCGCCAGGCGTCGACGAGGCGCTCGTGGAGGGAGTTCCACTGGTCGGCGCCGGGGAAGCGCTCCTCCATCCAGAACCACTGCGGACTGGCCGCCTCCACCAGGGAGGTCGGGGTGTCGGCGTTGTACTCCAGCATCTTGGCCGGGCTGCCGCTGCCGTCGTAGCGCAGGTCGAAACGGCCGTAGAGGGAGGGCTGTTCGGCGCGGCGGCGCCAGGATTCGGCGATCAGCGAGGCCAGTCGGGGGTCGGTGATGCCGAGGTCCGCGAACCGGTCGTGCTCGACGATGTGCGCGGCCGCGGCCAGGCACATGGCGTGCAGTTCCTCGACCACGTTCTCCAGCGCCTCCACCTCGGGGAGCGTGAAGGCGTAGTACGCGCTCTCGTCCCAGTAGGGACGCAGGGAGTCGTCGGGGTACCGGGTGAGGGGGTAGATCAGCCCCTGTTCCTCGACGGTCTTCTGCCAGTCGGGGCGGGGCTCGATGGTGTGCCGCTGCATGGGTTCCGGTTTCCTCAGCCGCCGCTGGAGCCGGAGCTGGAGTGGCCCCCGATGCCGCCGCGGGTGACCGCGGACTTGTCGAAGCTGCCGCCGGTGACCTTGCCGTTGTGGACGGTGCCGCCGTAGTAGTACGCGCCGCTGCCGCCGCTCTTGCACTCCTTGTTGTTCAGGTGTTCCAGCGTGGAGCGCGACGCGCAGCGCTTGTCCGGCTCGTTGCTGCTGCCGCAGGCCACGAGCGTGGCCGCGAGCAGGCCCATGCCGCCGAGTGCGACGGCGCCGGAGCGCATACGGCGCTTGTTGGTGCTGCTGGTGTCCATACCTGCTGCTCCCCCTAGGTCCTGGCGTGCTGCCGACAGACTAGAGCGGGGCCCCGGGCCGATGGAATCCGGCCGTCCTCAGATCCGTGACCTAGAGTCAGTTCGTGCTCATTGGGATGATTTGCGCACTGGGTGCGGCGGCCTGCTTCGGTACGGCGTCCGTTCTGCAGGCGGTCGCGGCGCGGGCGGCGGAGCCGGGGACGGGATCCGGAGTGGACCCGGCGCTGTTCCTGCGGGCGCTCCGGCAGTGGCGGTATCTCGCCGGTCTGGGCCTGGACGCGATGGGCTTCGTGCTCCAGATCATCGCGCTGCGCCACGTCCCCCTCTACACGGTCGGGGCCGCGCTGGCCGCGAGCCTGGCGGTGACGGCGGTGGTCGCGGCCCGGCTGCTGAGCGTCCGGCTGTCGCGTACGGAGTGGGGCGCGGTGGCGGTGGTGTGCGCGGGGCTGCTGATGCTGGGGCTGGCCTCCGGCGAGGAGGGCTCGGGGGCGGGCTCGCTCGCCCTGAAACTGGGGCTGCTGGGAGTGGCGGGGCTGGTGCTGCTGGTCGGCGCGGCGGCCGGCCGGCTCCCCGACGGGCCGCGGGCGCTGGTGCTCGGCTTGGCCTCGGGCACCGGCTTCGGCGTCGTCGAGGTCGCCGTCCGCCTCATCGACTCCGTTCCGGACCTGGGCAACCCCGCCCTGTACGCCCTCCTCCTGGGTGGCGGCGCGGCCTTCCTCCTGCTCACCTCGGCCCTGCAGCGCGGCTCGGTGACGGCGGCGACGGCCGGCCTGGTCCTGGGCGAAACGGTCGGCCCGGCGGTCGCCGGCGTGGCCTGGCTCGGCGACCGCACCCGCGAGGGCCTGACCTGGCTGGCCGTCCTCGGCTTCGCGGTGGCCCTCGCCGGCTCCCTGGCCCTGTCCCGCTTCGGGGAACCGGCCCCTACGACGTGACCCGGCCCCGGCTGCGCCGCTCCTGGGGCTCCGCACCCGGCGGCGGACCTCACGGCAGCGCCGCCGACAGGGCCGCCAGAGTGGGGGTCCAGGCGCTGTCCGGCGGGGTGCCGTAGCCGACGACCAGGGCGTCGCGCGGGGCGGCGGTCGCCTCCGGGTGGCGGAACCAGCCCAGGCCCTGCACGGCCAGGTCCTGCCAGGCGGCCGACTGGAGGACCGAGCGTTCCGTCCCCGCCGGGAGGTCCAGCACCGCGTGGAGGCCCGCCGCGATCCCCGATACGCCGACCCGGTCGCCGACGGCCGCCACGAGTTCGTCCCGGCGGCGCCGGTAGCGCAGGCGCATGCCGCGCACGTGGCGGTCGTACGCCCCCGAGGTGATGAACTCCGCCAGGGTGAGCTGGTCCAGCGCGCTGGAGGTCCAGTCGCTCACGCCCTTGGCCGCCAGGACCTCGTCCAGCAGCCCCGGCGGGACCACCATCCAGCCCATCCGCAGCCCCGGCGCCAGGGACTTGCTCGCCGTGCCGAGGTAGACGACCCGGTCCGGGTCCAGCCCTTGGAGGGCGCCCACCGGCTGGCGGTCGTAGCGGAACTCCCCGTCGTAGTCGTCTTCCAGGATCAGCCCGCCGGTGGTGCGGGCCCAGTCGACCGCCGCCGCCCGGCGGGCCGGTGTCAGGGCGGCCCCGGTCGGGAACTGGTGCGCCGGGGTCAGCAGGACGGCGCCCACCCCGGCGGTCAGCTCCCCCGTGCGGGCCCCGTCCCCGTCCACCCCCAGCGGCCGGGTCCGCAGGCCCGCCCCCGTGAGCAGGTTCCGGTGGACGTCCAGGCCGTACCCCTCCACCGCCATCTCCCGTACCCGCCGCGCCCGCAGCACGCGGGCCAGCACAGTCAGCCCGTGCGCGAAGCCGGCGCACAGCACGATCCGCTCCGGGTCCGCGTACACCCCGCGCGCCCGCGCCAGGTACCCGGTCAGCGCCTCCCGCAGCTCGGGCCGGCCGCGCCCGTCGGGCCCGTACCCGAAGGCCTCGTTCGGCGCGTCGGTCAGCGCCCGCCGGGCCGCCGAGAGCCAGGCCGCCCGCGGGAAGCCGCTCAGGTCCGGGGAGCCGGGCAGCAGGCTGTAGGCGAGCCCGCGGCGCGCGGGGCGGCGGCCGCCGGGTGCGCGGACGGCCGCCGCCGCCCGGCGCGGCCTCGCCCGCTCCGCGACCCGGGTGCCCGAGCCCTGACGGGCCGTCAACCAGCCCTCGGCGACGAGTTCGGCGTAGGCCTCCGCGACCGTGTTCCGCGCGATCCCCAGGTCCACGGCGAGCGAACGGGAGGACGGCAGCCGGGTCCCGGCCGCCAGCCGGCCGCTGCGCGCCGCCTCGCGCAGCGCCTCGGTGAGACCGGCCCGCAGTCCGCGCCCGTCGGAGAGGTCGAGATGCAGGTCGGCGCCGAAAGTGGCCCAGGATTCCGTCATGGATATGGACCATAGCGGCGGGCCGCCCGTCTCCTACGGTGGATCACATGACGAACACGCAGAACGCGACCGAGCACACCCCCCGCATGCACATGGCGAAGCTCGCCCCCGAGGTCTACAAGGCCGTCCTGGGCCTGGAGATCGCCGCCAAGAAGGGCCTGGACCCGGCCCTCGTCGAACTCGTCAAGATCAGGGCCTCGCAGCTCAACCACTGCGCGTTCTGCCTGGACATGCACACCAAGGACGCCATCGCGGCCGGTGAGAGCGTCGAGCGGATCGTGCAGCTGGGCGCCTGGGAGGAGTCGCGGCACTTCTACACGGAGAAGGAGCTCGCCGCGATCGAACTCACCGAGGCGGTGACGGTCCTGACCGACGGATTCGTACCGGACGAGGTGTACGAGAAGGCCGCGAAGCACTTCGAGGAGCGCGAGCTGGCCCAGCTGATCGCCGTGATCGCGACGATCAACGTCTGGAACCGGATCGGCGTCACGACGCGCATGGTGCCGGGGCACTACACGCCGGGGATGTACCACAGCTGATCCGGCCGGATGGCGGTGCAGCGGTGCCCGGCGCCCGTCGCTCCCGCGGCTCCCGCGGCTCCCGCTCAGTCCGTCCGGAAGGATCCGACCGCCGTCGCGAGCTGCTTGCGGACGAGGGGGACGTCGGTCTTGGGGCCGTAGACCAGGAGTACCCAGCGGGTGTCGTCGGAGGCGACGAGGAGCCGGACGACGGCGTGGGCGGCCTCGTACTCGTAGACCTGCTCGCAGCCGTCACCGTCGACGGGCTCCCTGGAGATCTCCCGGTAGCCGGGGTTCTTGCTCAGTTCCACCGTGGACTCGCGCAGGATCTGGCAGGCGGTCATCGTGTCGTCGGTGGCCCGGAAGACCTGGAGCCCCGCGCTCCGGTCGCCTCCGGCGGGGCGGTAGACGGCCCCGTATCCGGTCTCACCGGGACTGGCCTCCCAGCCCGGGGGGATGCGGACCGAGAAACCGGCCACCGTGTCCCGCACCTGCGTGTACTCGGCCCGCGCGGGCCCGGAGTCCGGGCCCTTGTGGTCCAGGTACAGCCACCCGGCCACGGCGGCGGCGCCCAGCACGGCCACGCCGGCCGCCGTCACCGCCACCAGCAGCATCCGCCGGCGCCGCTCGGGGGCCGGCTCCGGCGGGTACGCGTACGGGGAGCCCACCGGGGCATCAGCCGCCCCTTGCGCCTCAGCCGGGGCCTGCGCCGGGGACGCGGCCGGAGCCTGCGCAGGGGGCACAGCCGGGGCCTGCGCAGGGGGCACGGCCGGGGCCTGCGCCTCCCGTTCCCACCGCTGCGACCGCGGGTTCCAGCGGACCCCGCCCTCCCCCTCGGCCACCGTCAGCCGCCCAGCGTCGTCAGCAGGGCCGCCAGGGCGGTGGCCGCGCTCACGGAGTCCACCAGCGGGGCCCATCTCTCCAGCGCCCCGCGCAGCCGGGCCGGCAGGCCCGGACGCACCTCGCCGCCCGCCTCCAACACCCCGGCCACCTCGTCCAGTTCTCCGTCCAGCGCCGCCCGGTCGGGGCTGCGGGGCAGGCGTACGAGGGCCGCGCGCAGCTCCCGTACGGCCTCCAGGAGTTCCTCGGCGCCCGGCTGCGGCCCGTCCCCCGTACCGCCACCGTGGTGGACGGTGCTGTTGGTGTTGTGGGAGCCGCCGATGCTGAAGCTGCTGCCGTGGATGTCGCCTATCCGTACCGCGGACTGTTCCGAGCCACCGCCACCACCGCCACCGCCGCCGCTACCACCGCTCGCTGCCACCGCTTCTCCCCTTCTCCTTGCCCGCACCCGCACCCGTGCCCCGGCCCGGCTCCGGACCCTGGTGGCTGACGGCGCTGTTGTGGCTCACGCCGCCGATGCCGAAGGCGCTGTTGTGCACCGATTGGATGAACACCGCGCCCTCCGCGACGTTGACGGCCCGCTCCGCGAACTCCTTGGTGTGCCAGCCCGCCTCGTGCAGGGCCTCGGCCACCCCGCCGACGATCCGCTCCTGGACGGTCTTCAGGTACCGGTCCAGGTCCATCAGCTGGAACAGCGAGGCGTCGGTCTGCGAGGCGAGTTCGCGTACGGAGACGGCCGGTCCCGCCGGGATCGCCACGCCGTGCCCCGCCGTGGCCGTCCGCCACGGGATGCGGGCCGCGCGCACCAGGGCCGGCACCGCCGGGCCGAGCGCGCCCGCACCGTTGACGACCGCCCAGACCACCTTCGCGAAGACGGAGTTGCGCCGCTGCCGCTGGACGGTGTCGTCGGCCCGCTGGAAGTCCGGCCGGACGGGCAGCAGAACGTGCGGCGCCACCTCCAGCATCAGCATGCCGCCCTGCGTGTGCACGCGGATGAAGACGGTGACGACGAGGTTCTCGTCCCAGCCGCCGATCCGCACGCGCAGGAAGTGCCGGCGGCGCTCGCCGCCCTCCTCGACGGCGGCGGCGCGGTGCTCGGCGAACGCCTCGTCCGACAGGTCCAGGGAGTCGACGTCGGGCGGCCCGTCGGCCGGCAGGAACACGCACTCGTCGATGACCAGTTCGCGCAGACGGTCCAGTACGGAGGCCTCCGCCTCCCGCGAGCCGTGCGGCGACGGAACGCGCAGGGCTTCCAGCCGTGGCCGGATCCGGTCCACGATCTGGGCGTTGTCCAGCGCCTGTGCCTGCGCCTCGCCGCCATCGCGCGGCCGCAGTTCGACGGACAGCTGCCACGGCAGGTGTGCCTGGCCGGCGCCGCAGAACGGATTGGCCACGTCGTACAGGACCAGGGGCGCGTGCTGGATCCGCTGGATCCGTGCGCGGGCCCGCCCGAAGCGCCGGCCCGTCACCACCAGGTCTCCCGCCCCGGCGGCGTAGCCCTCACGGTCCAGCGACAGGTGCAGGACGCGGGCGAGATGCCCGCGCTGGAGCCCGGCGACGGTCGTGAGCAGGAGGAAGACGAGTACGGCGACCCACGAGTACGCCTCCCCGTGGAACCGCCCCATCAGCGGCCACTCCACGAAGATGCCGAGCGGGTTCCGTACGACCGTCTCGCCGAGGTACGGCAGGAACCAGCCGGATTCCGAGAAGCGCATCGGACTCACGAGGTCGTCGGCGAAACCGGCGACCACCCCCCACAGGACGTTGCCGAGCATCCAGACGGCGTACCCGCGCAGGAGGTACTCGACGATCCGGGGGCCGCGGCCGGTCCGGTCGCGGCGCCGCTTGATCGCCCCGGCGCCGCTGAGCAGGAGCGCCGGGACGATCAGGAAGACGATGAAGGTCTGGAGCAGCAGCAGCCCGAGGGCCCAGACCGCGACGACCGCCACCGCCCAGGCGATCTCGATGCGCCGGGCGCGCAGGGCGTGGGCCAGGACGCGGGCCGCGTCGAATCCGTAGGAGGGCGCGGTGAAGCGCTCCTCGTGGACGTACAGCTCGTCGATCACCCGGTCGCGGAACGCGGGGTCGAGATAGACACCGGCGCAGAGGAGCCGTCCGGCCTCCGTCTGCGACGGGTGGACGGGCGCTCTGCCGTCCTCCGCAGTGGTACCACTCACCGAGTCCCCCCTCAGGTGTGGGGGGAAACCGTACGGGGTCCCGCGGAGCCCGCACAGGGCGGATCACGCCAAAAACGTGCGCCGCGGGCGCGCTGCGCGGACATGCCGAAAGGCCCCGGCGCGCTGGGCGCCGGGGCCTTTCAGAGCTGTGGAGCCGCGATCAGATGAGGCCGAGCCCGCGGACCGCGTCGCGCTCCTCGACGAGCTCCGCGACGGAGGCGTCGATGCGGGCGCGGGAGAACTCGTTGATGTCCAGGCCCTGGACGATCTCGTACTTGCCGTCCTTGGTGGTGACGGGGAAGGAGGAGATGATGCCCTCCGGGACGCCGTAGGAGCCGTCCGACGGGATGCCCATGGAGGTCCAGTCGCCCTCGGCGGTGCCGTTGACCCAGGTGTGGACGTGGTCGATGGCGGCGTTGGCGGCCGAGGCGGCCGAGGACGCGCCACGGGCCTCGATGATGGCCGCACCGCGCTTGGCGACGGTCGGGATGAAGGTCTCGGCGAGCCACAGCTCGTCGTTGACGACCTCGGCGGCGTTCTTGCCGGCGATCTCCGCGTGGAAGATGTCCGGGTACTGGGTCGCCGAGTGGTTGCCCCAGATGGTGAGGCGCTTGATGTCGGAGACGGCGGCGCCGGTCTTGGCGGCCAGCTGCGAGATCGCGCGGTTGTGGTCCAGGCGGGTCATCGCGGTGAAGCGCTCGGCCGGTACGTCCGGGGCGGCGGCCTGCGCGATGAGCGCGTTGGTGTTGGCCGGGTTGCCCACGACGAGGACCTTGATGTCGTCCGCGGCGTGGTCGTTGATGGCCTTGCCCTGCGGCTTGAAGATGCCGCCGTTGGCGGAGAGCAGGTCGCCGCGCTCCATGCCCTTGGTACGGGGGCGGGCGCCGACGAGCAGCGCGACGTTGGCACCCTCGAAGCCCTGGTTCGGGTCGTCGAAGATGTCGATGCCCTTGAGCAGCGGGAAGGCGCAGTCGTCGAGCTCCATGGCGGTGCCCTCGGCGGCCTTCATGCCCTGGGGGATCTCCAGGAGGCGGAGCTTGACCGGCACGTCCGCGCCGAGCAGGTGGCCGGAGGCGATGCGGAAGAGCAGCGCGTAGCCGATCTGGCCGGCGGCGCCGGTGACGGTGACATTCACGGGAGTGCGGGTCATGGCCTTCTCCGTTAGACAGCTGGCGGTGGGGCGTCCCCGCCCCATGTGCGGACGCCGCTTCGCTGTGAATCTTGACGTGAAGAGACAGTCCGGCGTCAGGCTATCCGACCTTGGCGCGGCCCAATCCCCCGGTGTGTGTGGTGCGGGGCACACGGGCCGCGCGTGCGCAGGCCGGGAGGGCCTTCCCCTCCGCGTCCGGGCGCGCCGGCACCGCCGGACGGGCGAACGTACGGCGTCGCCCGCGTGCGGCGGCTCAGCGGACGGTGAAGCGGACCGCCGTTTCCAGGAACGGGAGGTTCAGCAGCGGCTTGGGCTCCATCACCAGCGCGAGCAGCGTGATCGCCACGCCCAGCAGCCCGTACGTGACCATGTCCGTGAAGCGGGAGCGCACCGCGAGCATCCCCACCGAGGGGAGCACGCGCCGCAGCACCGAGGCCGTGATCAGGGCCACGCCGATCACCAGGCAGCCGATCCGCGGATGTCCCATCGCCGTGGCCAGCAGCCCGGCCGCGGTCGCGGTGAGCACGCTGAGCATCGGCCACTGGCGGGCGGGCGTGGACACGGCCCCGGGCACGGCCCGGCCGCTGCCCTCGGGGCGGGCGGTGTCGCGGGTGACGGACGGGAAGCGCCGGGACCGTGCGGCGTCGGCGGACGCCGCGCGCTCGTCGTCCCGCTCAGCCCGCACTGGTGCTCCGTTCCGCGGCCTCGACGACGTTGACGAGGAGCTGGGCCCGGGTCATCGGGCCGACGCCGCCCGGGTTCGGGGAGATCCAGGCCGCCACGTTGGCGACGCCGGGATGCACGTCGCCGACGATCTTCCCGTTCTCGTCGCGGCTGACGCCCACGTCGAGCACGGCCGCGCCCGGCTTCACGTCCTCCGGCTTCACCAGGTGCGGGACGCCGGCCGCGGCGACGACGATGTCCGCCTGGCGCAGCATCCCGGAGAGGTCGCGGGTGCCGGTGTGGCAGAGCGTCACGGTGGCGTTCTCGGACTTGCGGGTGAGCAGGAGGCCGATCGAGCGGCCGACGGTGATGCCCCGGCCGAGGACGACGACGTGCGCGCCGTTGATCCCGACGCCGTGGTGGCGCAGGAGTTCGACGATCCCGTACGGGGTGCAGGGCAGCGGGCCGGGCTCGTTCAGGACCAGCCGGCCGAGCGACATGGGGTGCAGGCCGTCGGCGTCCTTCAGCGGGTCCATCAGCTCCAGGACCCGGTTGGTGTCGATGCCCTTGGGCAGCGGGAGTTGGACGATGTAGCCCGTGCACTCCGGATTGGCGTTGAGTTCCCGTACGACCGCCTCGATGTCCTCCTGGGAGGCCGTCTCGGGAAGTTCGCGCTGGATGGAGGCGATGCCGACCTCGGCGCAGTCCTTGTGCTTGCCGTTGACGTACCAGCGGCTGCCCGGGTCGTCACCGACCAGCAGGGTGCCGAGGCCGGGCGTGACGCCCCGGGCCTTCAGGGCCGCCACACGGACGGTCAGTTCGGACTTGATCGCGGCGGCGGTGGCCTTGCCATCGAGAATCTGGGCGGTCATGTGGCCATCCTCCCGGATGGAGTGCCCCCGGTTCCAGTCAAGGCGCTCGCGTGCTCGCACGGTTCACGGGGTTCACGGCGGTTCACGGCGGTTCACGGCCGGTTCTCCGCGTTTCTCGGGGTTCACCGGGTTCGCTGGGTTCGCTGGGTTCATTGCACTTGCACAACAAGTCACCGGCCCCGGAGCGCCCGGCTGGACAAGTCCGGTCCGGTCGGACGACGATGACCGGAAAAGAGTGCCGCGGGCAGTGCCGGGGGGCGGACCGTAGAACACAGCTTTCCTCCGCGCGTGCCGTGCGTCCCCGCACTTCCACGGAGGAACACCCCAAGATGAGCTTCGGCGACCCGAACAACCCGTACGGCCAGCAGCCCCCGGCCCCGCAGGGCCAGCCCGGCTACGGCTACCCGCAGCAGGCGCCCCAGGGCGTTCCGCCGCAGGGCGGCTACGCCTACCCGCAGCAGGCCCCCCAGGCCTACCCCGGTGCCCCCGGCGGCTACCCGGGCATGCCCATGGAGATGCCGGGCCTGCTGAAGACCTCGCGCGTGCTGCTCTTCATCATCGGCGGCCTGCAGATCCTCTTCGGCATCATCGCCGCCGTCGGTGGCGCCGCCCTGTCGAGCACCGACTCCAGCAGCGCCGCCGGTGACGTCGTCGGCGGTGTGCTCATCCTCGTGGCCGTCATCGTCGTCGTGTTCGGCGTGCTGGCCATCGTCCTCGGCGCCAAGTTCGCCAAGGGCGGCAACGGCGTGCGCATCACGACGATCGTCTTCGCCTCGCTGTCCATCCTGGGCAGCCTCGGCAACTTCGCCAACGCCTCCGCCAACGGCGGCTCCGCCATCTACGGCGGCATCGTCGGCCTGGCCATCAGCGGCATCATCCTCGCCTCGGTGGTCAGCAGCTCCGGCGCCGCCTGGTTCAAGCGCCCGCGCTACTGATCGCCCCCGCGTACGGCGAAGGCCGCGACCCGCGCAGTGTGTGCTGCGGGTCGCGGCCTTCGCCGTTCCGTACGCCGTTCCGGTGGGGCCGGATCAGTGGAAGAAGTGCCGGGTCCCGGTGAAGTACATCGTCACGCCGGCCTTCTTCGCGGCCTCGACGACCTGCTCGTCACGGACCGAACCGCCCGGCTGGACCACGGCCTTGATACCGGCGGCCGTGAGGATCTCCAGCCCGTCCGGGAAGGGGAAGAAGGCGTCGGAGGCGGCGTACGAGCCCTGCGCGCGCTCGGCGCCCGCCCGTTCGACGGCGAGCTTCGCCGAGTCGACGCGGTTGACCTGGCCCATGCCGACGCCGACGGACGCGCCGTCCTTGGCGAGCAGGATGGCGTTGGACTTGACGGCCCGGCAGGCCTTCCACGCGAACGCGAGCTCGGCGAGCTCGTCGGCGGACAGCGCGTCGCCGGTGGCGAGGGTCCAGTGGGCCGGGTCGTCGCCCTCGGCCTGGAAGACGTCCGACTGCTGGAGCAGTGCACCGCCGGAGACCGGCTTGAGGTCGCCCGGCTGGTGCGGCGTGCCGTCCACCTTGAGCACCCGGATGTTCTTCTTCTTGGCGAGGATCTCGACGGCGCCGTCCTCGTAGCCGGGGGCCGCGATGACCTCGGTGAAGATTTCGGCCACCTGCTCGGCGAGCTCGACGGTCACCGGGCGGTTGACGGCGATGACACCGCCGAAGGCCGACAGCGGGTCACAGGCGTGCGCCTTGCGGTGGGCCGCGGCGACGTCCGTGCCCACGGCGATGCCGCACGGGTTGGCGTGCTTGATGATCGCGACGCAGGGCTCTTCGTGGTCGTAGGCGGCCCGGCGGGCGGCCTCGGTGTCCACGTAGTTGTTGAAGGACATCTCCTTGCCGTGCAGCTGCTCGGCGTTGGCCAGCCCGCCGGGCTGACCGTCCGTGTAGAGCGCGGCGGCCTGGTGCGGGTTCTCGCCGTAGCGGAGGGTCGACTTGCGCTCCCAGGCGCCGGCCAGGAACTCGGGCAGCACCGCCTCCGGCTCCGGGGCGTACGCGTTCGTGAACCAGGAAGCCACGGCCACGTCGTAGGCGGCGGTGTGCTGGAAGGCCTCGGCCGCCAGCCGCTTGCGCGCGGTGAGGTCGAAGCCGCCGCCCTGGGCGGCCGCGATCACGTCGGCGTAGCGGGCGGGGCTGGTGACGACGGCGACCGACGGGTGGTTCTTGGCGGCGGCGCGGACCATCGACGGGCCGCCGATGTCGATCTGCTCCACGCACTCGTCCGGGGTGGCACCCGACTGGACGGTGGCCAGGAAGGGGTAGAGGTTGACGATCACCAGGTCGAAGGGCTCCACGCCCAGCTCGGCGAGCTGGTTGCGGTGGTCCTCCAGGCGCAGGTCGGCGAGGATGCCGGCGTGTACGCGCGGGTGCAGCGTCTTGACGCGGCCGTCGAGGCACTCGGGGAAGCCGGTGAGCTCCTCGACCTTGGTGACGGGCACCCCGGCCGCGGCGATCTTCGAGGCCGTGGAGCCGGTGGAGACGAGCGCGACACCCGCCTCGTGCAGCCCGCGGGCCAGCTCTTCCAGTCCCGTCTTGTCGTAGACGCTGACGAGCGCACGCCGGATCGGCCGCTGGGTCGTGGTCGGTTCGTTGCTGTCTGCGCTGTCTGCGGTCTCTACGCGCTCTACGGCGGTCACTGGATTGTTACCTTTCGTCCCTCAATGCGGTAGCCGTGCCGGGCCAGGCGCCCCACGACGTCGACGAGCAGCTCGCGCTCGACTTCCTTGATGCGCTCATGGAGAGCGGCTTCGTCGTCCTCTTCCCGGATCTCGACGACACCCTGGGCGATGATCGGACCGGTGTCCACGCCGGAGTCCACGAAGTGGACCGTGCAGCCGGTGACCTTCGCTCCGTAGGCGAGCGCGTCCCGTACGCCGTGGGCGCCCGGGAAGGCGGGGAGGAGGGCGGGGTGGGTGTTGATGAACCGGCCGCCGAAGCGGTCGATGAACTCCTTGCCCACGATCTTCATGAACCCGGCGGACACGACGAGGTCCGGGGCGTGGGCGGCGGTCGCCTCGGTGAGGGCGGCGTCCCACTCCGCACGGCTGCCGTACGCCTTGACCGGGCACACGAAGGTGGGGATCCCGGCCTTCTCGGCCCGCTCCAGACCGGCGATGTTCTCGCGGTCGGCCCCCACGGCGACGACTTCGGCGCCGAAGCCCTCGGGTCCGCCGGGGTGGGCGTCGATGGCGTCGAGCAGGGCCTGGAGGTTGGTGCCGGAACCGGAGACCAGCACGACCAGGCGGGAGGCGGCCATGGGAGGCCCTTTCTCACGGGAATGCGGTGTTCGTCTTTGTGTGGTCATACGAAACTTCGGGGTACCGATATACGGGGAACCATACGAAGTCACCGACCGCCTGCAACGATACCGGCACACGGGACGGCCCCCGAGGGACGGGGTGACGGGCGGGCGGTAGCGTCTGGCCTACAAGCCGCACAGGCCTCACCCACCTGGCCTCCGCCGCGACGTCGCCCTGACGTCCATGACACAGGGGAAGAAACACACCCGATGCCGGACCGCCGCCAGCCCGACTCCCCCACCGACGACAATCCCTTCGCGGCTCCCCCGGAAGGCCGGCCCGATCAGCCGTGGCAGCCGCGCGGCGGTGGCAACGGCGCGGACGGCGACGGCGGCGGCCGGCAGGAACCCGAGGGCGGCGGCCGGGGCGGGCCGGCGCGCTGGGACCCGACCGACCCGATCCAGCGCCGCGCCCGCTACGCGCTGCTGGCCGGCATGTGGGGCTTCTTCTTCGGGATCTTCGGGATCCCGTCGGTGGGACTGCTGCTGGGCGCGCTCGCCCTGTACTGGGGCATCAGCGCCCTGCGGGGCAAGCCGGCGGTGGAATCCGCCGAGGGCGGCCCGAGCTCCCCGGGCGGCCTGGCGGCCCTGGGCGAGGCGGCCCGCCCCCAGCGCACGGCGGCGGTGAGCGGCCTGGTCACGGCGTCACTGGCGATCCTGCTGGCGATGAGCTCGTACGCCGTGCAGCTGGCGTACAAGGACTTCTACGTCTGCCGCGACGACGCCCTGACGCACACGGCGGAACTCCGGTGCAACACGCTCCTGCCGGACAACGTCCTGGGCGACATCCTGAAGGTCCGCCGCTGACGATCGCTCTGCGCCCCCGCTTCCCGCTTCTCGCAGCCCCCGCCGGGGCCGGCTCCCGCTCCGCCCCGGCCCTCGTCGGCGCGTACCGAGCGGGGGCGGGGGCGGCGCGGAGCGGTCAAGAGGCCGCGCGGGCCAGGGACCTCAGACGACCGAAGTCCATCACCTCGTAGTACCGGTTCGACCGGGTGCCCGGTGCCAGCGCGGTCAGGATCCCTTCGGCACGGAGGGAGGCGATCGCCTTCTCGACCGTGGTCCGGCCAAGTCCCAGCGCATCGGCGATGTCGACCTGGCTGGGGCCGGTGAGCGTGAGCGCCTCCGCGGGCACCGCGTGGTGCCCGGTCCGGGTCCACCTGAAGCGTTCGACTCCCTTCCGGGACCTGCCGGATCCGACGACCAGGTAATCCAGGAGCCGTGCCACCCGGATCACCGGGTCGGCCTTCGAGGCCGCGTAGACCGACTCGACGATCCCGGAACGTTCGTTGGTCAACTGCGCGAGGAGCAGGGCCAGCACGGGCTCCTTCTCGATGAGGGACGCGAACGTGCGGGCGGTGAGGCTCAGACAAGCCCCGGTGGCCAGGAAGGTGATGTGGGGCCCCACCCCCCGGGAACCCGACTCGTCGGTCGCCCCCTTCCTGAGCATCACCCGGCTGATGTCGCCGAGGATCGCGCCCCTGCGCCAGAGACGAGTGGTGCCGTGGGGTGTCGTTTCCTTGATGACGCCGCTGCCCATGATGTGGATCCACTCCTGGCCGTACGCGAGGACGTCTCCTCGCTGACGGGCCTCGACGCGCCCCGCGGTCATCAGGGAATCGACCGAGTAGGAGGGGAGGCCCAGCAACCGCAGGTACGAGGCCACGGAGTCGTGGGACCAGGAGCGGATCTTGGTCCCGGGGTTGTAGAACTCGACGATGTCGGTCATCGCGCACCACCTCCGAAACCGGTGCCGGCCTGCGGTACGCCCTGGTGGGGCCCGGCGGGGGCGACGTACTGGGCCGGCACCGGGGAGGGCGACTCGACGAGGATCTTGACGACCGGCACGAGGGCGGCCACGAGGACGGCCAGCGCCCCGATGACGACCGCGATGCGGCCGGCGGTTTTGTTGAGGTGGCGGATGGCGAAGCAAGCCGCCCCCACCACGATCGCGACGATGAGGACAGCCGCGAGGATTCCTTCGGACACGACGGTTACCTTCGAGGTATGGCGGCCGAGCCGTACCGACCCCGACAGGGAGAGCACAGCTCGACCGCAGCTTGGAATAGCCCCTACTGGACGTGCGTGACCGGTGAGCTCGAACCCTGGCGAGGGGTCGAACCGGCTAGCACGCAGAATACGCCACACGGGTGACCCAACCCCAAATTGCGTCTACCCGGAGGGAATTCATCCGCAACGGTGGCCAGAGAAAGCGAGGTTCGGAATTCAACGAAGCTTTCCCCAAAGGTCGTTGGTCCGATCCAAGCAGCCCTCAGACAAACGCAAAGACGGCCCCACCCTGAAGGGTGCGGCCGCCTGGTGCCTGCTTCATGAGCAGAGAGGCCACACCGGGGGAGCCACCCCCGAGGAGACCTCGGACGCTGAGCGGGACTATTCCAAAGCCGTGTCAGCTGAAGACAGTGCACACCGTTAACTTGCGACAGAACCCTCTCTGAGAGGGAAAGTGTGCCTTGCATGCGCTGAAATCCCTACAGGAAGGGATTATGCAACCGAAAAAACAGCTTTGAAGCTGAGAAAAAACGTGTGATCTCACGTAGAAGCTCAACTCTGCAACTCACTTGAGTTATTGGTTCTTCAGAACTTTCAACGGGCAGGGGCTCCGGTCGAAGGTTCCGGTGCGCCGGCCGGGGACCGGGCACAGGGAGCGGGGGCGGCACCCCGCAGCGGCCCTCACTGCCTCGTCGGCGGTTGTGGCGCGGAGTCGGCCGGGGGCTTGCGGCGGGGGAGGATGCGGGCGCCTGCCACCTCCACCGGCGGCACCGGCGGCGGCTTTGCGGGGAGCAGGTCCAGGCTGAGCCCGGGTACGACGGTCACCTGACGGATCGGCCGCACCGCAGCCGGAGCCCGGGCCGGAACCGGGGCGTGGGCCGAAGCCGGGGCCATTGCGTGGGCGTGGGCCGAAGCCGGGGCCATTGCCTGGGCGTGGGCGTGGGCCGAAGCCGGGGCCTTGGCCGGGACGGAAGCCGGGGTCGGGACCGAAGCTTGGGCTTGGGCTTGGGTCTGGGCGGGAGCCGAGGCCTTGGTCTGGGCGGGAGCCGGAGGCTGGGCCGGGGTCGAGGCTTGGGCGTTGGCCAGGGGCGACGCCGGGGCCTTGGCCGGAGCCGGGTCCGGGGTCGGGGGCTGGGGGAGCGGGAGGGGTGGGGTGATGTCCGGGACCAAGGTGCCCGCGGCTCGGCGCAGGGCCGCCCAGCGGATCTCGCGTACGCCGCTGTCGTGCCAGCCGTCGCCCATCGCCAGGGCCGGCCGGTTCCGCCACGCATGCACCGCCACCGCCACCGGCACCGCCAGCAGCAGCGTCCACGCGAAGGCCGCCGCCCCCGTGGCCCACCACACCGGCCCGAACTCGGCCAGCGCCCGCGAACCCATCGGCCCCGACGAGGCCGCCGCGAGCCCGGCCATGACCAGCCCGCACACCAGCGCACCCAGCGCCGCCGTGAGCGCGGTCTCCCCGTACGACACCTCCCGCGCCCGCCGCACCGCGAACCAGCCGACAGCCAGCCCGGCGACCACCGGCACCCCCGCGACCGCCCAGGTCAGCGGCGTCCCGGCGCCCTCCGGCGGCAGCGCCGCCAGCAGCGGGAACCGGGGCAGCGCGGGCGATCCCGTGAACCCGAGCGGCGTGGCGGTCACCCCGGCGCCGAGGGCGAAGCCGGGCCCGAGGGCATAGGCGGCTCCCCAGACCATGGCGTTCGGGATCAGCGCGACCGCCAGCAGCAACACCGCGAAGCGGCCCGACCACACCCCCGTCAGCGCCAGGAACGACCCCCGCACCTCGGCCCCGTGCCACGCGAGCGAACCGCCGACGAGCAGCGCGCCACCGCCCAGGAGGACGAGGGCCCCGCCCGCACCGGCTCGGAGCGCCAGCGCGTAACGAGGGCGCGCGACTGCCCTCCGTACGCCCCCCGGCACCCAGGCCGGCGGCGGCCCGAGCGGACGGCCGCGCACCGCCCACACCCCGCCCGCCGCGGCGAGTACGGCGACCAGCGGAACGTGCCAGGCCGCACTGATCGGATCGGCCGGCATGGGACCGCCCGCCGCATACACCGTGGCCAGCGCCCCCACGGCCAGATAGCCGCAGAGCACGGCCGAGAAGACGGCACTGGCCGGCAGCACTTCCTCCCCGTCCTCCTCGGACGCGCTGCCCAGGCGCGCGGCCCGCCGCATGAGCAGCACGGGCAGCGCGACCAGCAGCAGGGGGGTCAGGCCGACGGGCGCGGGCACGCCGGAGAGGGTCTCGTACCGCACCAGCTCCGTCCCGTGGGCGAGGAGCCACAGCCCGGCGGCGAGGTGCAGGGCCCCGCCGGGGCCGCTGTCGGGATAGGGGGAGCTGATCCACAGCACGATGACGAGCACGGCGAGGAAGCCGAGCCCCAGCCCGGCCGCCACGGCGCCGCCCACCACGCACGCGGCGGCCGCCGGGGAACGGCGCCGCCCGACGGCTCGCGGGGCCACGGACAACGGGGTCCCGCGTTCGGTCACTTGGGTCACCCCGCCATGGTGCCAACGACACGCGCTATGAGCGGGTAACAGGCGAATGCCCGTGGTGTCGCTCAATATACGTTTATGTACTTTTTCGCCCAGGGCTGCCAGGTCGCGGGGAGCGTGGCATGACTCAACGCGTCGAAGGCCTGCCCGCCCCGAAAGAGCGCCGCAGACTGCGCGAAGCCGCACGGCTGACGCCCGAACAGGTCGCGTCGGCGGTGGGCGTCACCGCGACCACGGTCCGCTCCTGGGAATCGGGCCGTACCCAGCCCCGCGGCCGCAAGCTCGACCTGTACGCGGACTTCCTGGCCGGCCTCGCGACCCCGCCGAGCGCCCTGGGTATCGAAGCCGCAGCCGCGCCCGCGGCCGCGGCCGAAGGGGCGTCAGACGGGGCGGCGACTGCGGGCACTTCGGCCGCACCGGTCCCCGAGGAGGCCACGGCGGGAACCACGGACCGTTCCGCCACCCCGGACAAGTCCGCCCGAACGGCCGAACCCGAGCCGGCAGCCGAAGCCGAAGCCGAAGCCGAAGCCGAGCCCGAAGCGGAAGCCGGGCCCGCAGCCGAAAACGAAGCCGAACCCGCGGCCACCGCCGAACCGGCCGAAGCCCCCGAGCCCGCCGAGCCCGCCGAGCCCCCCGCCGGGGACCCGGCACCGCCACGCAGCCCCGCCGAGGCCTTCGACGCCCTCTACGCCCGCACCGCCGCGGACCTGGCCCGGCAGGCCTATCTCCTCACCGGCCGCCGCCGCCTCGCCCTGGAGGCCGTGGAGCGGGCGTTCCGTCAGGCCTGGGACCAGTGGCCGGAGGTGGCCGCCGACCCCGACCCGGCGGGCTGGGTGCGCGCGGCCGCGTACGAGTACGCCCTCTCCCCCTGGCACCGGTTCCGGCGCGCCCACCGCCACCCGGACAAGCCCCCGGCCGAACCCGCCGACCGGATCGTCCTCGACGCGATGCTCGCCCTGCCCACCGTCCACCGCCGTACGGTCCTGCTCTACGACGGAGTCGGCCTGGACCTGCCCGACACGGCCGCCGAGACCGAGGCCAGCACCCCCGCGACGGGCAACCGCCTCCTGAACGCGCACGAGGACCTCGCCGACCGGATCCCCGAACTGGCCGGCGTACCGCCCGAGGAGCAGTCCGCGCTGCTGCACGACCTGTTCGGCGCACTGCGGCCGGCCGTGCAGCTCGATCCGCCCCCGGCGGCGCAGGTACGGGGCTACGGCGAGCGCCGCATCCGGATGTGGACCCGCGCGACCCTCAGCCTGACCGCGGTGATCGCCGCCGCGACCGCCTACACCGCCGCGACCGCGCCCACCCGGTACGAGCCCCCGCGGTCGCCCGCCGAGAGCGTCTCCGGCGTACCGCCGCTCAGCGGCCCCCAGCAGCTCACCGAGCAGAGCCGGCTGCTCCACGACAAGCTGCGGGCCGACCCGGCCGCCGGCCCGGCCCGGATCGCCCCGGAGAGCGAATGACGTGACGTGACGTGACGGGCGATGAGAAAGGGCGTGGCCCGCACCCCCCGGGGGGTGCGGGCCACGCCCTTGCACACGTGCGTGCTGCTTACCGAGCGGCGTTGAGGATCTCGCGCGCCAGCTTCGCGGTCTCGGTCGGCGTCTTGCCGACCTTCACGCCGGCGGCCTCGAGGGCCTCCTTCTTGGCCTGTGCGGTGCCAGAAGAGCCGGAGACGATGGCGCCCGCGTGGCCCATGGTCTTGCCCTCGGGGGCGGTGAAGCCCGCGACGTAGCCGACGACGGGCTTGGTGACGTTCTTCGCGATGAAGTCCGCCGCACGCTCCTCGGCGTCGCCGCCGATCTCGCCGATCATGACGATCAGGTCGGTGTCGGGGTCGGCCTCGAACGCCTCGAGGGCGTCGATGTGCGTGGTGCCGATGACCGGGTCGCCACCGATGCCGACGGCCGAGGAGAAGCCGATGTCACGGAGTTCGTACATCATCTGGTAGGTCAGCGTGCCGGACTTGGACACGAGACCGATGCGGCCGGGCTTGGTGATGTCGCCCGGGATGATGCCGGCGTTGGACTGGCCGGGGGTGATCAGACCCGGGCAGTTCGGGCCGATGATCCGCGTCTTGTTGCCCTTGGCGGTCGCGTACGACCAGAAGGCGGCGGAGTCGTGCACCGCGATGCCCTCGGTGATGACGACGGCCAGCGGGATCTCGGCGTCGATGGCCTCGACGACGGCGGCCTTGGCGAAGGCCGGCGGGACGAAGAGGACGGAGACGTTGGCGCCCGTCTTCTCCATCGCCTCGGCGACGGAGCCGAAGACCGGGACCTCGGTGCCGTCGAAGTCGACGGTGGTGCCGGCCTTGCGCGGGTTCACGCCGCCGACGATGTTGGTGCCGTCAGCCAGCATCAGCTTGGTGTGCTTCATGCCCGTGGCACCGGTCATGCCCTGGACGATGACCTTGCTGTCCTTGTTGAGGAAGATAGCCATGTGAGTCTGTGACCTCTGCCCTTACTTCGCAGCCGCGAGCTCGGCGGCCTTGTCGGCCGCGCCGTCCATGGTGTCCACGCGCTGGACCAGCGGGTGGTTGGCGTCCGAGAGGATCTTGCGACCCAGCTCGGCGTTGTTGCCGTCGAGACGGACGACGAGCGGCTTGGTGACCGCCTCGCCCTTCTCCTCCAGCAGGGCCAGCGCCTGGACGATGCCGTTGGCGACCTCGTCGCAGGCGGTGATGCCACCGAAGACGTTGACGAAGACGGACTTGACGTCCGGGTCGCCGAGGATGATCTCGAGACCGTTGGCCATGACGGCGGCGGAGGCGCCCCCGCCGATGTCCAGGAAGTTGGCGGGCTTGACGCCGCCGTGGTTCTCGCCGGCGTAGGCGACGACGTCCAGGGTGCTCATGACGAGACCCGCGCCGTTGCCGATGATGCCGACCTCACCGTCGAGCTTCACGTAGTTGAGGTTCTTCGCCTTGGCGGCGGCCTCGAGGGGGTTCGCGGCCGCGTGGTCCACGAACTCCTCGTGGCCCGGCTGGCGGAACTCGGCGTTCTCGTCGAGCGAGACCTTCCCGTCGAGCGCGATGACGTCGCCGGAGGCGACCTTCGCGAGCGGGTTGACCTCGACGAGGAGCGCGTCCTCGGCGATGAAGGTGTCCCACAGGGTCACGAGGACCTCGGCGACCTTCTCGGCGACCTCGGCCGGGAACTGCGCCAGCGCGACGATCTCGCGGGCCTTCTCGATGGTCACGCCCTCGTTGGCGTTCACCGGGACCTTGGCGAGCTTCTCCGGGGTCTCCTCGGCGACCTGCTCGATGTCCATGCCGCCCGCGACCGACGCCATGGCGAGGAAGGTGCGGTTGGTTCGGTCGAGGAGGTACGAGACGTAGTACTCCTCGAGGATCTCGGGAGCCGTCTCGGCGATCATCACCTTGTGGACCGTGTGGCCCTTGATGTCCATGCCGAGGATGTCCGTCGCCCGGGCGACGGCCTCGTCCGGGGTGGCGGCCAGCTTCACGCCGCCGGCCTTGCCGCGGCCGCCGACCTTCACCTGCGCCTTGACGACCGACTTGCCGCCCAGCCGCTCGGTGGCCTCGCGAGCCGCCTCAGGCGTGTCGATGACTTCACCGGCCAGCACCGGTACACCGTGCTTGGCGAAGAGGTCCCTCGCCTGGTACTCGAACAGGTCCACGCGCGTCCGTCCCTTGTCTTTTTTAAAGATTCGCAGTGATTCGCGGTTGTCTGCTATCTGCGTGGGCGTGCCGCGGAGGGCAACGTGACGGCGCTGTCACAAGGAAGGCGCACACGGTGACCGTGGACGCGGCATGTCCGTCCCGCAGGTTATCCCCGTGGGCCGTGGGTCCCTAAATCGCAGATCACACCTGAGCGGTGATACCTGTCACAGATCGCCTCACGGCTGAGCTGGAAGTTCGTGCGATCGGCCGATTCCCACGGTGGCGCGGTCCGGGCGCGTCACGGCACGGGGAGGGGCCGCTTCTCCAGGGCCGCGGCCATCACCTCCGGGAACAGGTCGGGGGTGCAGGCGAAGGCGGGGGTGCCGAGGGACGCGAGCGCGGCGGCGTGCTCCCGGTCGTAGGCCGGGGCGCCCTCGTCGGACAGCGCGAGAAGGGTCACGAACTCGACTCCGGAGGCCTTCATCGCGGCGACCCGCTTGAGCATCTCGTTGCGTATGCCGCCCTCGTAAAGATCACTGATCAGGACCACGACGGTGTCGGCGGGCCGGGTGATCTTCGACTGGCAGTAGGCGAGCGCGCGGTTGATGTCGGTGCCGCCACCGAGCTGCGTGCCGAAGAGGACGTCGACGGGGTCGTCGAGCTGGTCGGTCAGGTCGACGACGGCGGTGTCGAAGACGACCAGCCGGGTCGCGATCGAACGCATCGAGGCCAGCACCGCCCCGAACACGGAGGCGTAGACGACGGAGGCCGCCATCGAACCCGACTGGTCGATGCAGAGGATCACCTCCTTCTTCACCGATTGGGCCGCCCGGCCGTAGCCGATCAGCCGTTCGGGGACGACCGTGCGGTACTCGGGCAGGTAGTTCTTGAGGTTGGCCCGGATCGTGCGGTTCCAGTCGATGTCGTGGTGGCGGGGGCGGCTGATCCGGGCGGAGCGGTCCAGGGCGCCGGCCAGCGTGGCCCGGGTGCGGGTCGCGAGGCGCTTCTCCAGCTGCTCGACCACCTTGCGGACCACGGCCCGGGCCGTTTCCTTCGTGGTGTCGGGCATCGCCTTGTTCAGGGACAGCAGGGTGCCGACCAGGTGGACGTCGGGCTCGACGGCCTCCAGCATCTCCGGCTCCAGCAGCAGGGCGGACAGCCCGAGCCGCTCGATGGCGTCGCGCTGCATGATCTGGACCACCGGGCTGGGGAAGTACATACGGATGTCGCCGAGCCAGCGCGCCACGTTCGGCGCCGACCCGCCGAGCCCGGCGGACCGCGACCCCGAGGACTTGCGCGAGCCGTCCGCGCCGCCCCCGCCGTACAGCGCGCCGAGCGCGGCGTCCATCGCGGCGTCCCGCCCGCCCAGCGCACACCCGGTCCCGTCGGCCTCTCCCCCTCCCAGCACCATCCGCCACCGCCGCAGGCGCTCGCCCGCGTCGGCTTCCGCAGCGATCCCGTCGCGCGCCTCGGTCCGGCTGTCCGTACCGTTCATCTGCCTGTCCCCCTGTACTCGCTGTACTCGCTGTATTCGCTGTGCTCGCCTTGTCCGTCGGCCCGCGCCTCAGGCCACCGCCGGGCTGAGCAGCAGCCGGACCAGGTCCACCACCGCGTCCGACCGGTCCGGGTCCAGCTCCGGCGCGAAGCCCTCGGGGGCCGCGCCGGGCACCGTCGCCGAGACCCCGCCGGGGCCCCGCCGGACCAGCTCGCCCAGGGTCCGCTTCACGCCCGGCTCGTACGCCCCGAACGTGCGCCGCAGCAGGGGCAGTACGTCGGTGAACGCGCGCTCCGGGACCCCGACCGTCCAGCTGTCGATCAGACCCAGCAGCCGGTCGTCGTGGACGAGCAGGGTGCCGCCGCCCGAACTGCCGCCCGCGAAGCCCTCGATCCAGCCCGCCGCGTCGGACGGGTCGGTCGCCGGCGACAGCGCGAGCCCCATCAGCCGGGCCGTCTCCCCGGCCGGGAGCCGCCCGTCGTCGAGCAGCAGCCGGGCCGCGCGGCCGCGGATCAGGCCGGGCACGGTGTCCCGGCCGGCCAGCGTCCGCAGCACCGCGGACCAGCGCTCGCGCAGCCCTTCCTCCGCGTCCGCCAGCAGCCCGACCGCTCCGTGCACCCCGTCCACGTGGCCGCGCAGTTCGGCCGCCGCGTCGGCGTCCAGCCCGGCGGCGCAGGCGGGCGGCAGGGCCACGCATATCCGCTCGGCGAGCCCGGCCGCCACCGTGCCGAGGGCCGCCGCGTCGGTGCCGCGTACGTCCCCGTAGCGCAGCGAACGGGCCAGTGCGGGCAGGGCCTTGGCGAGCCGCGCCACATCGGTGTCCAGCGCGGCACGGTCCGCGAGCGCCCGCAGCACGGCGGGCAGCGCCTCGGACAGCCCGGCCAGCAGGCACCGCTCGGCCAGCGCGGTGACCTCGCCCAGCTCCCCCGCCCCGGCCGCGTCGGCCTCCGCTTTGGCGGTGGCCGCCGCGAGGACGGTGGTGCCCCAGATCCCGGCCTCGGCGACCCGTACCGACAGCTCCGGCTCCCAGCGCAGCCGCCAGGTCTCCCGGAAGGTCCCGGTGCTGCTCCGCGAGGCGGCCGGTACGCCCCAGTCGATGCCGAGCAGCCGCAGCCGGTGCAGCAGCAGGGACTTGGCCGCGTCGGTCTCCTTGCGCAGGTCGAGCTCCAGCTCGCGGTCCTGCGCCTCGGGTTTGAGCCGCAGCGAGCGCTGCCGGCGGGTGAGGTCGCGCTGGAGCGGTACGACGGGCGCCTCGTCCGGGACCTCCCCGAGCACGTCGCCGACGACGAGCCGGTCCTCGATCAGCGCGAGCGGCACGTCCGATCCGTCGCACATCACCGCCCGGACCGCCTCCAGGGTCTCCGTCAGCCCGGGCAGCGGCCTGCCGCGCATCGCGGCCAGCGTGTCGGCGAGCCGGACCGCCTCGATGACGTGCGCCGAGGAGACCTGCCGGTCCTCCTCGCGGAGCAGGCCGGCGACCTTGGTCAGCCACCGCTCCACGGGCCGGTCCCGGGCCGCGAAGAGGTGTGCGTACCAGCCGGGGGAGGTGATCCCGGCGCCGTACCCGCCGGCCCGTGCCAGCCTGCGGTGCGTCCAGGGCACCCAGGTGGTCTCCACCTTGACCTTCGGCAGGCCGGTGAGCAGGGCCTTGTCGGCGGCAGCGGTGGTCTTGGCCCGCAGCGCCGGTACGTGCCAGGCGCCGCACACCACGGCGTACGCGTCGCCGAACTCCCTGCGGGCGGCCCGCATCCGCTGCCGCATGTACGCCTCGCGCACGAGGTCGCGGGAGTGGCCCCCGTCTCCGTACGCCTCGCGCAGGGCGCCCATGGCCTCCCCGAGCGCCTCGAACGCGGCCAGCGGGTCCCGCCCGGCGCCGGTGCCGCGGTGTTCGACCACGTCCTCCCACCAGGCCTCGGGGTCGTCGTACCCGGCGGTCCCGGCCAGTACCGCGAGGGGGTCCACCCGTACGGAGCCGGCCTCCTCGTCCTCGCCTTCGCCCTGGCCTTCCCCCTCCTCCCGGAGGGCCAGCGAGTGGGCGGCCGGGAGGTCCATGAACCGCACGGGTACGCCCGCCTCCTGCGCCCAGCGGATCGCGATCCACTCCGGGGAGAAGCCGGCCAGCGGCCAGAACGCGGCCCGGCCAGGGTCGTCCGCGGCGTGCGCGAGCAGCGCCACGGGCGGTCTCATCCCGGGATCGGCGGCGAGCCCGAGCAGCGCGTCCCCCTCGGGCGGCCCCTCGATCAGCACGGCCGCCGGGCGGGCCGCGTCGAGTGCGGCGCGCACGGCGCGGGCCGAGCCGGGCCCGTGGTGCCGTACGCCCAGCAGGAGGGGGCTCATACGGTCACCTCCCGGCAGGCCCGGTAGAAGTCCTTCCAGCCGTCCCGCTCGCGGACCACGGCCTCCAGGTACTCCTGCCAGACGACCTTGTCGGCGGCCGGGTCGCGGACGACGGCGCCGAGGATCCCGGCGGCCACGTCGGAAGGGCGCAGCACGCCGTCCCCGAAGTGGGCGGCCAGGGCCAGGCCGCCGGTGACGACGGAGATGGCCTCGGCGGTGGACAGGGTGCCGCTGGGCGACTTCACCTTCGTCCGGCCGTCGCCGGTGACCCCGTCGCGCAGCTCGCGGAAGACGGTGACGACGCGGCGGATCTCCTCCAGGCCCTCGGGGACGGCGGGCAGGTCGAGGGCGCGGCCCATCTGGTCGACGCGGCGGGCGACGATGTCGACTTCGGCGTCGGCGGTGGCGGGCAGCGGCAGGACGACGGTGTTGAAGCGCCGGCGCAGCGCGCTGGACAGTTCGTTGACCCCGCGGTCGCGGTCGTTGGCGGTGGCGATGAGGTTGAAGCCGCCCACGGCCTGTACCTCTTCGCCGAGCTCCGGTATCGGGAGGGTCTTCTCGGACAGGACGGTGATGAGGGTGTCCTGGACGTCGGCGGGGATGCGGGTGAGCTCCTCGACGCGGGCGGTCATGCCGTCGGCCATGGCCCGCATGACGGGGCTGGGGACGAGGGCCTCGCGGCTGGGGCCGTGGGCGAGCAGGCGGGCGTAGTTCCAGCCGTACCGGATGGCTTCCTCGGGGGTTCCGGCGGTGCCCTGGACGAGGAGCGTGGAGTCTCCGCTGACGGCTGCGGCGAGGTGTTCGGAGACCCAGGTCTTCGCGGTGCCGGGGACGCCGAGGAGGAGCAGGGCGCGGTCGGTGGCCAGGGTGGTGACGGCGACTTCGACGATGCGGCGCGGCCCGATGTACTTGGGCGTGATGACCGTGCCGTCGTCGAGGGTGCCGCCGAGCAGGTAGGTGGCGACGGCCCACGGGGAGAGCTTCCAGCGGGCCGGGCGGGGCCGGTCGTCGGTGGCCGCCAGGGCTTTCAGTTCGTGTGCGAAGGCGTCTTCGGCGTGCGGTCGCAGTGCCTGGGTCCGCTGTTCGTTCTCGGGCGTGGTCATGGTCCCCCTCCAATGCTCGGCAGCCGCTTCCGACTGCTTTTCCAACGGTGCACCACGCCACTGACAACGCCCTTTGTTCGAACCGTTGTTGCAGGTCAGAGCGATTGTCAGTGGGGGTCCGTACGGTGGTTCACATGACTGAGCAGGGGGTCCGCTGGACGGCGGAACAGGTACTGGCTCTGGCTCCTGACGATGCCTCGCGCAAGGCGGGGGGCAGACTCGGCGGGGCGGGGCCGTGGTCACAGATCGGAGGTTCCGCTTCCGGTTCTGTGTGGGGGTTGTGCAAGGGCAGCGGCAGCACGCCGTACCGCACGGTCGTGGATCTGGCGGGGCCGGCGTACAAGTGCTCCTGCCCGAGCCGGAAGTTCCCGTGCAAGCACGCGCTGGGCCTGCTGCTGCTCTGGTCCGCGGAGGGGGTGGGCGAGCCGGGAGAGGCGCCGGAATGGGCCGCGCAGTGGCTGGCGGAGCGTGCGGCGAAGGCCGCGCGACCGGCCGCCGCGGCGGGCAGGCCGGCGGATCAGGAGGGGGCCAGGCGGCGGGCCGAGCGGCGGGCGGCGCGGATCAGTGCCGGCGTCACGGAGCTGGAGCAGCGGCTGGCCGACCTGCTGCGCGCCGGTCTCGCCGGGCAGGAGCAGTCGGGTTACGCGGCGTGGGAGGAGACGGCCGCCCGCATGATCGACGCCCAGGCGCCCGGACTGGCGGGGCGGGTAAGGGAGTTGGGCACGATACCCAGTTGCGGCCCCGGCTGGCCCGCCCGGATGCTGGAGGAGGCGGCGCTGCTGCACCTGCTGGACCGGGCCTGGCTGGGCGTGGCGGCACTGCCCGAAGAGCTGGGCGCGACCGTGCGCAGCCGCGTGGGACTGCCGGCTTCCGGGGAGGGGGAGGCCGTACGGGACCGCTGGCTGGTGCTGGCGCAGCACGACTCGGTGTCGCCGGACGGCCGGCTCACCACCCGCCGGATATGGCTGCGCGGGATGGGGAGCGGGCGGCCGGCGCTGGTGCTGGACTTCGGTCCGGCCGGGCGGCCGCCGGGGCTGGCCCTGCCGGTGGGGCTGGTGCTGGAGGCGGAAGTCCGCTTCCGGCCCGGGTCGGCGGGGCTGCGGGCGGATCTCGGGGGGAGTTCCGCGGCGGCCGTGCCGTGCACGGAGGTTCCGGCCGGGGTGAGCACGGGGGCGGCACTGGAGGCCTACGGGGCGGCACTGCGGCAGGACCCGTGGCTGGAGTCCTGGCCGGTGGTGCTCGGTCCGGTGGTCCCGATACCGGGAGAGCTCGGCTGGCAGCTGGCGGACGCGGAGGGCAACTCCGCCCTGCCGGTGCCCGTCACCGGGGCGGGCAGCCGCTCCCGCGGGGGTTTGTGGCAGCTGGCCGCGTTGTCGGGCGGGGGCCCGGTGACGGTGTTCGGGGAGTGCGGCCATCGCGGCTTCACGCCCCTGACCGCCTGGCAGCCGGGCTCGCCCGAGCCGGTGCCGCTGGCCTGAGCAGGGGCCCGGGCCGAGAAGGACACGCAGCAGAAAGCAGCAGGGGCCTGGGGACACGTGTGCCGTCACCAGGGCTGTGGCCGGAAAGGAAGGACGCGGTGGCGCGGGGGCGCCGGCGTGTGGTGACGAGAGCCGGGGGGCTTGCATGAACGACAACCACGCCAGCTGAGCACAGCGGAACGGCAGTTTACGGGGCATCGACTGCTCCGGTCCCGCGGAGGGGGCGGGACCGGAGCGCAGAAGTGATGGGCAGCGAGGGCGAGGGAGGGGTCCGATGGGCAAGGTCGACGAGGGGTACGGGGACTGGGAGGGGCTGGTCGGTGCGGCGCTGCTGGGCACCGACCGGCGCCGGAGCGGGGAAGGGGGCCCGGCGGGCTCGCCGCAGGCCCTGCTGGACGCGGCGGCCGTGCACACCGTGCGGCGCCGCGCCGGGTTGCGTCCGGCCGAGGCGGGCCCGCGCCCGGAGCCGGCGCCCCGGGACCCGCGCCCGGCACCGCCGGCCGCGGCCCGGCAGCGGCTCGCGCAGCTGTTGGCCGGGCGGACCGGTGCGGGAAGCGGCGGGCGGCGCGGCGCGGCCCCGGACCTGACGGAACTGCTGCCGCAGTGGCTGGCCGCGGCCGGCCGGCACGGCTACCGCTCACCGGCCTCGCTGGTCCCCGCGCTGCTGGACGCGGCCCGGGCGCGTACGGACCTGCGGCCGCAGGCACTCGCCCTGGCGGGGGCGCGGGGGCTGTGGCTGGCCCGGCTGAATCCGGACTGGCGGTTCGCCCTGCGGGGCGGGGCCGGTGGAGCCGGGGAGCTGCCGGAGGTGACCGACCGGGCCGGGGTGGAGCGGCTCTGGCAGGAGGGGCTGTTCGCCGAGCGGGTGGCGCTGCTGGGCGCCGTACGGGCACACGACCCGGCGGCCGCGCCGCAGCTGCTGGCGACGACCTGGGCCACCGAACGGGCCGAGGACCGGCTGATGTTCCTCGATTCGCTGCGGGTGGGCCTGTCGGAGGGCGACGAGCCGTTCCTGGAGGCGGCCCTCGGCGACCGCAGCCGCAATGTCCGCGCGACGGCCGCCGAACTGCTGTCGGGGCTGCCTGGCTCGGCACTGGCAGGGCGGATGGCGGAGCGCGCGCTGGCCTGTGTGGGCCCGGAGGGGGTGAATCCGCCGGCCGAGTGCGATGCGGGGATGCTGCGGGACGGCGTCGTCAGGAATCCGCCCGCCGGACGAGGAGAACGGGCCTGGTGGCTGGGCCAGTTGGTGGAGGCGGCTCCGCTGTCCTGCTGGCCCGAGCGGTTCGGCGGGCTCGCCCCGGCGGACATCGTGGCGCTGCCCGTGGCCGAGGGCGAGGCCTGGCGGGAGGAACTGCACGCGGCGTGGTGCCGGGCGGCGGTGCGCCAGCGTGACGCGCGGTGGTCGCGGGCCTTGCTGGGCGCACCGTCCGCGCCGCCTGCGGCGGGCCCGGGGACGGCCTCGCTCGCGGAGCGCGCCAAACTCCTGGAGACCCTGCCCGACGGGGAACGGGCGGAGTGGGTCGCGCAGTTCATACGGGCCCACGGGCTCTCGGAAGCGTTCCAGCTGCTCGGGGTGTGCGTGGTGCCGTGGGCGGGGGCGCTGGGGCGGGCGGTCGTGGACGCGCTGGATTCCGCGCGGGAGGCGGGCAGTTATCCGTGGAGCTTCAGCGGGGTGATGGGGCTGGCGGAGCGCTGCCTCGATCCTGCGGAGGCCGGGCGCCTGGAGATACTGACCGCCGCGGCGGAGGAGCCGGGGGACGCGGCGTCCGGCGGCGCCGCCGCGTACTGGGCCGAAGCCTTTCAGCGGCTGGTGGCCACCCTTCGCCTGCGCGAGGCGATGCTCTCGGAGCTGGCCCCGGCCTGACCGCCCCTCCCGGGAGTCGCCGCTGCGCGGAGCTCCCGGGCGCTGCCCGGGTCCCGCTCCTCCGAGCCGGCGGGGCTGGATCACGGGCTGTGCCGTGCGCGCCGGCGCGAGCTGGATCGGGCACGACCCAGCCCCGCCGGCGGGTGACTACTGGCGGACGTTCGCGCGGACCCAGTCGACGATCGACGTCGTCGTCGCACCCGGGGTGAAGATCGCGGCTACGCCCTTCTCCTTGAGGGGGGCGATGTCGTCCTCGGGGATGATGCCGCCGCCGAAGACCTTGATGTCCTCCGCGTCGCGCTCCTTGAGGAGTTCCAGGACGCGCACGAACAGCGTGTTGTGGGCGCCCGAGAGGATCGACAGGCCAATGGCGTCGGCGTCCTCCTGGATCGCGGTGTCCACGATCTGCTCGGGGGTCTGGTGGAGGCCGGTGTAGATGACCTCCATGCCCGCGTCACGCAGCGCACGCGCGATCACCTTCGCGCCGCGGTCGTGGCCGTCGAGACCCGGCTTGGCCACCACCACACGGATCGGACCGGTCACACCCATCGCACTGCCTCCCGAGTGAACGAACGTTAAGTACAGCATCGCGCACGCCGCCGTTTCGCGGTCAAGCAGGAGGGGGAAATCACACGTGGGACGGCATTGCGCCACCGTGCCGACAGCCGCACGGCACGGTGGCGCCACGGCCGCAGCCCCGAGAGGCTCAGGGGAGGCCGTCAGTGGGACTGTCCATACCCGTGTCCATTTCCGCCCAGCCGATACCGACCCTGTCGATACCGACCCGGTCGGTACCGGCCCTGTCGATACCGGCCCTCGGCGCCGCGCTGCGGGCCGGCGCACTCGAGGTGGTCGTGCTCGGCGGACATCTTCTCCTGTATCCCACCGGAGTGTGCCAGGAGAAGGTCACCACCGGCCCGCCCGCGACACGCCCGCCCGCCCTCCTCCTCCATGGGTTCACCGACAACCGTTCCGTCTTCGTCCTGCTGCGCCGCGCCCTCGGGGCGGGCGGTCTGCGGCACGTGGAGGCGTACAACTACTCGCCCTTCACCCGCGACCTCCGCGTCACGGCCCGCCACCTCGCCCGGCGCGTCGAGGAGCTGTGCGCGCGCACCGGGCAGGAGCGGGTGGACCTCGTCGGCCACAGCCTGGGCGGGCTGGTCGGCCGCTACTACGTCCAACGCCTGGGCGGCGACGCCCGCGTCCGGACCCTCGTCACGCTCGGTACCCCGCATTCCGGCACGCAGGTCGCCCCCTTCATGGACGCGCACCCGCTGGTGCGGCAGATGCGCCCCGGCTCCGAAGTGCTCGCCGAGCTGGCCGCGCCCGCCCCCGGCTGCGCCACCCGATGCGTGGCGTTCTGGAGCGAGTTCGACGCGCTGATGGCCCCGGTCGGGGCGGCCCGGATCGAACACCCGGACCTTTGCGTGGAAAACGTCCAGGTCACCGGGATCGGCCACCTCGCCCTGCCCGCGCACCCCACCGTGATCGCGGCCGTCCGGCGCGTCCTCGACGGGATCGGACCGGCCTCGGCACAGCCCTCGGAAGCCGCCTCCGTCGCATAGACAACAGCCGCCGCCAAGTCGAACGAATTTCGAACTCAAGGCCAAGGCTGCGTCTTTACGCGACCGAAAGAGGGCCGAATGCCCGGTTCCAGGGACATGGAAACCCTCCGAAGATTGTCGTGGCGAGTAACCGCCGGGTACAGTCACGCCACTGCTCTCCTCCGGTGAACCCCGAGTTCCCCGGCCACCCAGGCCCCAATGCCGAGGCGAAAGAGAAGTTGGTGAACGACCGCCCCTCGCCGGGCCAGTACCCGGATCCCGGGTATGACGGCCTTGCCACCACCACTTTCGCTGGTGACTCGCCCTACGTCTCCTATGAAACGCAGGACAGCTCGGCACCTGGGCTCAACTACGCGACATACGGCTCCTACGAGACGGGCGCGTACGACACCACGGCGTGGACCTCTCAGGACCCTTACCTGTCCACGATCCCCTCCCAGGGCATGCCCGCGGACACCACGGGCCTCGGCGCACCGAGCGGTGGCTGGGGGACGGACACGGGCGCCTGGAACACGCCGGCCGCGGACCACTCCGGCTACGGCGACTACCAGCAGGCCGCCTCCTTCGGTTACGACAGCTCCGGCGAGCAGACCGGGCACTGGGCGATGCCGGGCTACGGCACCGAGACCGGGGCCTACGACGCCACCGCCTGGAACACGGTCACCGAGAGCCAGCACCAGAACCACCAGTACGAGTACCAGCCCGCACCGCAGCAGCACGAGCAGCACCAGCAGCAGGAGTACGCACAGGAGTACGCGTACGAGGCAGCGGCGACGACCGTCGCCGACTACGCCTACGAGGTCCACATTCCGGCCCAGGACACCGTCGGCGAGACCTACGACGAGACCGCTGTCTTCGAGCTCGTCACCGAGGGCGCGACCGAGCCGGACGAGGTGCCCGAGGTCCACGACCTCCCCACCCAGGCCATGCCCGTCACCTCCCCCTCCGTGCCGCGCTCCGCCCGCCGGACCGCCGCCAAGGGGAACGCCAAGAGCAACGCCAAGGGCAGCGCCAAGACCGGCGGCGGCAGCAGCCGGCGCCGCACCCCGGCGAAGCGTTCCGCCCTGCTGACCGTGGCCGTGCCCTCCGCCTGCGTGATGGGCGTCGCGGGTGTCGCGGCCGCCTCCGTCGGCGGACTCACCGGCACCGAGAAGCCCGCCGACGACACCACCACGATGGCCGCGCCCGACCCGGCCTCGGTGAAGCCCGTCGCGGCGAACACCAAGCTCGACACCCAACTGGCGGCGCTCAGCGCCGACGCGGGCGACTTCGCGGACCGCGCGAGCCGCACGCAGGAGCGCATCGACCTGCGCCAGCGCCAGGAAGAGGAAAAGAAGAAGAAGGCGGAGGAGGCTGCGGCCAAGGAGGCGGCCCGCCCCAAGTTCGCGATCCCCGTCGCCCAGCACGGCCTCAGCGCCAGCTTCGGCCAGTCCGGCGGCATGTGGATGTCCGTGCACACCGGCATCGACTTCCCGGTCGGCTACGGAACCCCGGTCATGGCCGCCACCGACGGCACCGTGCGCACCCAGTACAACAGCGCCTACGGGAACATGGCCATAGTCACCGCGCCCGACGGAACCGAGACCTGGTACTGCCACCTCAGCAGCACCAAGATCCGGGGCGGCAAGGTCAAGGCCGGCGACGTCATCGCGTACTCCGGCAACTCCGGCAACTCCACCGGACCGCACCTCCACTTCGAGGTACGGCCCGGCGGCGGGTCCGCGGTCGACCCCCTGGCGTGGCTCCGCAGCCACGGCCTGGACCCGAACTGACTCAGCCGGTCCTCACAGCTTCTGCACCGGCGCGTAGCGCAGGAGCAGCCGCTTCGGCTTGTCGTCGCCGAAGTCGACGGTGGCCTGCGCGTCCGCGCCCGCGCCCTTGACCTCCATGACGGTGCCGAGTCCGAACTGGTCGTGCGTCACCCGGTCCCCGACCGCCAGCGCGATCACGGGCTTGTCGGCGGCCCGGCGCGTCGCGAACCCGGACGGGCCCGCCTTCGTGCGCGACGAGGACAGGAACGCCTCGGGCGAGGTGCCGAACGACGCCTTCCCGCCGCCGCCCGAGCCCCGGATCGGACCCGCCGGCTTCTGGGCCGCGCCCGTGCGCTTCCACTGCAGGTACTCCGGCGGGATCTCCTCGAGGAACCGCGAAGGCGGGTTGTACGAGGGCGTTCCCCAGGCACTGCGCATCGAGGACCGGGTCAGGTACAGCCGCTCACGGGCCCGCGTGATGCCGACGTACGCGAGGCGGCGCTCCTCCTCCAGCTCCTTGGTCTGGCCCAGCGACCGCATGTGCGGGAAGACCCCGTCCTCCATGCCGGTCAGGAAGACCACCGGGAACTCCAGGCCCTTGGCGGTGTGCAGGGTCATGAGCGTGATGACGCCCGTCTCCTCGCCCGCGGCGTCAGCCGCTGTTCTCTCAGCCTCGTCGGGGATCTGGTCGGAGTCGGCGACGAGTGCGACCTGCTCCAGGAATTCGGCCAGGGTGCCCGCCCCCGGAGCCGGGGCCCCGGTCTCGGCCGCCTCGGCCGCCGCGGCCTCCCGCGCCTGCTCGAACTCCAGCGCCACCGCCGCCAGTTCCTGAAGGTTCTCGATCCGCGTCTCGTCCTGCGGGTCGGTCGACGCCTGGAGCTCGGCCAGGTAGCCCGTACGCTCCAGCACCGCCTCCAGCACCACCGCGGGGCCCGCGCCCGAGTCGACGATCGTGCGGAGCTCTTCCATCAGCACGTTGAACCGCTTCACCGCGTTCGTCGAGCGCGCCGCCATGCCGAAGGCCTCGTCCACGCGCCGCAGCGCCTGCGGGAAGGTGATCTTCTCGCGCATCGCGAGCGCGTCGATCATCGCCTCGGCGCGCTCGCCGATGCCGCGCTTGGGCACGTTCAGGATGCGGCGCAGGGGGACGTTGTCCTCGGGGTTGGCCAGCACGCGCAGGTACGCGAGGACGTCGCGGACCTCCTTGCGCTCGTAGAAGCGGACGCCGCCGACGACCTTGTAGGGCAGCCCGACCCGGATGAAGATCTCCTCGAACACGCGCGACTGCGCGTTGGTCCGGTAGAAGATCGCGACGTCGCCCGCCTTCGCCTCGCCCGCGTCCGTCAGCCGGTCTATCTCGTCGGCGACGAACTGCGCCTCGTCGTGCTCGGTGTCCGCGACGTAGCCGGTGATGACCGCACCCGTACCGGCCTCGGTCCACAGGTTCTTGGCGCGGCGGTTCTCGTTGCGCTCGATGACCGCGTTGGCGGCGGAGAGGATCGTCTGCGTGGAGCGGTAGTTCTGCTCGAGCAGGATCGTCGTCGCGTCCTTGTAGTCCTCCTCGAACTGGAGGATGTTGCGGATGGTCGCGCCGCGGAAGGCGTAGATCGACTGGTCGGCGTCACCCACCACGCACAGCTCGGCCGGCGGCAGGTCCGGGTATCCGGTGCCGACCAGCTCGCGCACGAGCGTGTACTGGGCGTGGTTGGTGTCCTGGTACTCGTCGACCAGGACGTGGCGGAAGCGGCGCCGGTAGTGCTCGGCGACGTCCGGGAACGCCTGGAGGAGGTGGACCGTGGTCATGATGATGTCGTCGAAGTCGAGCGCGTTGGCCTCGCGCAGCCGCCCCTGGTACATCGCGTACGCCTGGGCCAGCGTCTTCTCGAACCCGTCCACCGCCTGGTCGGCGAAGGCTTCCTCGTCTATCAGCTCGTTCTTCAGGTTCGAGATCTTGGCGTTGAAGGCCTTGGGCGGGAACTTCTTCGGGTCCAGGTCGAGGTCGCGGCAGACGAGCGCCATCAGGCGCTTCGAGTCGGCCGCGTCGTAGATCGAGAACGAGGACGTGAAGCCGAGCCGCTTGGACTCACGGCGCAGGATGCGGACGCACGCGCTGTGGAAGGTGGAGACCCACATGGCGTTGGCGCGCGGGCCGACCAGGCCCTCCACGCGCTCCTTCATCTCGCCGGCGGCCTTGTTGGTGAAGGTGATCGCCAGGATCTGGCCGGGGTGGACGTTCCGCGCGGACAGCAGGTGCCCGATGCGGTGGGTCAGCACCCGGGTCTTCCCGGAACCCGCCCCGGCGACGATGAGCAGCGGGGAGCCCGCGTGCACCACCGCCGCGCGCTGCTGCTCGTTCAGCCCGTCCAGGAGCGCCGCCGGGTCGATGACGGGCTTGGGGGCGCCGTCCCGGTAGTAGGCGTCCCCGGTCATGGGTACGTCGAACCGGCCGCCGAAGAGGTCGTCGGCGCCCGGCTCCGGGGCGGCGTGGTCCTCGGGCGGCGGCGGGACCTCGTCGGAGGGGGTGAGGTCCGCCAGGAAACTGTCGTCAAAGAGGCTGCTCATCGCATTCCGAGTCTAGGGGGCGGGACCGACAGGCAAGCACGAGTTCCAGGAGTCCGGGGAAGCGCAGCCCCAGGTCTTCACGGCGCAGTGCCAGGTAGAGCTTGCGCCCCTGGGGGCGCTGGCGGATGATCCCGCTCTCGCGCAGCGTCCTGAGGTGGTGCGTGACGCTCGAGCGGGGCAGGTCCGGCACGACCTCCCCGCAGGACGCCTCCTCGCCGGAGGACAGCTTGCGGACGATCTCCAGCCGGACGGGATGCCCGAGCGCCGCCAGGACCTCGACCAGCTCGATGCGGTCGGCGGCGGGGTGGGCCAGGTCGGCAGCGGCAGCCATGCCCCCACTGTACGCAGAGTTCGTACGGACACGGCCGGAGCCCGTCACGGCCGGACCGGCCCGGTTCCGAGGCCGCCGACCTGACCGGAATCCGCCGGACGCCACCCCGTACGCTCGACGCCATGGACGTACTCATCAGTGTCTTCGTCGGCCTGCACATCATCGGGATCGCCTCGCTGCTGGGCGGTTTCCTGACCCAGATGAAGGCGATGAGCGCGGGCACCGCCCGGTTCGTGCCCGCCATGCTGCACGGCGCGCTGACCATGCTCGTCACCGGCGTCCTGCTGGTCGGCTTCAACGAGATGGACGGCTCGGGCGTCAACAACGTCAAGGTCGGCGTGAAGCTGGCCCTCCTGTTCGTGATCCTCGCCCTCGTCTACGTCAAGCGGGACGAGGAGCGCGTGGAAAAGGCGCTGTTCGGCGCGGTGGGCGGTCTGACCGTGGCAAATATCTTCATCGCCGTCCTCTGGCACTGATCCACAACGGTCCCGGGCGGCCAACCGCGGTCGCATCAGACCACTTACGATCATCCCGTCATCTGCCCGTTACCTCCGGGTCTAGCGTCCTCCTCCAAGCACCGATGGAGGAAGGACGTGAGGCCCTCGTGGCCAGTCATCGAAAGCCCAGGCAGCGCCCGCTCTCCGGCGGCACCGTACGGACCGCCGCCACCACCCTCGCGCTCGCGGGCGCTGCCACCGCCACCGCCTTCGAAGGCACCTCCCTGGCCGACCCGCGCCCCACACCCGCGCAGGTCGAGGCCGAGGTGGACCGGCTCTACGAGGAGGCCGAGGCCGCGACCGAGCGGTACAACGGGGCGCAGGAGAAGGCCGACGAGGCCGAGCGGGCGCTGACGGGGCTGCGCGACGAGACCGCCCGCAAGACCGACGAGCTCAACACGGCCCGCGGCGCGCTCGGTTCGCTCGCCGCCACCCAGTACCGCAGCGGCTCCCTGGGGACCGCCGTGCAGCTCGCCCTGGCGGCCGACCCGCAGGAGTACCTCTCCCAGGCCTCCTTCATCTCGCGCGCCGGGGACCGGAACGCCGCCGGGATCAACACCGTGCGCCGCCGGCTCGACGAGGTCGGCAAGCTGAAGGAGCAGGCCGCCGGACGGCTCGCCGAACTCCGTGCGCAGCGGGACGAGCTCGCCGGGCACAAGGCCGAGATCGAGGGCAAGCTGACCACCGCCAAGCGGCTGCTGGCCAAGCTGACCGCCGAGCAGCGTGCCGCGTACGAGGCCCGCTCGGGCGGCGCGGCCCCCGCGGTCCGCCCGCAGTCCGCGCCCCCGCCGCCGGCCCCCTCGGACAGGACGCGGGCGGCCCGCGCCGTGTCCTTCGCGCACGGGGCGATCGGGAAGCCGTACGTCTGGGGCGCGACGGGCCCGGGTTCCTTCGACTGCTCGGGCCTGACCCAGGCGGCCTGGCGCGCGGCCGGGGTCTCCCTCCCCCGCACGACCTACACCCAGATCAACGCGGGCCGGCGCGTCTCACGCGACCAGCTGGCCCCCGGCGACCTGGTGTTCTTCTACTCCGGGATCACCCACGTCGGCCTGTACATCGGCAACGGCCAGATGATCCACGCACCGCGTCCGGGATCGACGGTCCGGGTGGCCCCGATCGACTCGATGCCCTGGGCGGGCGCCTCCCGCCCGGCGTAACCACGCGGCTCCAGCAGGTCCAGCGGCTCGAGCAGCGCTACGGCGCCTTGACCGTCTTGCTCAGCCAGTCGAAGGTCTGGGGCAGCTGCTTCGACCACGAGTCGAGGTTGTGCCCGCCGGTCACCTTCTCGGCGTGCACCGTGGTCGGGCTCTTCGCGATCGCCTTGAGGTCCGTTCCCGACAGGTAGCCGTCGTGCTCGGCCCCCGACAGCCACAGCGACACCGCCGGCGGGGTGGGCGCGGTCTGGAGCACGTGCTTCAGGTTGTGGGTGCGGCGCAGTTCCGGATCCTGGGCGACCAGCGAGGAGGGCTCCTGGCCCGGGTCGTTGTAGCCGGACAGCGAGACGGCCGCGCTGTAACGGTCCGGGTGGTTGATGGCCAGCTTGGCGGCGCAGTACGCCCCGGCCGAGTATCCGGCCACGCCCCAGGTGCGGGCATCGTCCGAGACCCGGAAGTTGTCGGTGACCATCTTGCGGACGTCGACGCTGAACCAGCTGTCGGCGTTGACCTTGCCGGGGATGTTGGCGCAGCCGGTGTCGGCGTTGCCCAGCAGCATGGCCCGCGGCGAGACCAGGATGAACGGCTGCACCTTGCCGCTCTTCATCAGCGGTTCGAGGACCTCGTGCGCCTTGAGCCCCTGGAACCAGGACTTGCCCGTGCCCGGTATGCCCGGGATCAGCTCGACCACGGGGAACTTCTTGTCCTTGTAGGCCGGCTCGTCGTACTGGGGCGGCAGCCACACCATGACGTCGCCCTTGACGCCGGAGATCTTGCCGTCGAGCTCGGTCTTCTGGACCCGGCCGCCGAGGCCCTCGACGGGCTGGAACTCCTGGCGCACCTTCGGCGCGGCCTCGACCTTCTTCCCGCCGAGCCCGTCCGGCCCGAGGTCGGGGGCGGCGGTGACGTACGTGCCGGTGCCGAGCAGGTCACCCCAGGAGGCGTAGAAGTTCATGTCCCGGTTGACCCCGACGAACACCAGCGCGATCGCGGTGACCTGGGCGAAGACCACCATCAGGGCGCGGGACGCGACGCGTACGACGGCAGGGCCGCGCACCTTGCTCCACACGGCAAGCGGCAGGACGACGGCGATCAAGGTCAGGACGACCACCGCCGCGAAGAAGGGGGTCCCCGTCAGGCTCATCACGGCATCGTAGAGGGCCGCGCGGGCCGCCCCGGTTGCCCGGGTGGCCTGCGGTGTGGATCACATCCGTACGACGGGCCCCGGAGCAGCCGCCGGACCAGCCGCCGGGCCCTAGACCAGCCGCCGGGCCGTCGCCCAGCGGGTGAGCTCGTGCCGGTTGGAGAGCTGGAGCTTCCTGAGCACCGCCGAGACGTGCGACTCCACCGTCTTGACCGAGATGAAGAGCTGCTTGGCGATCTCCTTGTACGCGTATCCGCGCGCGATGAGCCGCAGCACCTCGCGCTCGCGCTGGGTGAGGCGGTCCAGGTCCTCGTCGACCGGCGGCGCGTCCGTGGAGGCGAAGGCGTCGAGCACGAAGCCCGCCAGCCGCGGCGAGAACACCGCGTCGCCCTCCTGCACCCGGAAGATCGAGTCCACCAGGTCGGTGCCGGTGATGGTCTTGGTGACGTAGCCGCGCGCGCCGCCCCGGATGACCCCGATGACGTCCTCCGCCGCGTCCGACACCGACAGGGCCAGGAACCGCACCTGGTGCTCGGCCGCCGCCATCAGCGGGGCGCAGCGCCGCAGCACCTCGACCCCGCCGCCGCCGGGCAGGTGCACGTCCAGCAGGACGACCTCGGGGCGGGTGGCGGTGATGACGGTGACGGCCTGGTCCACGTCGGCGGCCTCGCCGACGACCTCGACCCCGGTCCGCTCGGTGTCGCCGATCTCGGCCTGTACGCCGGTGCGGAACATCCGGTGGTCGTCGACGAGCACCACCCGGACCCGCCTGCCGGTCTCCGTCACCGCGTTGTCCTCGGTCATGCTGCGTTCGCCGCCCTCTCCATCTCCAGCTCGACTTCCGTGCCGCCGTCGGGCGCCGACCGCAGCCGTGCGGTCCCGCCGTTGCGCTGCATCCGGCCGATGATCGATTCTCGTACGCCCATCCGGTCGTCCGGTACCGCGTCGATGTCGAAGCCCGGTCCCCGGTCCCGTACGGACACGAACACCGTCTGCCCCTCGACCTCCGCGTAGACCTGGACCGGCCCGCCCTCGCCACCGTACTTGGCGGCGTTGACCATCGCCTCGCGCGCGGCCTGGACCTGCGCCGCCAGGCGTTCGTCGAGCGGGCAGTCGCCGACGACGACGACCTCGATGGGGACGCCGTGGTGGTCCTCGACCTCGGCGGCGGTCTTCTTCACGGACTCGGCGAGGGTGGCCGGTTCCTCGGCCTCGTCCTTGCCGGTGCCCTCGGGCTTGTACAGCCAGTTCCGCAGCTCCCGCTCCTGCGCCCGCGCGAGGCGGCGCACCTCCCCCACGTCCTCGGCGTTGCGCTGGATCAGCGTGAGGGTGTGCAGCACCGAGTCGTGCACGTGGGCGGCGACCTCGGCGCGCTCCTGGGCGCGGATGCGCATCAGGCGCTCCTCGGAGAGGTCCTGGGTCATCCGGATCAGCCAGGGGCCGGCGAGCAGCGCGACGCCGACGAGGACGGCGAGGGTGGCGGTGAGCACGTTGCCGAGCTGGGCCGCGGAGCCGCGTACGACGATGAAGACGGTCAGGCCGACGCCGACCAGGGCGACCCCGGCGAGCGCCCGGGCCGCCTGCAGCAGCCGCCCGTGCCGTCCGGCGGCTTCGGTCCAGTGCGCCCGGCGGGCGTTGTCGGCCTGCCGCCATACGAGGACCACACCGGCCCCGACCAGCAGCGTCGGCCACACGTACCGGCCCGAGGCGCCGCCGACCTGGACCTGGGAGATGAAGATGGCCGCGCCGATGCACAGCGCGATCAGCGCGGTGATCTGCCCCTTGTCGGGTTTGCGGAGGCGGCGCGTGCCGTCCGGCAGGGTCTCGAAGTAGGACCGGTGCCCGCTGCGGCCGCCGACGCCCAGCGGTACGAACACCCAGAACGCGGCGTACAGCAGGACGCCGAGGCCGTCGCCCCACATGAACAGGCCGAGGAAGGCCAGCCGGACCCACACCACCGGCAGCCCGAGGTGCCCGGCGAGACCCCGCGCGACACCGCCGAGCATCCGGCCGTCGGCGCTGCGGTAGAGCTTGCGCGCCGGTACGTCGTCGGTGTCGGGTGCGAGCGGGATACGGGGAGCGGCGGCTGCGGGCATGCCACCAAGGGTCACACGCGCGGGCGGGGCCGGGCATCAGGGCTGCCCCCCAGTTCGGCCCGGGGGATATCAGGGTTGTGCCAGGGTCGGGCCCGGTGCCGCGGGCCGCCGCGGGCCGTCACCATGGACGCATGACCGAAGTACACGATGCCCCGTCGGCGGGGGCGGGGGCGGGGGCGGGGGCGCCCACGCCTCCCGGCGCCCGGCCGCCCCTGCGCCGCAGCAAGCGCGACAAGGTCCTCGCGGGCGTGTGCGGCGGCCTGGGCCGGTACTTCGACCTGGACCCGGTGGTCTTCCGGATCGTGCTGGGCGTCCTCGCCGTCACCGGCGGCGTCGGCCTGATCTTCTACGGCTTCGCGTGGCTGCTGCTCCCCCAGGAGGGCGAGGAGGACAGCGAGGCGAAGAAGATGCTGACCGGCCGCGTCGAGGGCGCCACGCTCGCCGCGGTGTTCGCCGCGCTGGTGGGCTGCGCGCTGTTCCTGTCGATGCTGGACAACGGGGTGCTCGCGGTCTTCTCGGTGCTGGTCGTCCTGGCGCTGGGCGGGGCCTCGTACTGGTCGCAGCGGCGGCGGACCGCCGTGCCGGTGGAGGCCGAGGCTCCCGCCCCGCCGGACACGAAGGCCCCGCCGGAGACGAAGGCCCCGCCCGCCCTGGGCGGCCCGTCGTGGTGGCGGGACCCGCTGGTCAAGGACGGCACCACCGGCCCGGTCGGCGCCACGGGATACCTGTGGGGCCCCGCCGACTCGGCCGTCCCGGCGGAGCCCGGCGCCGCGGCGGGCGCGGCGGCGGCCGCGAAGGAGCCGGCCGCGCCGGCCCGACCGCGCGGCGGCATCGGCGGCCGGGTCTTCGTCCTGGCGGTGATCGCCGGCGTCGTCGCGACGAGCGCCGACTGGGAGGGCAGTCCGCTGGGCGAGGCCCTGCAGACGGGGCTGGCCGCCGCGCTGGTGGTCTTCGGCCTCGGCCTCGCGGTCAGCTCCCTGCTGGGGCGCACCGGCTTCGGCACGATCGTGCTGGCCGTGCTGACCTCGGGGCTGCTCGCGACCGCCGCCGTCCTGCCCCGGGAGATCGGCACGGACTGGCGGGAGGTCCGCTGGCGTCCGGCCGCGGTGGCCGACGTACGGCCCGTGTACGAGGCGGGGACCGGGCTCGCCACCCTGGACCTGAGCCGACTGGACGTCCCCAAGGGCACCACGCTGGCCGTCGGGGCCTCGGTGGACGCGGGGCGGCTGAAGGTGATCGTGCCGCGGGAGGTGACGGCCGAGGCCGAGGTGACCATCCGGTTGGGCGACATCCAGATGCCCGGGGAGACGGGCGAGGACGTACGGGTCCGCGGCGGCGGCGAACACCGGCGCACGACCCTGGCACCCCCCGCCGGCACCGAGACCGGCGGGACGATCAAACTGCACCTGGACGCGGGTGTCGGACAGGTGGAGGTGGCCCGTGCGGCGTCATGAGTTCCAGCCGGGACGGCTGATCGCGGGCACGGCCCTGCTGGTGGCGGGCGTGCTGTACCTGCTCGACAGCAGCGGCGAGGCCGACGTGCCCTGGTTCCTGGTCATCCCGCTCACGATGGGCGGGCTCTCGCTGGCCGCCCTGACGGGGATGGTGACCTACGCCGTACGCCGCGACCGCCGCGACCAGCCCGACCGCCGCGACCGGATCACCGCGTCCAGGGACCAGTAGGGCGCCCCCGCGATGATCAGCGGGGTCCAGGCCATCAGGTAGATCAGGTCGTTGCCGTAGTAGTACGGGGTCACCGCCCAGGACACGGTGAGCCACAGGCTGAGCGAGATCAGCGCTCCGCCGGCGGCCGCGATGCGGGTCAGCAGGCCGGCCAGCGTTCCGAGGCCGACGAGGATCTCCGCGACGGCCAGGCTGACGGCGAAGCCGACGGGGGCCTCCAGGGCCGTGTCCACGAGGGCGGGGACCGCGGAGGTGTCGCGCACCCCCGCCATCAGCTCCCCGATGGAGCCGGCGCCGGAGGCGGAGAGGAACGCGGAGTCGGTCAACTTGTCCAGGCCCGCGTAGACGAAGGTCACGCCGAGGAAGATCCGCAGGGGCAGCAGTGCGTAGCGGGCCGCTCGGTCCTTCAGCGGGGGGACTACGGACGCGTCTGTCGAGACATCAGTTCGGGTCACGCCCCATGTGTACCCCGATCACTCGGCAACGTCGATGATGCAGCGGTTGGATTCCACCCCGGCGGCGGTCACGACCTGGATGTCGATCCGCCCGGGTTCCACCTCGGCGGGCACCGGCACCGTCAGCACGGTGTCGGAGGGGTTGGTGAACCCGCCCGGCACCGGGACCAGCGGCACGTGCACGTGCACCGCCCCGATCCGGACCACCAGCCGGGCCAGCATCTCCGGGGTCTGCGCACCGGGCGGCACGAAGCCCACCCCCCGGATCTCGATGTCGTCCCCGGGGCGGACGGCCGCGTCCAGGTCCCCGGGCTCCCGTCTGCGCACCACCGACAGCACCAGCGGACGGGTGCCCTCCGCGTACTTGGCCGCCAGGTACACCGCGGCCGACAGGGCCACCAGCAGGGCCAGGGCCCACGGCAGCTGCGGCAGCCGGTCCGGGAAGCGGGCCAGCGACACCGCCGCGTAGCCCAGCACCACCGTGGAGACGAGCACGTACTGCGCGTCCGGGAAGCTGCCGCGCCCCGCGTCGTCCGTCAGCAGGTCCACCCCGCGCGGACGGTCGGCGGGCAGCTTCTGCAACCGCTGGCCCATGATCCGTACGCAGACCACCCGGCGCACCACCACGGCCACCACCGAGGTCAGCGAGACCACCGCCAGCAGCGGCAGCGCCCGGTCCAGCGCGAAGCCCGCGTACAGGGCCTGGCGCTCCGGACCGGGCGACGAGGCCGCCAGCCGCAGCGCGGGCAGCAGCCCGGCGAAGGCCGTGAGCACCACCCAGGCGCTCGGCACCGACTTGGAGGTCGACAGCCGGTTGTCCTCGCCGACCAGCGGGGCCAGCAGCCCGCCGCGCACCGACTGGGCGCGGGCCGCGACGGTGAGCAGCCCGGCCAGGACCACGGCCGCCAGCAGCCCGGCGGTGCGGGCCGTGGACCAGCCGGTGCCGAGCGCGGTGCCGACCTGGACGAGGAGCAGCACCCCGGCGGCGATCCACACGGCGAGCACGGCCCGCCGCGAGAACAGGTACAGCCAGGAGTTCCCGGCCTCCCGGCCCCGCTCGGCGACGGTGCGCGCCGACAGGGTCAGCTCGTCGGAGACCCACTGCCGGGACGCTCCGAGGGAGTGGGCCACGGCGGCCGGCAGCCCCTGCCCGGCGGCGAACTCGTCGCGCTTCTCGAGGAAGGCGGCCACCGCGCGGCGGTGCCCTTCCCGCGCGCAGTCGTCGCATGCGCAGGCCGCGGTGTGGGTACCCCGGGACATCTCTTGGACAGCCACGTGCGTGCCGCCTCTCTGAACTACGGTGCAATGCCAGCGAATTGTGCACCACTGCGGCAGTGCTCCGGATTGCGCACGATGTCAGAGCAGGTGATTAACGGTTCATGATGTTGACGCCACCGGCGTGTCACCGTTGTGGAGCAGCGGCTGGCAGTTCACCCAGGCGGCCAGATCGGACCCGAACCGCTCCCGCGTGGCGAGCGCGCTGTGGTGGTCGATCAGCACCGGCTTCCCGGCCGCCCGCGCGATCAGCTGCACCTGCGCGGCCCGCTCCGCCGCGATGAACCACCAGACCGCGGCGTCCACCGAGTCCCCCACCGTCAGCAGCCCCCGGTTGCGCAGGATCAGCGCCTTGTACGGGCCCAGCGCCCGCCCGACCCGGCCCGGGTCCTCGGCTCCGGCGAACTCGTCGAGCAGCGCGTGGTCCTCGTAGAAGGCGCACGCCTCCTGCGAGATCGGGGCCAGCAGCTCGCCGAGGCTGGCCAGCGCCCGGCCGTACGGGGCCTGCGTGCGGACGACGGCCACCACCGCGGGCCGCTCCCGGTGCACGGCCGCGTGCACGGCGAAGGCCAGCTCGTTGACCCGGCGCTCCCCCTGCCGGACCCGGCCGTCACCGTCCACGAGCAGCAGGTCGGCGGGGGTCAGCCCGGTGAAGGCCCGCCCGAAGGGGTTGGTCCAGTAGCAGTCCTCGTACTCCGGGTCGCGCGCGCTGACGTGCCCGGACACCCCGTCCTCGTACCCGAGCCTCCCCAGCAGCCGCAGCGCCCGGGCGAGCCGCTCCTTGCGGTGGGCCCGCTCGCCGGCCGGGTCGCGGTGCACGGGGGGCAGGTCGAAGCCCAGCCGGTCCACGGGTACCGGTACGGGCACGGGCACGGGCTGGTCCGGCATGGGACCTCCTCCTCCGACGGCTCGGGTCGCGGCGCAAGGTACCGGCGGCTCCGCGAAGTGGCCAGAGGAACGGCGAAGCCGCCGCTCCGGAAGGAGCGGCGGCTTCGTCGCGCATGCGGGTGGGGACTACTCCCACTCGATGGTGCCCGGGGGCTTGCTCGTGCAGTCCAGGACCACGCGGTTCACGTCGGGGACCTCGTTGGTGATGCGGGTGGAGATCCGCGCGAGCACCTCGTACGGCATGCGCGTCCAGTCCGCGGTCATCGCGTCCTCGGAGGACACGGGGCGCAGCACGATCGGGTGGCCGTAGGTGCGGCCGTCGCCCTGGACGCCGACGCTGCGGACGTCGGCGAGCAGGACGACCGGGCACTGCCAGATCTCGCGGTCCAGGCCGGCCGCGGTGAGCTCGTGGCGGGCGATGGCGTCCGCCTCGCGCAGCAGGTCCAGGCGCTCCTTGGTGACCTCGCCGACGATGCGGATGCCGAGGCCGGGGCCGGGGAAGGGCTGGCGGTGGACGATCTCGTCCGGCAGGCCCAGCTCCTGGCCGACCATCCGGACCTCGTCCTTGAACAGCTGGCGCAGCGGCTCGACGAGCTCGAACTCGATGTCGTCGGGGAGCCCGCCCACGTTGTGGTGGGACTTGATGTTCGCGGTGCCGGTGCCGCCGCCGGACTCGACGACGTCCGGGTACAGGGTGCCCTGCACCAGGAAGGCCACCGCGGGGCCCTCCTCCTGGAGGATCTCCAGCTGGGCCTGCTCGAAGACGCGGATGAACTCCCGGCCGATGATCTTGCGCTTGGTCTCCGGGTCGGAGACGCCGGCGAGCGCGTTCAGGAAGCGCTCCTGCGCGTCGACGACCTTCAGCTGCACGCCGGTGGCGGCCACGAAGTCCTTCTCGACCTGCTCGGTCTCGCCCTTGCGCATCAGACCGTGGTCGACGTACACGCAGGTCAGCTGCGAGCCGATGGCCTTCTGGACGAGGGCGGCGGCCACGGCGGAGTCCACGCCGCCGGAGAGGCCGCAGATGGCGCGCTTGTCGCCGACCTGCTCGCGGATGGCCGCGATCTGCTCCTCGACGATGTTGCCGGTGGTCCAGGTCGGGGCCAGGCCCGCGCCCCGGTAGAGGAAGTGCTCCAGCACCAGCTGGCCGTGCGTGGAGTGCATCACCTCGGGGTGGTACTGCACGCCGTACAGCTTCTTCTCGTCGTTCTCGAAGGCCGCGACCGGGACGACGTCGGTCGACGCGGTGACGGTGAAGCCCTCGGGGGCGGCGGAGCAGGCGTCGCCGTGGGACATCCACACCGACTGCTGCTCGGGGGTGCCCTCGAAGAGGGTGGAGCCGGTCTTGGAGACGGCCAGCCCGGTGCGGCCGTACTCGCGGGCGCCGGTGTTGTCGACCGTGCCGCCGAGGGCGGTCGCCATCAGCTGGAAGCCGTAGCACATGCCGAAGACGGGGACACCGGCCTCGAACAGCGAACGGTCGAGCTGGGGGGCGCCCTCCTCGTACACGGAGGACGGACCGCCGGAGAGGATGATCGCCTTGGGGTTCTTGGCCAGCATCTCGTCGACGGGCATCGAGCTCGGCACGATCTCGCTGTAGACCCGTGCCTCGCGGACGCGGCGGGCGATGAGCTGGGCGTACTGGGCGCCGAAGTCGACGACGAGAACCGTGTCCGGGGCGCTGTCGTGGGCGGCGGAGGGTGCTTCTGGCACGGGACGGCCTTCCGGCGGAAGAGGTGGCTGTTTTGTCGATTCTAACGGGGGCCGTACATGCCTCTTCGTCTCACCATCCGAGTCGAAGGTCATGGCAGCGCTCTGACCGGCCGGGGAGCGCCCGTAACTCCTCTCCTCCGGCCGAGGGTCCGGTTCGTCTCACGATCCGAACCGGGTTGGCCCGGGGCGGGACGCAGGGACATAATCCGTTCCATGCGCAAGCAGCTGAGCTTCCTCTTTACCTATGGCACCGGCCGGTCCGGTCGCCATGGGTCCGCGTGATGCTCGCTTGAGCCGCTGACTTCCCAGAGCGCCCCGGTCCGACAGGACCGGGGCGCTCTGGCGTTCCGCGGACCTGTCGGACACCACCCGACAGGAGACGAAGACCATGACCATGATCACCGCCACCGCCGCCACCACCCCCGAGCAGCTCATCGCCGACTCCCGCGAGCGCATCGACGCCATCGACGACCGGATCATCGGTCTGATCCAGGAGCGCATGGCCGTCTCCACGGTCATCCAGGAGGCGCGGATCTCCTCCGGCGGCCGGCGGGTGCACCTGTCCCGCGAGATGGAGGTGCTCTCGCATTGGAGCGACGCCCTCGGAAAGCCCGGTACCGCCCTCGCCATGACCCTGCTGGAGCTGTGCCGGGGCCGCGTGTGACGGCTGTTCGTCACCCGTCCGGACCGTGACCGCCCCCGGGGCCCTTCGTTGGTGTGGTTGTCCGCGCCAGCCAGGCGCGGGACCGCACCACCACGCGTGGCTCCGCCGGAGCGTTGAGGCGCACTCCCCGTGGGCGTGCGTCGTGGGACCTCGCTCCCTCGCGTGACCGGACGGCAGGGGACAGCAGCCCGGTCACCCCACAAGGACGGCCGGCCCGGGGGACGCCCCGGGCCGGCCGTTCTTCACTGTCTGCGGCGTTACGCGCGGCCCGTGGCGCGGCGGCGGTACGCCAGGAACAGCGCGCCACCGGCGGCGACGAACACCGCGCCGCCGATCAGGAGCGGCCCGGCGGTGCTGCCGGTGCTCGCGAGGCCGCCGTTCGGCTGGGCGCCCGCTCCCGTGCTCGCGCCGGTGCTCGGCGTGGCCGACGGGGTCGTGGAGGCCCCCGGCGCGGGGCTGCCGGTGGTCTGGCCCGGGGCCGGCGTGGCGCCGCCGTCCTTGGCGTTGATCACGAAGGCGGCCTTGTTGTTGGCGTGGTTCGGGTCCCAGTCCTGCGGTGTGGTGCCCTCCGGGGTCCACTGGCCGACCGAGACGGAGCCGGTGGCGTCCGCCACGACCTTCTCGATCTTCAGCTCGAACGCGTAGGAGGGCTTCTCCTTCTCGGCCACGACGTGGGTGGTTGCGCAGAAGTAGCGCGGGGCGCCCAGCTTCTGCTCGCGGTGGGTGCCGTCGGCGTTGACCGCCTGGCACCGCTCCGGAGCCTTCGTGACCTTCGCGCCCTGCGGGATCACGATGTCCGTCCGGGCCACGTCCTCACCGGAGCGCAGGTAGGCGACCCACGCCGGGCCCTTGTTCTCGAACCCGAAGTCGGCCTTCACCGTGTCGCCCGCCTTGCCCCGGAGGGACACGGCCCCCGCCACGAAGTCGGCGGTGTTCTTCGTCGAGAAGTCGAACTCCTGCTGGTTGTTCCACGGGTCGATCTCCGCGGACTGCCGGCCGGCCGCCCCGGCCGGCTGCTCCACGACGGTCAGCTTCTTGCCGGTGCTGGGCTTGACGAGCTTCTGTGCGGTCTTCGGCTGGCTGCCGGCCGCGTGCACCGCGTACGTCATCCCGTCGATGAAGGCGTGCGGGGCCGCCTTGAGGGTCAGCGCGTCCTTCACCCGGTATGCGGTGCCCGGCTTGAACTCGCCGTCGATGACGCACACGGCGCTGGACCAGCCCGCGTTCCACGGCCGGCCCGTGCTGTCGTCCTCGGTGTACGAGCAGTTGTCGTACTTCTCGACGAGTCCGATGCCGTGCGTGGTGCGCACCTCCACGGCGACGCCGTTGACGGACTCCGTGCCCTCGTTGCCGAACACGATCGGCAGCGGCTGGGTCTCCCCGGGGGTCAGCTTCGCCTTGAGGCCGGCCGGCTGCATCACCAGGTCGGGGCCGCCGACCTTGACCTTGGTGGTGGTCGGCTTGAAGGTGGCGCCCTCCGCCGTGCCGGTCATCGTCAGGTCGGCGACCGCGCCGGCCTTGCTGTCCTTGGCCGCGGTGAGGTCCAGGGACACCACGTTGCTGCTGTGCGTCCAGATCGCCCAGTCCTTGCAGGTCACCTTCGCGGCGTCGAGGGTGCAGCCGTGGGACTGCTCCTTGTCGAGGGCGACGTCGGCGACGCCCTTGAGCGGGCTCAGGTCGATCGTGAAGGTGCTCAGACGGTCGAAGACGTTCCCGGTCTCGTTCTCGACGCGGAAGTCGACCGAGGTCTTCTGCGGCTGGCCGCCCTGCCCGGGGTGCGGGCGCAGGCCGATGTCCGCCGGGCTGGTGAGGGTGAAGACCGGGTCGGCGGCGTTCGCCGGGGTGGCGGCCAGACCGACGGCCGCCAGGCCTGCCGCCGCCAGCAGGGAGATGCGCTTTTTCATGCACCCCTTGACCACCGGTGCCTGATCGCGGTTGCACACTTCGCTGTGTGATCGACACCACAGCCCGCGGTCGTGGATTCCGGTACAACCATCCGTGGCGACCGCCTGTCACTCATGTACCGCGGTGGGTACCGCGCTCGGAGGGGGAGCGCGGTACCGACCCGGTCATCAGGCCTGGTCCGCGACCTTCGGCGGGACCTCCGGAACCGCCAGGAACGGCAGCCGCAGCGCGCCGAAGGCCTCCTTCGGAACCGCCGGACGGACCGGTTCCACCGCCGCGAGCCGTACGTAGCCCGCGCCCTGCTCCGGCCGCGGGTCCTGCTCGCCCTTGTTCGGCCAGTACGACATCGCCCGCTCGGCCTGCGCCGTGATCGTCAGCGACGGGTTGACGCCGAGGTTCGCGGAGACCGCCGAGCCGTCCACCACCGAGATCCCCGGGTGCCCGTAGAGCCGGTGGTACGGGTCCACCACGCCCTCCTCGGCCGAGGCGCCGATCGGGCAGCCGCCGAGGAAGTGCGCGGTCAGCGGAGTGCCCATCAGTTCGCCGATGTTGCTGCCGGCGAAGCCGTTGATCTCCTCGGCCAGCAGGGTCGCGGCCCGGGTGGCCTCGGGGATCTGGACCGGGTTGGGGGCGCCGTGGCCCTGGCGGGCGGTGAGCAGCCCCTTCCCGAGGCCGCCGGGCTTGAGGTAGGTGGTCAGCGAGTTGTCCAGCGACTGCATGACCAGGCCGATGATGGTCCGCTCCGACCAGCGCCGGTTGGAGAGCGAGCGGAGCAGCTGCACCGGGTGCCTCGCGGTGCGGGCGAACCAGGCGCGCACCCGGTGCTGGGCGTAGGGCACCTGGAGGACCGTCATGAACCCCATGGCGTTGGAGCCCTTGCCGTAGCGCACGGGCTCGATGTGGGTGTCGGCGTTGGGGTGCACCGAGGAGGTGATCGCCACGCCGCGGGTGAAGTCGGCGCGCTGCTCCGTGCCGGGCCCCGCGCCCTGCCGGCGGCGGTAGCGGCGGTCGTCGGTCTGCGCGCCGACCAGGCCCTCGGAGTTGGTCCGGGTCAGATCGCCGAGCCGGTCGGAGATCGCGGGCAGCTCGCCCAGGTCCTTCATCGTGTGCAGCAGGGTCTGGGTGCCGTACGTGCCCGCCGCGACGACCACGTACCGGGCGCGCAGCACCTTCGCCTTCCCCTTGCGGCGGGCGTCGGTGGGGACCGTACGGACCCGGTGGCCGCCCTCGGGGTGTTCGCTGAGCGCGGTGACCGTGGTCATGGGGTGGATGACGGCCCCGGCGCGCTCGGCGAGGTGGAGGTAGTTCTCGGCGAGGGTGTTCTTCGCGCCGTGCCGGCAGCCGGTCATGCACTCGCCGCATTCGGTGCAGGCCTTGCGGGCGGGGCCGGCGCCGCCGAAGTACGGGTCGGCGACCTCGTCCCCGGGGCGGACCGTGCACCGGCCCTCGGCGTCGTTGCCGTCGCCGAAGAAGACGCCGACCGGGGCCATGTGGAAGGTGTCCGCGACGCCCATCTTCTCGGCGGCCGCCTTGAGGTGGACGTCGGAGGGGGTCATGGTCGGGTTGAGCCGCACGCCGAGCATCCGCTGGGCCTGGTCGTAGTACGGGGCCAGTTCCTCGCGCCAGTCGGTGATGGACGCCCACTGCCGGTCCTCGAAGAAGGCGGCGGGCGGCACGTACAGGGTGTTGGCGTAGTTGAGCGAGCCGCCGCCGACCCCGGCGCCCGCGAGCACCATCACGTTGCCGAGCAGGTGGATGCGCTGGATCCCGTACAGCCCGAGGGCCGGGGCCCACAGGTAGTTCCGCAGGTCCCAGCTGTTCTTGGGCAGGCTGTCGCGGGTGAAGCGGCGCCCGGCCTCCAGGACGCCGACGCGGTAGCCCTTCTCGGTGAGGCGCAGGGCGGAGACCGACCCCCCGAAACCCGACCCGATGACGATGACGTCGTAGTCGTACGGCTCTGACGCGGACTGAGACTCAGACACGTGCTGCCCCTTCAGCGGAGTCGGAGGGCCTTCATGACCTTGAGGCTGCGGGTCATGAACGCCGCGTACTTCTCGTCGTCCATGCCCAGCGACGGCGCCATCGGGAGCAGCCGCTGGTGGGCGACGGTCTGGGCCTCGGTGTACTTGAGGATGCCCTCGGAGCCGTGCCGGCGGCCCAGGCCGGAGTCCTTCATGCCGCCCATGGGCGCCTGGGCGCTGCCGTAGGCCGGGGCGTAGCCCTCGTTGATGTTGACGGTGCCGGTGCGCAGGCGGGCGGCGACGGCGTGGCCGCGGCGGGAGTCCTTGGTCCAGACGCTGGAGTTGAGTCCGTAGGCGGTGGCGTTGGCCTCGGCGATGGCCTGGTCCTCGTCGGTGAAGCGGTAAATGGAGACGACCGGCCCGAAGGTCTCCTCGCCGCACACCGCCATGGGCGCCTCGACGCCGTCGAGGATGGTGGGCTCGTAGAAGAGCGGGCCGATGTCGGGGCGGGCGGTGCCGCCCGCGACGAGGGTGGCGCCCTTGGCGACGGCCTCGTCCACGTGCCGCTGTACGGTCTCCAGCTGGCGCTCGCCGACGAGCGAGCCCATGTCGGCGCCGTACGCGAGGGAGCTGCCCAGGCGCATGGCCTTGGTGCGGGCGGCGAACCGCTCCACGAACGCGTCGGCGATCGAGGCGTGGACGTAGAGCCGCTCGATGGAGATGCACAGCTGGCCGGCGGAGGAGAAGCAGGCGCGGACGGCGCCGGCGGCGGCCTTCTCCACGTCGGCGTCGTGCAGGACGAGCATGGCGTTCTTGCCGCCGAGTTCGAGGGAGACCCCGACGAGGCGGTCGGCCGCGCCCCGGGCGACCTCGCGGCCGGTGCGGGTGGAGCCGGTGAAGGAGACGTAGTCGGCGTGCCGGACGACCTCCGGTCCGACGACGGGGCCCTCGCCGAGGACGATCTGGAAGACCTCGGCGGGCAGTCCGGCCTCGATGAGCAGGTCACGGGCCCACAGGGCGGTCAGCGCGGTCTCGGTGTCGGGTTTCATGACGAGGGCGTTGCCCGCCACGAAGGCGGGCAGGGCGTCGCCGACGGACAGCTCGAGCGGGTAGTTCCAGGGGGCGATCTGGCCGACGACCCCGCGCGGCTGGCGCAGTTCGGTGACCTTGGTGAGGGTGGGCATGGCTCCCGTGTGGCCCTTGGGGCGCAGGTAGGCCGGGGCCTTCCTGCCGTAGTGCCGGGCGGCGACGGCGACCGCCTGGACCTCTTCGTGTGCGTGCAGGCGGGCCTTGCCGGTCTCCAGCTGGATGAGGTCGAGGACCTCGGACTGCCGGGCGAGCACCAGGTCGTGGAAGCGGAGCAGGACCGCGGCCCGCTTGCGTACGGGCACGGCGGCCCAGGCGGGCTGGGCGGCGCGGGCCCGGTCGAAGGCCTCGGCGACGTCCGCGGGGGTGGCCTCGGGCAGTTCCGCCAGCCGGGCCCCGGTGAAGGGGGTGTGGTTGGCGGTGCAGCCGGAGCCGATCACCCCGCGGGTGAGGCGGACGACCAGATCGGGGGTCACCACGTCGGCGGCGGTGCGGGCGCCGGCCGGGGAGGGGGCGACCGGGTTGGTGGGTGCCGGTGCGGTGCGGAGGGGGGCCGGGGCCTGCGAGTCCGTCATGGCGGTGAGCGTATTGCGCCCGGCAGGCTTTGGGTACCCGTGGGTAACCGGATTTTGTCATTTCCGCCAGTGATCGGTGGCAGGATGACGGAATCAGGGCTTCGCGGCGGGCGGCTCCCAGCCGCTGAGCACGATGTCGAACTGCTGCTGGGTCGTGGGCCAGTCGGCGACCGGGCTCGACATGTAGATCGCGTACTCGGTGCCGTCCGGGGCGATGTACATCTGCTCCTTGGCCCGGCGCGGACCGGGGTGGTTCTGCTTCTCGGTCCAGGTGAAGTCCCACAGCGCGGCCCGGGTGCTGTCCCGGAAGGTGTTCTGGTTCAGCCGCACCTTCTTGTAGTCCGTCCGCTTCTGCACCTGCTTCTCCAGGTCGAGCAGGTGCGCGTACGGGTCCCGGTAGTCCGGGGTGGAGTCGGCGGCGATCCGGATGAAGTGCTTTCCGTTGTCCGGGGTGTAGTCGATCTGGTCACCGTTCGCCTGACGTGTCCAGCCGTCCGGGACGAACAGGGTGAAGCCGGCGATGGGATCGGTGATCCTGTTCCAGCCGGCCGGCGGCCCTGCCTGGGACTTCTGGGACTTCGAGTCCTCGCCCGCGCCCTGCCCTTCGGAGGCGCTCGCGTTCTTGTCCGAGCCGCCGCCTATCGCGCTGCCGCTCGTGTACTTCAGGACGCCGAAGACCCCGCCGCCCCCGATCAGCGCCGCCACCAGGGCCACGGCCGCGGCGCGCCTCAGCCGGCCCTCGGCCGGTCTGCCGGAGGGGGACGCGGGCGCGGGCGGCTCCGCCAGCGGGGCCGTCCGGGCGGCGTCCCCGCGCGCGGCCGGGCCCTGCGGCCAGTCATGCGGACGGTCCTCCGGCCGGTCCTGCGCCCGGTCCTGCGGCCGGTCCTGCGCCGGGGCGAGTTCCTCCGAGGTCACCGCGCGCGTGGGCACGTACGCCTGCGCCGCCTTCGGCTCCCGGCCCTCCATCGCCTCCAGCAGCATCCGCTCGGCCTCCACGGCCGACGGCCGCTCGGCCGGATCCTTCTGCAGCAGGGCCGTGATGACCGGCCCCAGCGCGCCGGACTGCTTCAGCGCAGGCGGCTCGTCGTTCACCACGGCCTGCAGGCTGGAGATGGGTGACGTCCGGCGGAACGGCGAACGGGCCTCCACCGCCGTGTAGAGCGTGGCGCCGAGCGACCACAGGTCGGAGGCCGTGCCCGGGGTCCCGCCCGTGACCCGCTCGGGGGCCAGGTAGTCGATGGAGCCGACGATCTCGCCGGTGCGCGTGATGGAGGAGTCCCCCTCGATCGCCGCGATCCCGAAGTCCGTGAGCAGGACCCGGCCGTCCTTGGCCAGCAGCACGTTGCCCGGCTTCACGTCGCGGTGCAGGACGCCGACCGCGTGCGCGGCGCGCAGCGCCCCCAGCACGTGGAGCCCGATCCTGGCCGCTTCGCGGGGCTCGATGCGCCCGGCGGCCTTGGCCGCCTCGGCGAGGGAGGGGCCGTCGATGTACTCCATGACGATCCACGGCCGGTCGTCGTGCTCCAGCACGTCGTGGACGGTCACGACCGCCGGATGCTGGATCCGGGCCGCGGCCCGGGCCTCCTTCTGCGTCCGGGCGTGCATGACGTCCCGGTCGGCCTGGGCGACGTACAGACCGGCCGTCAGTTCCTTGACCGCGACGGTCCTGTGGAGCAGCTCGTCATGCGCGCGCCACACCTTGCCCATGCCGCCCCGGCCGATCGGCTCGATGAGCCGGTACCGGCCCGCCAGCACGGCGCCCCCACCTGTCTGCTGTTCCACGAAACCCCGCCGCTCTCTGCACTTCAGGCCAGATTACGGAGCCCACGGGCGCAGTCGGAACCGACCGGGCGCGGAAAGCCCGCACTGTGACGCAATCGCCGTACTGACCTGTCGTCAGGCGCCTTTCAGCCGCCCGACTTGTAACTCGCCGTGGCTTTTTCGAAGACCTCGGTGACCTTCCCCTGCTCGTCCTCCGGCCCGGTGACCATGACGACGTGGTAGCTGCCGCCGAGCGCGACGACGAAATTGCGGGCGAAGACGTTGCGGCCGGTGCCGTCGATCCACGTGTAGCGGCCGGTGGCCCGAAGCTGCTGGCCGACCTTGGTGGTCTTGACGTCGCCGACGGTGGACCAGGTGGAGGTGCGGTACGGGGTCAGCTCCTGCTCTTTGTCCTTCTGGTAGGCCGCCGGGTCCGGATTGCCCTCGACCTTGTCCCGGCCGGGGACCACGGTCAGCGTGAACTGGCCGCTGGTGTAGCGCACCTGGCCGGCCTCGTTGATGCCGCGGCGCTCCCAGCCGTCGGGGACGACGATCTCGAAGTGCTCCGGGTCCTGTTGGGTGGTGTACCCGGCCGGGGCGGGCGCTGCCGGGGTCGCGGACGCGGCCGGGGGCGGCGCGGCCGTCTGCGGCGCGGGCTTGGACTCGGGGGTTCCGGTGGGCACCTGGGACGGGCTCTGCCGGGACGGGGGCTGCGCGGCGGCGTCCGGGCCCTCGGGGGCGCCGGACCGCGGCATGAACAGCATCGCGTACGCCACGGCCCCGGCGAGCAGGACCAGGATGCCGACGAGCAGGGTCCGGCCGAGGGCGCGGGGCTTGCGGGGGGCCGAGGGATTGCGGTGGCGGCCGTGGAGGTCGCCGCGACGGCGTACGACGGGCAGCCGCGCCGGGTCCGGATCGGGCATCGGGAGCATGGCGAGGCCCGCGTCGGGCTCGGGGGCGGACCGTACGAGCGAGCGCAGCCAGCCGCGGAGCTCCTCGAAGTCCGGGCGCTCGGTCGGGTCCTGACGCAGCAGCGACTCGACGACCGGGCGGAGCGCGCCGCACTCCTCGGCGAAGGCCGGGGGCTCGGCGCAGACCATCTCGACGAGCTCGGCGACGCTGTCCTCGGGGTACGGGGCGTGCCCCTGGACGGCCCGGTACAGCAGCGCGCCGAGCGCCCAGAGGTCGGTGGCGGGCCCGACGGGGGCCGCGAGCTGCCAGGGGCCGGTGACGGGGCGGGCCTGCTCGGGTGACCACCGCTCGGTGACCGCGCCGACGACCGCCATCCGCGTCTGGCGGGCCCGCTCGGCGTCCAGGCCGCTGCGCGGGCCGGCCCAGCCGGCGCCGGTGCCTGGGCCCGTGCCTGCGCCCGTGGCTGTGCCTGTGCCGCCGGGGCCGGTGCCCGTCGGCGGGGCCGGCGCGGCCGGTTCGGCGGCGTCGGCCTGGCGGTAGCCCTGGGGCAGCGCGAGCGGGCCGGGCAGTACGGGCTGCTGCGGGGCCTGTGCTGATGCCTGTGCCGTAGGTGCCGGTGCCGGTGCTGCCGGGGCCGGCTGCGGGTTCTGTGCCGCCTCCGGCCCGGCGGCCCGGCCCGGCTCCGGCTCGGGCGGCGTGAGGGCGGGGCGGCGGGGGGTCGCGCCGTGCCAGGGCGCGCCGGTGCCCGTCTCCGGGCCGCCGTACGGGTACGCGTACCCCTGCGGGACGGTCGAACCCTGCGGCCTCGGCTCCGGCACGACGATGGGGTCGGCCCGGCGCTGCTCGCCGACCTTGGCGGCGGCGGCCCGCGCCCCGGCCCGGTAGGCGGCGATGGCCCCGGCCCGCGCGGCGGCCTTGAGCTCGGGCCGGTCCTCCGGGCGCCCGGGGGTGATGTGGTCGGAGTACCGCGGCCCGGTGTCGTACCCGGGAGCCACCAGCGGCGCGTACCCGGGGTCCGGCCGCCTGGGCTCCGGGCCGGGCCCGTGGCCCGCCGCAGCGCCCGGACGGTCCCGTTCCGGGGCACTGCCGGGTCCCGAACCGCCGCCCGGCCCGCTCTCCGGAGCCGTCTGGGCGTAGGGGCCGCCCCGCCGCGCGTCCGCGCCGGGGGCGTCGAACTCTCCCGGCGGCCAGGCCTCCTGACCCGCCGTGGGCGGAGCCGCCGGCTCGCCCCACCCCGCCCCCTCGCCGGAGGCGTCACCGCCCGGGACGGGGTCGTACCCGCACAGGGCCTCCTCCGCCGCGCCCGCCGCCAGGCCGGTCAGCACGACCCGGCCGTCATCGCAGACCAGTACCGTCCGTACGGTGATGTTCCGGTGGGTCCAGCCGTGCGCGTGCAGGGCCCGCAGCGCGGTCAGCACGTCCGAGGCCACTTCCGCCGCCCGGTAGGGGCTCAGCGGCTCATCGGCGATCAGCGCCGCCAGCGGCCTGGCCGGGACCAGTTCGCTCACTATCCACAGCGACCCGCCCTCGGCGAACACGTCGAAGACCTGGTCCAGCCGCGGGTGGTCGGGCACGGCGGCCGCGGCCTGCGCCGCCTCGATCGCGCGCCGCACGGCCGGCAGGTCGCCCGGAGAGCGGTGCCCGGCCGCCGGGACGGCGCGGTGCCCGTCCAGCAGCTCGGCGTCCACGACCTCCGGCAACGGCACCTGCCGGACCAGGACTTCCTGCCCGCTGCGGGTGTCGAAGGCCCGGGTCTCCACCAGCTCGAACTCGTCCGTCGGCGGCAGCGGCAGACGGTAGCGGTGAGCCAGGATCCGGCCCGCGTAGTCCTCCACATCGCCTCCCCCGAGTGCTGGGGGCACCCCCGTGGCCCCGCTGACACGATACGTCTCCGGGGCCGCCCGCGTCCCGAGGTCAGCCGAGCGTCTGGAAGGTCTCGAAGGCGGTGTTGCGCATCTGGGTGCACTCCGGGCCGTCCCACTGGTCCGCCGCGCAGCTGATCATGATGGCGTAGCCGTGCGTCGCGTCCACCTTGAAGCCGCGGTTGAGCACCCGGACCCGGATGCCGCTCTGCTCCCGCTCGAACTCCCAGTCGGCGACGGTGGGGTAGCCGCGGTAGCTCGTCGGGTTGATCCCGATCAGCCGGTACCCCTTGCTGCTGCCGGCCACGGCGGGGGCCAGCTGGGCCCAGGCGGCGCGGGCGTCGTCGCCGGGGGTGGAGGTGTAGTCGACCTGGATCCGCGGGAAGCCGCCGTCGCGGCTGTATATGCCGCCGGAGTTGTCACCCGCTATGGCCGTCTGGTGGAAACCCTGGGGCATCGCCATGGAGAAGTGGAACCCGGGCTCCGTCACCATCACGTAGCCCGCCGGGAGGCCACTGCCCCCGCCGCCCGGCTGCGCGCCCTGACCCTGGCCCTGCCCTTGGCCCTGCCCTTGGCCCTGACCCTGGCCCTGGCCTGCGCCCGGGGTCTGCTGGCCCTGGCCGCCGCCCGTGGCGGGGTCGCCGCCCCCCGTACCGGCGCCCGGCTCACCGGGCTTGGGCGAGGGCTGGGGGCTCTGCGCGCCGCCGCCCGGCGAGGCGCTCGCGGAGGCGGAGGGGTTGCCCTTGCCGCCCTTGCCCTCGTTCTTGCGGCCGTCGGTGTCGTCGCCGCCGACGGCGTAGGCGATGAGCGAACCGACCGCCGCGAGCACCACGACCACGGCGGCTATCGCGAGCGCGATGGTGCGGCGCGGCATGACGTCGGTGAGCGGGGCCGCCACCGGGGCGGCCTTCTTCGACCGGGGGCCCGGCCCGGGCGCGGACCCGGACTTGGCCGCCGGCGCCTCCGCGGCCGTGGCGGCCGTCGCCGCCGTCGCCGTCGCCGCCGCCGCTGCCGCCTTGCGGGCCGACTTCAGGGCGGCGCGGGCGCGTTCGCGCTGCTCGCGCTCCTTGCGCTCGCGTTCCTTCTTCGCCGCCTTCTCGGCCGCCTTCTCCGCGGCGGCCTTCTCGGCCGCCTCCTTCGCGTCCGCGAGCGATATCTGGCGGGTCTCGTCGGCCGGCGGGGCCGCCACCGGAGCCGGTTCGGGCTCGGGCGCGTTGATGACGGCGTTCAGCATCGCCCGGGCGCGGGCGTCGTCCAGGCGCTGGGCCGGGTCCTTGGCGAGCAGGCCGTAGATGACCTCGGTCAGCGGGCCGGCGTTCTTGGGCGGCTCCACCGGCTCGGTCATGACCGCGGTGAGGGTGGCGAGGGCGGAGCCCTTGTCGTACGGGGGAACGCCCTCGACGGCGGCGTACAGCAGGCCTCCGAGCGACCACATGTCCGCGGGCGGGCCGGGCTTGTGGCCGCGGGCGCGCTCCGGCGAGATGTAGGAGGGGGCGCCGACGAGCATGCCGGTGGAGGTGACGGAGGGGTCGCCCTCCACCTGCGCGATGCCGAAGTCGGTCAGGACGACGCGGCCGCTGGCGGCGATGAGTACGTTGGACGGCTTGACGTCGCGGTGCAGGATGCCCTGCCCGTGCGCGGCGCGCAGCACGTCGAGCACGGCGAGGCCGACCTCGGCGGCGCGGCGCGGGGTGAGGGCGCCGTTCTCCCGGATGAACTCGGCGAGGGAGGGGCCCTCGATGAGCTCCATGACGATCCACGGCCGGGCGTCCTCGTCGACGACGTCGTAGACGGTGACCGCGCCGCCGCTGCGGATCCGGGCGATGGCCTTGGCCTCGCGGAGGGTGCGCGTGATGAGGCGTCGCTTCTCGTCCTCGTCGACGCCGCTGCCGAACCGGAGTTCCTTGACCGCGACCGTCCGGCCCAGGGTTTCGTCCTGGGCGCGCCAGACGGTGCCCATGCCGCCCTTGCCGAGTACGGCCCCCAGCCGGTACCTGCCCGCGAGCAGCCGGCCCTTGTCCTGGCCGTCTCCGGCCGACTTGGCGGCCTCGGCGCGTGCCTTGACCTCGGCGGCCACGGCATCGGCCTTCTCCACCACGGGGTTGACGGGCTTCGCCGGGTCGGCCTTGGCCGCCGCGGGCTTCGCGTCCTCGGGCCCGGCCGCAGCCGCCGACTCGGCAACCACCGCCTGCGCCTTGGCCTCCGCCGCGGACCCGGCGCCGGCGTCCCCCACCGGCTTCGCGTCCTCGACCTCGGCTTCGGCCTCGGCCTCGCCCTTCACCGCAGGCTTCGCGTCCTCGACCTCGGCCTTCGTCAGCCCCGGCTTTTCAGCCGCAGGCTCCGCACCCCCAGCGGGCGCGGCCTCGGCCGACGCAGCCGGAGCCGCAGCCCCCACCTCTTCGGGCTTCGCCGCAGGCGCCCCGTGCTCCGGCTTCGACATGCGTCCCCTCTGCGATCGTGCCGCTGCTCCGCCTGCCCCGGCGGCCGACCAATCCGGCGGCCGAGCGGCCCGGCGGCCGGGGTCCGCGTAACCCGCCCCGGCAGAACCCTCATTGTTCCTCACTCCGCAACGGACGGGAGCCCCGGGTCCGCGGTTCCCCCCTCCGCATCCCGGAGTTACAACGGAACGATGTCGGGCGCCCCCAGCCGCGCCGCGTCCGCCGTCTGGTCGTCCGGCTGGCGTTGTGATTCCCGCTCCGCCTGGACCCGCTTCTCGTAGTGCTCCACTTCTTTCTCGATCTGCTGCTTGTCCCATCCCAGAACCGGTGCCATCAACTCCGCGCACTCCCGCGCCGACCGGGTCCCCCGGTCGAAGGCCTCGATCGAGATCCGAGTCCGCCGCGTCAGCACGTCGTCCAGGTGCCTGGCCCCCTCGTGCGAGGCGGCGTACACGATCTCCGCCCGGAGGTAGTCGTCCGCCCCCGACACCGGCTCACCCAGCCCCGGATCGGCGGCGATCAGGTCCAGCAGTTCCTCCGTGAGGGACCCGTACCGGTTCAACAGGTGCTCCACGCGCACCACGTGAAGCCCCGTCCGGGCCGCCATCCTCGCCCGCCCGTTCCACAGCGCCCGGTACCCCTCCGCACCCACCAGCGGCACGTCCTCCGTGACGCACTCCGCCACCCGCAGGTCCAGCCCGTGCACCGCCTCGTCGACGGCGTCCTTGGCCATGACCCGGTACGTCGTGTACTTGCCGCCCGCCACCACCACCAGCCCCGGCACCGGATGCGCCACCGTGTGCTCGCGCGACAGCTTGCTCGTCGCGTCCGACTCCCCGGCCAGCAGCGGCCGCAGGCCCGCGTACACGCCCTGGACGTCGTCCCGGGTCAGCGGCACCGCCAGGACCGAGTTCACGTGCTCCAGCAGGTAGTCGATGTCGGCGCTCGAGGCCGCGGGGTGCGCCTTGTCCAGGTCCCAGTCGGTGTCCGTGGTCCCCACGATCCAGTGCCGCCCCCACGGGATGACGAACAGCACCGACTTCTCGGTCCGCAGGATCAGCCCGGTGCTCGAGTGGATGCGGTCCTTCGGTACGACCAGGTGGATGCCCTTCGACGCCCGTACGTGGAACTGGCCGCGCTCCCCGATCAGCGCCTGGGTGTCGTCCGTCCACACCCCGGTGGCGTTCACGACCTGCTTCGCGCGGATCTCGTACTCCCCGCCTCCCTCGACGTCCTGGACCCGCGCGCCGACCACCCGTTCGCCCTCGCGCAGGAAGCCGATCACCCTCGCCCGGTTGGCGCAGTGCGCCCCGTACGCCGAGGCCGTCCGCACCAGCGTGGCCACGTACCGCGCGTCGTCCATCTGGGCGTCGTAGTACTGCAGGGCGCCCACCAGGGCGTCCTTGCGCAGTGCGGGGGCCACCCGCAGCGCGCGCTTGCGCGAGAGGTGCCGGTGCACCGGCAGGCCCCGGCCGTGCCCGCTGGAGACCGACATCGCGTCGTACAGCGCCACGCCCGATCCCGCGTACCACCGCTCCCAGCCCTTGTGCTGCAAGGGGTAGAGGAAGGGCACCGGCTTCACCAGGTGCGGCGCGAGGCGCCCCAGCAGCAGGCCGCGCTCCTTCAGCGCCTCCCGCACCAGGGCGAAGTCGAGCATCTCCAGGTACCGCAGGCCGCCGTGGATGAGCTTGCTCGACCTGCTGGAGGTGCCCGACGCCCAGTCACGCGCCTCCACCAGGCCGGTGGACAGTCCTCTGGTCGCCGCGTCGAGGGCGGTGCCGGCGCCCACCACGCCCGCGCCCACGACCAGTACGTCCAGCTCCCGCTCGGCCATCCGGGCGAGCGCCTCGGCGCGCTGCGCCGGTCCCAGTGTCGCTGTCCTCACGGCTGCCTCCCGTTGGTGCGGGTGTTTCCCGCGTCGTGCGGGTGATCCCGCTCACTCCCCGTTTCCTGATTCTGACCGCCCGCACCCACATCAGCCACCGCCTGTGGACAACACAACGGCGACCACCACCCCAGAATGCGACATATCTGTCATATATACGCCTAGTCTGACATTGCGCCAGCTCCTTCCGGGGTTTCCCCGTCCACAGGGCTTGCGCGCGCATCCCCCTCATGTCAGGGAAGGGACGGCACCCCATGCCCGCAGACCTCGCCGTCATCGGACTCGGCCATCTCGGCCTCCCCCTCGCCCAGGCGGCCGTCGCCGCCGGGATCGAGACGGTCGGCTACGACAGCGGTCCGGTCACGGACTCCACCCTCACCGCCGCCGAGATCCGCCGCATGTCGGCGGCCGGCTTCCGGGTCACCACCAACCCCGCCGAGCTCGGCCGGGTCCGTACCGCCGTCATCTGCGCCCCCACCCAGCTCGGCGCCGACCGCGCACTGGACCTGTCCGCCATCGGCGAGGCCGGGCGCGCACTCGCGGCCCGGCTGCGCCCGCACACCACCGTGATCCTCGAATCCGCCGTCCACCCGGGCGTCACCGAGGACTACCTGCGCCCGGTCCTCGAGGCGGGCTCCGGGCTCCGGGCCGGCCGGGACTTCCACCTGGCCTACTCCCCCAGCCGCCTCGACCCGGGCAACCGCACGCACGGCATCTCCAACACCCCCAAGGTGATCGGCGGCCTCACCCCCGCCTGCACGGAGTCCGCGCACGCCTTCTACGCCCGCCTCACCGAGAAGGTGGTCCGCGCCCGCGGCCTGCGCGAGGCCGAGACCGTACAGCTCCTGGAGACCAACTACCGGCACGTCAACATCGCCCTGATGAACGAGATGGCGGTGCTCTGCCACGACCTCGGCGTCGACCTGTGGGACGTCATCCGCTGCGCCGAGACCAAGCCCTACGGCTTCCAGGCGTTCCGCCCCGGCCCGGGGGTCGGCGGCCACGGGGTCCCCCTCGACCCCAACTACCTCCCCCACACCACCCGCACCCCCGGCCACCCCCTGCGCATGGTCGGCCTGGCCCAGGAGATCAACAACCGGATGCCGCAGTACGTCATCCAGCGCTCCGCCACCCTGCTGAACGAGCACGGCAAATCCGCGCGCGGCGCCCGCGTCCTGCTCCTCGGCGTCACCTACAAGCCCGACCTCGCCGACCAGGAGGGCTCCCCGGCGTGCGAGATCGCCAGCCGCCTGCTCGACCTGGGGGCGCTCGTCAGCTACCACGACCCGTACATCACGGGCTGGCGGGTCAGGGACCAGCCGGTCCCGCGGGCGGAATCCCTGTACGAGGCCGCCGCGAACGCGGACCTGACGATCCTGCTCCAGCACCACCGCACCTACGACCTGCAAGGCCTCGCGGTGAAGGCCCAGTTGCTCCTGGACACCCGCGGCGCCAGCCCGGTGGGCGCCGCCCACCGGCTCTGATCCCGGAAAATCCCCCTCACGGACGCCGCCGCGGCCTGCTAGCCTGCGGCGTCACTTATCTCGCACTTACGCCCTCCGGGCGTTCGCATGCCCGAATCCCTGGGGGGGATTTCCCATGAGCCAGAACTTCCAGCCGCCGGCGCCCGACTCCTTCACCGAGGCCCCGGCCGCCCCGGCCCCGGCCCGTACCGGCAACCTCGGCCTGGGCATCGTCGCGGCCGTCGTCGCGGCCCTGGTCGCGGCCGGTGCCTACGGCGGCATCATGAACGCCATCGACCGCGAGATCGGCTACGCCGCGGCCGGTGTCGGCCTGCTCGTCGGCCTCGCCGCCGGCAAGATCGGCGGCCGCAACCCGGTCCTGCCCGTGGTCGCCGCCGTCCTCTCGCTCGGCGCCGTCTACCTCGGCCAGCTCTTCTTCATCGCGCTCGTGCTGGCCGACTACGGCAAGGTCGGCGTGGGCGAGGTCCTCAGCCAGGTGGGCGTCAGCGGCCTGAACGACCTCTGGAAGGAGAGCATGGACGCCATGTCCTTCCTCTTCCTCGCGATCGGCGGCTTCGTCGCCTTCGGCTCCGCGAAGAAGGTCAGCGACTGACCCGGCACCACCGCACGCGCCGGAGGGGGGGGGGGGGGGGGGGGGGGGGGGGGGGTGGGGGGGGGGGGGGGGGGGAGGGGGGGGGGGGGGGGGGGGGGGGGGGGGGGGTTTTTTGGGGGGGGGGGGGGGGGGGGGGGGGGGGGGGGGGGGGGGGGGGGCCCCCCCCCCCCCCCCCCCCCCGACCCCGAGCCACGGCGTCAGGCCGATGAGCAGGGAGCCCAGGCCGAAGGCTAT
>NZ_JBVJFA010000016.1:0-185154 GCF_055588085.1 Streptomyces sp. NPDC046303
GAGGAGCTCAACCAGCGCAAGCTGGCCGCCGACTACCCGGTCATCCTCGGCGGCGCCGCCCTCACCCGCGCCTACGTCGAACAGGACCTCCACGAAATCTACGAAGGCGAAGTCCGCTACGCCCGCGACGCCTTCGAAGGCCTGCGCCTGATGGACGCCCTCATCGCGGTCAAGCGCGGCGTGCCGGGCGCCAGCCTTCCCGAGCTCAAGCAGCGCCGCGTCGCCAAGAGGGACGCGCCCGTCCTCCAGGTGGACGAGCCGGAGGAGCCGGGCGGCCGCTCGGACGTCTCCGTGGACAACCCGGTCCCGGCCCCGCCGTTCTGGGGCACCCGCGTGGTCAAGGGCATCCCGCTCAAGGACTACGCCTCCTGGCTCGACGAGGGCGCCCTGTTCAAGGGCCAGTGGGGTCTCAAGCAGGCCCGCGCCGGCGGGGCGACGTACGAGGAGCTCGTCGAGAGCGAGGGACGTCCCCGGCTGCGCGGCCTCCTGGAGAAGCTGCACACGGACAACCTGCTCGAGGCGGCCGTCGTCTACGGCTACTTCCCCTGCGTGTCCAAGGGCGAGGACCTGATCATCCTCGACGAGCAGGGCAACGAGCGGACCCGTTTCACCTTCCCGCGCCAGCGCCGCGGCCGCCGCCTGTGCCTCGCGGACTTCTTCCGCCCCGAGGAGTCCGGCGAGACGGACGTCGTCGGTCTCCAGGTCGTCACCGTGGGGTCGAAGATCGGCGAGGCCACCGCCAAGCTGTTCGAGTCCGACTCCTACCGCGAGTACCTGGAACTGCACGGCCTCTCCGTCCAGCTGGCCGAGGCCATGGCCGAGTACTGGCACGCCCGCGTCCGCGCCGAGCTCGGATTCGGCGGCGAGGACCCGGACAAGGTCGAGGACATGTTCGACCTCAAGTACCGCGGCGCCCGGTTCTCGCTCGGCTACGGCGCCTGCCCCGACCTGGAGGACCGCGCGAAGATCGCCGACCTCCTCCAGCCGGAGCGGATCGGCGTCCACCTGTCCGAGGAGTTCCAGCTCCACCCCGAGCAGTCCACCGACGCGATCGTCATCCACCACCCCGAAGCGAAGTATTTCAACGCACGCTGAGGCGGACCGGCGTACACTGGTCGGTCCCATACAGGCCGGTCACCTGTTCCCGAGGGGGATGTCCCCGCGGGCGGAGGTGACCGGCCTTCTCGTCCCCTCAGAGAGGCGTGCGCATGACCAGCACCGTTCCCGTCCCCGTGGTCCGAACGGCCGACGGGCACGCCCTCCAGGCGGTGCTGCTGGACATGGACGGCACCCTCGTCGACACCGAGGGGTTCTGGTGGGAGATCGAGGAGGAGATCTTCCGGGAGCTCGGACACCGGCTCGAGGAATCCTGGAGGGACATCGTCGTCGGCGGTCCCATGAGCCGCAGCGCCGCCTTCCTGATCGAGGCCACCGGCGCCGCCATCGGTCTCGCCGAGCTCAGCGTGCTCCTCAACGAGCGCTTCGAGGCCCGCATCGCCGACCAGGTCCCGCTGATGCCCGGCGCCGAGCGGCTCCTGAGCGAGCTGGCCCGGCACAACGTGCCCACCGCGCTCGTCTCCGCCTCGCACCGGCGCGTCATCGACCAGGTCCTGCTCACCCTCGGCCGGGACCGCTTCACGCTGACGGTCGCCGGGGACGAGGTGGCCCGTACCAAGCCGCACCCCGACCCGTACCTCCTCGCCGCCACCAGCCTCGGTGCGCACCCCTCCCGGTGCGCCGTCATCGAGGACACCGCCACCGGCGTCGCCTCCGCCGAGGCCGCCGGCTGCCGGGTCGTGGCCATTCCCTCGGTCGGCCACATCGAGGCGGCCCCCGGGCGGACGATCGTGCGCTCGCTGGAAGAGATCGACCTGCCGTTCCTGCGCTCCCTCATCAGTCCGCTGAACTGAGCAGGCTCCGCACAAGCGCACCCCGCCCCCCGGCGCCGGACTGCACGCACCGGTACCTCTCGCACACGCTCTGTACCGAACGGAACCCGGTAGGACCAAGGTCCCACGAGAGGATCTTCCGCGGGCCGCCCCGGAGGCCGAAATTCCATCTCTTCCGCGGCAGTTGTCCCAGGTGACCTTAGTCACGCGTCAAGCCCCCGAGACACCTGTCCGGGGGCTTGTTCGGCTTCCCTTGTGTCCGCATTGATCAGCTCCTGACCGAATCTGCGCCCACCCCCACATAGACAGCCAGTCCGCTCCCATCACGGTGCGATTACACCCCAAGTCCGGCCAGTTCCAGCCATCCCGTCCCGGGCCACTAGTGTCAATCCGGGCACTGCGCCGCACCTGAGCGTCCCGGACACACACCCCTGTGCCGGGACGCCCGGACCGATCGTCATACCACCGGCCCGATCGTTCCGCCCCGAACGGGCGACCGTCGCGACGTGCCCTTTACACCGCTTTGACCAAGTGCCGGGTACAGGGAGTTCTTCCAGCATGAACCGCAAGACCATGGTGCTGACGGCCGCGGCCGGACTGCTCACGCCCACGCTCGCCGCATGCGGCAGCGCCACCGGCGGAGGAGCGGGAACCGGGGCGATCGTCGTCGGGACCACCGACCGGTTCGAGGCCGCCGAGTACGCCCCCGCCCCGTTCGACCCGGCGTACGCCTACGACGCCGGCGCCTGGAACGTCCTGCGCCAGACCGTCCAGACCCTGATGCACACCCCCCGCGGCGGCGGCCAGCCCGTCCCCGAAGCAGCCTCCGACTGCCGCTTCACCGACACCGGCAACCAGAGCTACCGCTGCACCCTGCGCCCCGGCCTGAAGTTCGCGAGCGGCGACCCGGTCACCGCCAAGGACGTCAAGTTCTCCCTCGACCGCGTCCTCGCCATCAAGGACGAGAGCGGCCCCTCCTCGCTGCTCTCCACCCTCGACACCGTCGAGGCCAAGAGCGCCGACACCGTCGTCTTCCACCTGAAGACCCCCGACGCGACCTTCCCGTACAAGCTCTCCACCCCGGCCACCGGCATCGTCAGCGAGAAGAACTACGACGCCAAAAAGCTCCGCCACGGCTTCGACGTCGACGGCTCCGGCCCGTACACGATGAAGGCCGAGGTCAAGGACAACCACCTCGTCCGGGCCGTCTTCAGCAAGAACCCGCACTACAAGGGCGACATCAAGCTCCAGAACGACAAGGTCGAACTGCGGACCTTCGAGGACTCCGCCGCCATGGGCAAGGCGCTCACCGACGGCAGGATCCACATGGTCTCCCGCACCCTGTCGCCCGCCCAGATCACCGAGTTCGCGGCCAAGCCCCCCAAGGGCGTCAAGCTCGTCCCGATGCCCGGCCTGGAAATCCGCTACCTCGGCTTCAACACCGAGGCCCCCGTCGTCAAGGACAAGGCCGTACGCCAGGCGCTCGCCGCCGCCGTCGACCGCAACGCCCTCATCTCCAAGGTCTACGGCAAGTCCGCCCAGCCGCTCTACTCGCTGGTCCCCACCACCGTGACCGGACACGTCAACTCCTTCTTCAGCAAGTACGGCGAGGCCAACACCCCCAAGGCCGCCGCCCTGCTGAAGGACGCCGGGATCAAAACCCCCGTCAAGCTGACGCTCCACTACACCAACGACCACTACGGCGACGGAACCGCCGCCGAGTTCGAAGTCCTCAAGGCCCAGCTGAACTCCACCCAGCTGTTCGACATCACCGTCCAGGGCAGCGAATGGGCCGACTTCCGCCCCGCGCAGAAGAACGGCGACCACGCCGCCTACGGGCTCGGCTGGTTCCCCGACTACCCCGACGCCGACAACTTCCTCGCCCCGTTCCTGGAGCAGGACAACTTCCTGGGCACGCCGTACGCCAACAGCGCGGTCCGCACCAGGCTCATCCCCGAATCCCGGCGCGCCGTCGACCGCAACGTCGCCGTCCCCGCGATCGCGGAAATGCAGGACATCGTCGCCGAGGACGTACCCGTCCTGCCCCTGTGGCAGGGCAAGCAGTACGTCGCCGCACGCGACGGCATCACCGGAGTGGAGTGGTCCGTCAACGCCATCTCCGACCTCCAGCTGTGGGAGCTCGGCCGCGGCGTAAGCGGCTGACAACGGCAACGACCGGCAGCGGGTGTCGCGGGCCGGAGCAACGCAACAGTTCGACTGTGAAGGACAGATCCGTGAATCGACGTAACCAGTGGCTGGCGGCCCCGCTCGGCGCAGCCACCGCCGCCGCGCTGCTCAGCGGTTGCGGTTCGACCGATGGCTCCAACGCCGGCAGCGGCAAGGGCGTGGTCATGGGCATATCCGACAAGGTGAAGTCCACCGACCCCGCCTCCGGCTACGACCCGGGCTCCTGGCTGCTCTTCAACAACGTCTTCCAGTCGCTGCTGAGCTTCCCCAAGGGCGGCACCACCCCCGAGCCCGACGCCGCCCAGAGCTGCGGCTTCGAGGGCGGCGACAGCAAGCTGTACAAGTGCATCCTGCGCCCCGGCCTGAAGTTCAGCAACGGCCACCCCCTCACCTCGCAGGACGTCAAGTTCTCCTTCGAGCGCACCCTGAAGATCAACGACGGCGCCGGCCCCGCCGTGCTGCTCTCCTCGATCGCCGGCATCGACGCCCCCGACGAGAAGACCGTCGTCTTCCGCCTCAAGACGCCCGACGCCACCTTCCCCAGCAAGATCGCCTCGGGCGCCGGCTCCATCGTCGACCACGCCGAGTACCCGGCCGACAAGCTCCGCACCGACAACAAGGCCATCGGCTCCGGCGTCTACAAGCTGGACTCGTTCAGCGACAAGAGCGCCGGCTTCTCGGTCAACGAGCACTACACCGGCAAGGCCAAGGCGAAGAACACCGGCGTCACCCTGAAGTTCTTCAACGGCGACCAGGCCGGCCTCAAGAAGGTCCTGGAGAGCGGGGACGTGGACTTCGCCTTCCGCGGCCTGGCCGCCAAGGACATCGCCGCCCTCGCCGCGACCAAGACCGGCGACACCAAGGTCGACGTCGTCCAGGGCACCGGCGCCGAAGTCGAGCACATGGTCTTCAACGTCAACGACCCCGTCGTCGGAAAGCTGCCCGTCCGCAAGGCCATCGCCTACCTCGTGGACCGCGAAGCGCTCGTCAAGGACGTGTACGCGGGCACCGCCACCCCGCTCTACTCCATCGTCCCCGCCGGCATCGCCGGACACACCACCCCCTTCTTCGACCGCTACGGCGGCAGCCCGCAGGTCGAAAAGGCCAAGGCCGTCCTCAAGGCCGCCGGCATCAACAGCAAGATCAAGCTGACCCTCTGGTCCACCCCGAGCCGCTACGGACCCTCCACCGACCAGCAGTTCGAGGTCATCGCCAAGCAGCTCAACGAGAGCGGCCTCTTCGAGGCCGACATGAAGTCCGTCGAGTTCGAGCAGTACGAAAAGGACATCCAGGACGGCAAGTACGGCGTCTACGTGAAGGGCTGGGTCCCCGACTACCCGGACGCCGACAACTTCACCCAGCCGTTCTTCGGCCCCGGCAACGTCCTCGCCAACAACTACGACAACAAGGAGATCAGCGGGACGATCATCCCGTCGACCTCCGCGAAGTCCGACCGCACCGCGGCCAACACGGACTACAACCGGCTCCAGGACATCGTCGCCGACGAACTCCCCATCCTCCCCCTCTGGCAGGGCAAGCAGTACGCCGTCACCCGCGAGAACGTCAGCGGCCTCCAGTGGTCCCTCGACGCCTCGACCGTCTTCCGCTTCTGGGAGATCAGCAAGGGCTGACCCCGCCCCCGGACCACGCACAACGGGCCGGCAACCGCACCACGCGGTTGCCGGCCCGTCGCATCCCCACTCCGCTACTGCGCCCCCGGGCGGACCAGACCGCTCTCGTACGCGTACACCGCCGCCTGGACCCGGTCCCGCAGACCCAGCTTCGTCAGCACGTGCCCCACATGCGTCTTGACCGTCGTCTCGCTCACGAACAGATCCGCCGCGATCTCCGCGTTCGACAGACCCCGGGCCACCAGCTTCAGCACCTCCACCTCCCGCTCGGTCAGCGTCCCCAAGGCGTCCGGGACGCTCTCCTCACCCGACGGCAGGTGCCCCGCGTACTTGTCCAGCAGCCGGCGCGTGATGCTCGGCGCGAGCATCGCCTCGCCCGCCGCGACCACCCGGATCGCCTGCACCAGCTCATTGGCCGGCGCATCCTTCAACAGGAAACCGCTCGCCCCCGCCCGCAGCGCCTCCACCACGTACTCGTCCAGGTCGAAGGTGGTCAGGACGAGCACCTTCGCCGGACCGTCCCGCCCCGGACCGGTGATCTGACGCGTCGCCTCCACCCCGTCCATCCGCGGCATCCGGATGTCCATCAGCACCACATCGGGCTGCAGCGCCCGCACCTGGTCCAGCGCCTGCAGACCGTCCCCGGCCTCACCGACCACCGCCAGGTCCCCCTCCGCCTCCAGAATCATCCGGAAGCCGGTGCGCAGCAGGGGCTGGTCGTCGACCAGCAGGACGCGGATCGCCACGGGGTCTACCTCTATTCGTCGGGCGGCTTCGGCGGACCCGGCCCATTGTGCCCTGACGAAACGATCAGCAATCCGCCGGGCGGACCTCCGCCCGCGGAGCGATCGTCAGCGGATACACCGGGGGGGTCCCCCCGAACTCGGGACACACCGCCCGATGATCACACCAACCGCACAGCTTCGTCGGCCGCGGCCGCCACTCACCCGACTCCGTCGCCTCCACGATCGCCTCCCACAGCGCGAGCAGCTTGCGCTCCACCCGCTCCAGATCAGCCACCACCGGGTCGTACGTCAACACGTCCCCACTGCCCAGGTACACCAGCTGCAGCCGCCGCGGCACCACCTGCTTCAGCCGCCACACCACCAGCGCGTAGAACTTCATCTGGAACAGGGCGCCCTCCGCGTACTCCGGCCGCGGCGCCTTGCCCGTCTTGTAGTCGACGATCCGCACCTCACCCGTCGGCGCCACATCCACCCGGTCGATGATCCCGCGCAGCCGCAGCCCCGACTCCAGCTCCGTCTCCACGAAGAACTCCCGCTCCACCGGCTCCAGCCGCGTCGGGTCCTCCAACGTGAACCACCGCTCCACCAGCGCCTCGGCCTCCGTCAGCCACCGCGCCAGCCCCTCCCCACCATCCCCCTCCGGGAACAGCTCCGTCAGCTCCGGCTTCGCCTCCAGCAACCGGTCCCACTGCCCCGGCACCAGGGCCTTCGCCCGCGGAGCCGTCCGCTCCGGCGCCGGATGATCGAAGAGCCGCTCCAGCACCGCATGCACCAGCGTCCCGCGGGTAGCAGCGGCACTGGGCTTCTCCGGAAGCCTGTCGATCACCCGGAACCGGTACAGCAGCGGGCACTGCATGAAATCGCTCGCCCGCGAAGGGGAGAGCGAACTGGGCCGCGCAGCACTCGCCGCCGCTTCCACCGGAACGTCACCGGAGCTCGTCGTCATGCACAAAACCCTACGGCCCCCCACGGACAGCCCACGCATACCATCAACACAAACACCGCCAAAGCGTTCACCGCACGACCCGCGAACGTGCCCCACTTCCCCGAGAACGCCCGGCACTGCATGATCGAGGCACCACCACACGGCACACGACGACACGACTCCCCCCGCACCACACCCCCGGACGCCCTCCGAGGCCCCCAGAACGAAGGACAGACGTGGCAGACACCGACGAAACCGGCGAGCGCGCAGGACGGCGCTCCGCACCGGGCGGCGGACTCCTCATGGGCCGCCCCTTCGGCGTACCCGTCTACGTCTCGCCCAGCTGGTTCCTCGTCGCCGCCCTCATCACCTGGGTCTTCGGCGACCAGCTCGACCGGATCCTCCCCGACCTCGGCCCCGTCCGCTACCTCGTCTCACTCTTCTTCGCCGTCGCCTTCTACGCCTCCGTCCTCGTCCACGAACTCGCCCACACCGTCGCCGCACTCCGCTTCAAACTCCCCGTGCGCCGCATCCAGCTCCAGTTCTTCGGCGGAGTCTCCGAAATCGAGAAGGAATCCGAGACCCCCGGCCGCGAATTCGTCCTCGCCTTCGTCGGCCCCCTCCTCTCCCTCCTCCTCGCCGGAGCCTTCTACCTCGGCATGAAGGCCGTCGACCCCGCCACCGTCCCCGGCGTCCTCCTCGCCGGCCTGATGATCTCCAACCTGCTCGTCGCCGCCTTCAACCTCCTCCCCGGCCTCCCCCTCGACGGCGGCCGCATGCTCCGCGCCGTCATCTGGGGCATCACCGGCAAACCCATGACCGGCACCGTCGTCGCCGCCTGGATCGGCCGCGGCCTCGCCGTCACCGTCCTCCTCGGCCTGCCACTGCTCACCCACACCGGGCTCGTCGGCAACCGCACCACCGAGATCGGCGGCATGGACACCGTCATGGACGCCCTGCTCGCCGCGATCCTCGCCGCCATCATCTGGACCGGCGCCGGCAACAGCCTGCGCATGGCCCGCCTGCGCGAACACCTCCCCGAGCTCAAAGCCCGCACCCTCACCCGCCGCGCCATCCCCGTCGAAAACGCCACCCCCCTCTCCGAAGCCCTGCGCCGCGCCAACGAAGCCGGCGCCCGCGCCCTCGTCATCGTCGACGGCCACGGAGACCCCACCGCCATCGTCCGCGAAAGCGCCATCGCCTCCGTCCCCGAACACCGCCGCCCCTGGATCGCCGTCAGCACCCTCGCCCAAGACCTCACCGACGGCATGAAAGTCCCCGCCGGCCTCACCGGCGAAGAACTCCTCGACCACCTCCGCACCCACCCCGCCACCGAATACCTCGTCCTCGAACCCACCGGCGAGATCTACGGCGTCCTGTCCACCCTCGACGTCGAGAAGGCCTTCGTGAAGGCCATGGCACGGCCCCAGTCCTGAAGCCAATACACTGGTCACATGTCCGAACCGACCGGTGCCGCCCGCCGACGCGGGCCCTTCGAGGTCGGGGACCAGGTACAGCTCACCGACCCCAAGGGCCGCCACTACACGTTCACGCTCGAAGCAGGGAAGAATTTCCACACCCACAAGGGTTCCTTCCCGCACGACGAGCTGATCGGTGCTCCCGAAGGCAGTGTTGTCCGCACCACGGGGAACGTCGCGTACCTCGCGCTGCGCCCCCTGCTCCCCGACTATGTCCTGTCCATGCCCCGCGGCGCCGCCGTGGTCTACCCCAAGGACGCGGGCCAGATCCTGGCCTTCGCCGACATCTTCCCCGGCGCCCGCGTCGTGGAAGCAGGAGTGGGCTCCGGCTCCCTCAGCAGCTTCCTGCTGCGCGCCATCGGCGACCAGGGCATGCTCCACAGCTACGAGCGCCGCGCGGACTTCGCCGAGATCGCCACCGCCAACGTCGAGCGCTACTTCGGCGGCCCCCACCCCGCCTGGCAGCTGACCGTGGGCGACCTCCAGGACAACCTGTCCGACACCGACGTCGACCGCGTCATCCTCGACATGCTCGCCCCCTGGGAATGCCTCGAGGCCGTCTCCAAGGCACTGGTCCCCGGCGGCATCCTCTGCTGCTACGTGGCCACCACCACCCAGCTGTCCAAGACCGTCGAGTCCATCCGCGAGATCGGCTGCTTCGCCGAACCGCAGCCCTGGGAATCGATGATCCGCAACTGGCACGTCGAGGGCCTCGCCGTCCGCCCCGACCACCGCATGATCGGCCACACCGGCTTCCTCGTCACCGCCCGCCGCCTCGCGGACGGAGTCGAACCCCCCATGCGCCGCCGCCGCCCCGCCAAGGGCGCCTACGGCGAAGACTACGAAGGCCCCGGCAGCGACCGCTCCGCATAACGGACCCGCCGAAGCCCACCAACACCAAGGCGCTGCGGCGCAGTTCCCCCGACCAACCGGGAACTGCGCCACAGCGCCTTTTCGTTGTCCCGGGTACCGGCACCGGACCCGCCCGTTCCACCCCCGTGTGAGGTGTGGCACGATGCTGGCTCCCCGTCACCCGTCACCCGCCGCCCGTCGCACAGGAGACACCCCGCGTGCTGCACAGCCCCGCAGAGCTGGAGCCCACCCTGGAAACCCTGGCGCACAGCCACGCCAGGCCCCTCCACTGGCTCGCCACGGCCACCGCCATGGCCGCCGTCATAGCCACCGCGGGACTCGTCCAGCCGGCCACCGGCACCCCCGCAGCCCCCACGGACCCCGCCCCGAACGGCCCCCAGACCACCACGGCCACCGCCCCCGACGCCGCCACGGTCACCTACCCGCTCGACTGCAAGGGCGCCCCCCAGGCCGTCACCGCCACCGCCCACGGCGACCTCGACGGCGACGGCCGCCCCGAAACCGTGGCCGCCGTCCGCTGCCAGGCCGGCTCCGGCACCCCGCCCCACGCGATCTACGTCCTCACCCGCGACCGGACCGAGGCCGCCGCCCCCCGCGTCGTCGCCACCCTCCTCGACACCCCCCAGCGCCAGACCGCGGCCGACCTCACTGTCCGCGACGGCACCGTCACCGCCACCCTCCTCGGCTACTCCTCACCCGAGATCCCGCGCTACAGCCCCGACGTCAAGAAGCTGGCCAAGTGGCGCTGGACCGGCGGAAAATTCCGCCAGGAGCTGACGGACTCGACCGCCAAGGGTGTTTGAACCGTCACTCGGCGTCCGGACCGAAGACCTCCACCCCGTCCGAAACGCGCCTCACGTGGATGCAGTCACCCGGACACTCCTTCGCCGAATCCACCACGTCCTGAAGCAGCGGCAACGGAACCGGAGTGGTCGCCCCCACCGCCTGCAGCAGCTCGTCCTCCGGGCTCTTCACATACGCCAGACCATCGATGTCCAGCTCGAACACCTCCGGCGCGTACTGCGCGCAGATCCCGTCCCCGGTGCACAGGTCCTGGTCGATCCAGACCTCCAGCGGCTCCCCGGCCCCGCCGACACCACCCGTCGGCGCCTCCTGCTGCACGCTCATATCTCCTGCCGTTCCCTGCGCTCAGTGATCCATCCCGGTCACTCCTCGCAGCAAGTCGCGCGAGCTCTGACGGGTGTTGAACACTTCGACCTTACAACCGGCCGCTTTCAGATGTTGATGGGTGGGTATTTCCTTGGCGAGAGGGAGTACGCAAGGGTGAAGATCGGACACACCTCTACCGTCTTTGTGATCTAGGGGTTTCAATCACCACCAGCCCAGGTAGGGTCAGGAAGCGTCCAGCTCCCCTTGGAGGAGGTGAGGACCGTGGCAGCCCACGACGACGACATCAACCGCGGCATCCGGCCCGGGCGAGGGTCTGAGGACCCCGCCGGCCAGGTTGCCTATCTCGAGCAGGAAATCGCCGTCCTGCGACGCAAGCTCGCCGACTCTCCGCGACACACGAGGATTCTCGAAGAGCGGATCATCGAGCTCCAGACGAATCTGGCCGGCGTCTCCGCACAAAACGAACGACTCGCGAACACCCTCCGTGAGGCCCGCGACCAGATCGTGGCCCTCAAGGAAGAAGTCGACCGGCTCGCACAGCCACCGGCCGGCTTCGGTGTCTTCCTCCAGGCGAACGAGGACGGCACCGTCGACATCTTCACCGGAGGCCGAAAGCTCCGCGTGAACGTCAGCCCCAGCGTCGACCCGGAAGACCTCCGGCGCGGCCAGGAAGTCATGCTCAACGAAGCACTCAACGTGGTCGAGGCCATGGAGTACGAGCGGGCCGGGGACATCGTCACCCTCAAGGAAATCCTCGAGGACGGCGAGCGCGCCCTGGTCGTCGGGCACACCGACGAGGAAAGGGTGGTGAGGCTCGCCGAGCCGCTCCTGGACATCACCATCCGCCCCGGCGACGCCCTCCTGCTCGAACCCCGCTCCGGCTACGTCTACGAAGTCGTCCCCAAGAGCGAGGTCGAAGACCTCGTCCTCGAAGAGGTCCCCGACATCGACTACGACAAGATCGGCGGCCTGGGCGACCAGATCGAGCTGATCCGCGACGCCGTCGAGCTCCCGTACCTCTACCCCGACCTGTTCAAGGAACACGAACTGCGCCCGCCCAAGGGCATCCTGCTCTACGGCCCCCCCGGCTGCGGCAAGACACTCATCGCCAAGGCCGTCGCCAACTCCCTTGCCAAGAAGGTCGCCGAAGTGACCGGACAGGCCCAGGGGAAGTCGTACTTCCTGAACATCAAGGGCCCCGAGCTCCTCAACAAGTACGTCGGCGAGACCGAGCGGCACATCCGCCTCGTCTTCCAGCGCGCCCGCGAAAAGGCCAGCGAGGGCACCCCCGTCATCGTCTTCTTCGACGAGATGGAATCCCTCTTCCGCACCCGCGGATCCGGCGTCAGCTCGGACGTGGAGAACACCATCGTCCCGCAGCTCCTCGCCGAGATCGACGGCGTCGAAGGCCTGGAGAACGTCATCGTCATCGGCGCCTCCAACCGCGAAGACATGATCGACCCGGCCATCCTGCGCCCCGGACGCCTCGACGTGAAGATCAAGATCGAGCGCCCGGACGCCGAAGCCGCGAAGGACATCTTCGCGAAGTACCTCAAGGCCTCGCTGCCCCTGCACACGGACGACCTGTCCGAACACCAGGGCTCCACCGCCAGCACCGTCCACAGCATGATCCAGACCGTCGTCGAGCAGATGTACGCCGAAACCGAGGAGAACCGCTTCCTCGAGGTCACGTACGCCAACGGCGACAAGGAAGTCCTCTACTTCAAGGACTTCAACTCCGGCGCGATGATCCAGAACATCGTCGACCGAGCCAAGAAGATGGCCATCAAGGCCTTCCTCGAACACAACCAGAAGGGCCTCCGCGTCTCCCACCTCCTCCAGGCCTGCGTGGACGAGTTCAAGGAGAACGAAGACCTGCCCAACACCACCAACCCGGACGACTGGGCCCGAATCTCCGGAAAGAAGGGCGAGCGGATCGTATTCATCCGCACGCTCGTCACCGGAAAGCAGGGCGCCGACACCGGACGCTCCATCGACACGGTGGCAAACACCGGTCAGTACCTCTGACCAAGCGGAGCGGCTGCGGATGCCCTCCCCGGGCATCCGCAGCCGACTGCTTTACCGACTGCTTTCCAGCCGGTGACGAGGCGAATTCAATGACGGAAATGATCTCCCCACGAGCGCGGAGTGGTTCTAGGCTCTTCCATACCGCCGGACGCGCAGTGCGGGGACGGGCACCGCACAAGCACACGCAACGGAGCACCAGCGGTACTTGAGCGCCGCTCCCGAAGGGGAACGCCGCCGGGCAAGGAGGGCCGCATGACCGTACGGCGAGTAATGGGAATCGAGACGGAGTACGGGATCTCCGTCCCGGGCCACCCGAACGCCAATGCCATGCTCACCTCGTCCCAGATCGTCAACGCCTACGCGGCGGCGATGCACCGGGCGCGCCGCGCCCGCTGGGACTTCGAGGAGGAGAACCCGCTGCGGGACGCCCGCGGCTTCGACCTCGCCCGCGAGGCCGCCGACACCAGCCAGCTGACCGACGAGGACATCGGCCTCGCCAACGTCATCCTCACCAACGGCGCACGCCTCTACGTCGACCACGCACACCCCGAATACAGCTCCCCGGAGATCACCAACCCCCTCGACGCCGTCCTCTGGGACAAGGCCGGCGAACGGATCATGGCCGAGGCCGCCGTCCGCGCCGCCCAGCTCCCCGGCGCCCAGCCCATCCACCTCTACAAGAACAACACCGACAACAAGGGCGCGTCCTACGGCACCCACGAGAACTACCTGATGAAGCGGGAAACCCCCTTCTCGGAGATCGTGCGCCACCTGACCCCCTTCTTCGTCTCCCGCCAGGTCGTCACCGGCGCCGGACGCGTCGGCATCGGCCAGGACGGCCGCGAACACGGCTTCCAGATCAGCCAGCGCGCCGACTACTTCGAGGTCGAAGTCGGACTCGAGACCACCCTGAAGCGGCCCATCATCAACACCCGCGACGAGCCGCACTCGGACGCCGAGAAATACCGCCGACTGCACGTGATCATCGGCGACGCCAACCTGTCCGAGATCTCCACCTACCTGAAGCTCGGCACGACCGCCCTGGTCCTGTCCATGATCGAAGACGGGTTCATCACCGTCGACCTCGCCGTCGACCAGCCGGTGCGCACCCTCCACCAGGTCTCCCACGACCCCGGCCTGGGGCACCTGATCACGCTCCGCAGCGGCCGGACACTCACCGCCGTACAACTCCAGATGGAGTACTTCGAGCTGGCCAGGAAGTACGTGGAGGAGCGGTTCGGCTCCGACGTGGACGACCAGACCGCGGACGTACTGACCCGCTGGGAAGACGTCCTCGGCCGGCTGGAGACCGACCCGATGAGCCTGGCGGGCGAGCTCGACTGGATCGCCAAACGAGAAATCCTGGAGGGCTACCGGCGCCGCGACGGGCTGGGCTGGGACGCGGCGAGGCTCCACCTCGTGGACCTCCAGTACTCCGACGTGCGGCCCGACAAGGGCCTCTACAACCGCCTGGTGGCCCGCGGCAAGATGCAGCGCCTGGTGTCCGAACCGGACGTCGAGCGCGCCCAGAGCAAGCCGCCGGAGGACACCAGGGCGTACTTCCGCGGCCGGTGCCTGGAGCAGTACGCGGACGACGTGGCCGCGGCCTCCTGGGACTCGGTCATCTTCGACCTCCCGGGCCACGACTCCCTCCAGCGGGTCCCCACGCTGGAGCCGCTGCGCGGCACGCGGGCCCACGTGAAGGAGCTCCTGGACCGGTGCCGCACGGCCCAGGACCTGGTGCGGGTGCTTTCGGGGCGCTGAGCGCGCCTGAAAGGCCTCCGGTCCGGGAATCATGAAGAGGACCGGACGTTGTGAAAGTGCGGGGACGAATGTCGGACCCTCCTTGTAGGGTCGGACGTAGGGTCTGATCTTGAGGGATCCCGAATCCCGGGGTCCCTCGACGTGAGCGTGCGAACCGAGCGGGGTGAGGTAGACATGGCGACCAAGGACACCGGCGGCGGACAGCAGAAGGCGACGCGCTCGACCGAGGAGGTCGAGGAGGCGGCGGTCGAGGAATCGACCGACCTCAAGGAGCGCCAGGAAAAGCTCTCCGACGACGTCGACTCCGTACTGGACGAAATCGATGATGTGCTCGAGGAGAACGCCGAGGACTTCGTGCGCTCCTTCGTTCAGAAGGGCGGCGAGTGATTTCACCTTTGAATCAAAGGTGAATGCTCGCGGGGAGGGTGAGTGTCGGGGGTGGAGAAGCGATGTCCACGGTGTGGCTTACTCAAGCCACTTGAGGACTTCGCTGCCAACAAAAGCGATGCGTGACGGCCTGCAGTGCTACTGCAGGCCGTGCGCAGCCGAATATCACCAGCAGCGTCAGAAAGCCAAGGGGAAGAACGTTCGTCCCCGTGTCGCAGCCCCTGTGGGGCACAAGTACTGCCGTCGATGTGGGGAGATCAAGCCTCACTCGGAATGGGACAAGAACAAGACGGCTTCGGATGGGCTGTCGACTCGCTGTAAGGCGTGTCGATCGGTCGAGAGTCGAGCAGCTCATCTCAAGCGTGCGTACGGCATGACGGAGGCCGAGCGGGACGAAATGATCGCAGCGCAGGACGGTCTCTGTTGTATCTGCCAAAAGGCTCCGGCCGTGCATGTGGATCACTGTCACCAGACGGGTAAGGTCCGAGGCGTACTGTGCTTCAACTGCAACTCGGCCATCGGCAAGTTGGGAGACGATCCCGACACTCTGCGTCGGGCCATCTCATATCTGGAGGGACACGCGTGGAAGCCAACAATCGTGGCACAGGGCGTCTACCGGCAGCCTTCCTGACGCCGGGGTCGTCGTCCTTCATGGACTTCCTGGGCGCGCACTCGCCCGAGATGCTGCCCGGCAACCGCAAGCTGCCGGAGGGGGTCGTCGAGGCGCCGCACGGGACGACCATCGTGGCCGCCACCTTCCCCGGAGGGGTGGTGCTCGCCGGTGACCGGCGGGCGACCATGGGGAACATGATCGCGCAGCGGGACATCGAGAAGGTGTTCCCGGCCGATGAGTACTCCGCCGTGGGCATCGCCGGTACGGCCGGCCTGGCCGTGGAGATGGTGAAGCTGTTCCAGCTGGAGCTGGAGCACTTCGAGAAGGTGGAGGGGACGACCCTCAGCCTGGAGGGCAAGGCGAACCGTCTGTCCACCATGATCCGGAGCAATCTGGGCATGGCGATGCAGGGGCTGGCCGTTGTGCCCCTGTTCGCGGGGTACGACGAGGCCAAGGAGAAGGGCCGGATCTTCTCCTACGACGTGACCGGCGGCCGTTCCGAGGAGCACGGCTACGCCGCCACCGGGTCGGGGTCGATCTTCGCCCGCGGTTCGATGAAGAAGCTCTTCCGCCCCGATCTGACGGAGGAGCAGGCCACCACGCTGGTCGTGCAGGCGCTGTACGACGCGGCCGACGACGACTCGGCGACGGGTGGGCCGGACCTGTACCGCCACATCTATCCGATCGTCACCGTCATCACGGACGAGGGATTCCGGAGGCTGACGGACGAGGAGTCGCAGGAGCTCGCCCGTACGGTCACCAACCGTCGTCTCGAGCAGCCCGACGGCCCGCGCGCCGCCCTGCTCTGACCATCCGTCTCCCTGTAGGAGCCCAGAAGAAAGGGACGGACAGCCGGTGTCGACTCCGTTCTATGTGTCACCCCAGCAGGCCATGGCCGACCGGGCGGAATACGCCCGGAAGGGCATCGCCCGCGGTCGCAGCCTTGTCGTGCTGCAGTACGCCGACGGCATCGTGTTCGTCGGCGAGAACCCGTCCCGTGCGCTGCACAAGTTCAGCGAGATCTACGACCGGATCGGTTTCGCGGCCGCCGGCAAGTACAACGAGTACGAGAACCTGCGGATCGGTGGTGTGCGGTACGCGGATCTGCGCGGTTACACCTATGACCGTGACGATGTGACGGCCCGTGGGCTGGCGAACGTGTACGCGCAGACGCTCGGCACGATCTTTTCGAGTGCCGGGGAGAAGCCGTACGAGGTGGAGCTGGTCGTCGCCGAGGTGGGTGCGACGGCTGCGGGGGACCAGATCTACCGGCTGCCGCATGACGGGTCGATCGTGGACGAGCACGGTTCGGTGGCGGTCGGTGGTAACGCGGAGCAGATCAGTACGTTCCTGGACCAGCGGCACCAGGACGGGATGACGTTGTCGGAGGCGTTGAAGCTGGCGGTGCAGGCGCTGTCGAGCCAGGCCAACGGTGCCGACAAGACGATTCCGGCGGAGCGGCTGGAGGTGGCGGTGCTGGACCGGACGCGGTCGCAGCAGCGCAAGTTCAAGCGGATCCGGGGCCGGCAGCTGGCGCGGCTGCTGGAGGCGGACGTGACGGCGGCGGTGCAGGCCGATGCCGTGTCGAACGACGAGGCTCCGGAGGACGAGGCGGAGTAGTTCCTCGTGGAGCGGAGGCCCCGGTTCGCCCTGTGTGGGCGGGCCGGGGCTTCGTCGTGTTCAGCGGGCGGGGGCGGGGGCGGGGGCGGGGGCCGGGCCGGACGAGTTGCGGACGATCAGTTCGACGGGGAGGTCGGGGGCGGTCCAGGGGGTGCCGTCGAGGACGGCGAGGAGGGCTTTCATGCCCTGTTCGCCGACGCGTTCGGCGGGGAGGTGGACCGTGGTGAGTTCGGGTTCGACGGCGGTGGCCAGGGCCAGGTCGTCGAAGCCGGTGACGGAGAGGTCGGCGGGGACGTGCAGGCCGAGGCGGCGGGCGGCCTTGCAGGCGCCGGCGGCGAGGATGTCGTCGTCGCAGATGACGGCGGTGGGCCGGTCTGCGGGGGTGGCGAGGGCCGTTTCCATGGCCGTGCGGGCGGCGTCGACGCTGAGGGGGGCCCGTACGGTGCGCAGCTCGGTGTGGGGGCCGAGGCGGGCGCTGAGGGCTTGGGCGCGGATGTCGAAGGTCCAGGAGTCGACGGCGGAGGCGAGGTGGAGGAAGCGGCGGTGGCCGAGGGTGAGGAGGTGTTCGGTGACCTGGTGCATGCCGTCGGCCATGGCGAGGTTGACGTGGGCGGCGGCGGTTCCGGAGGTGGGGTCGCTGTCGAGCATGACGAGGGGGAGGGTGTCGGTGCCGAGGGCGTGGAGGGCGTCGGCGGCCATGGAGGAGGCGATGACGCCGTCGAGGGCGGCTTGGGCGGAGGCGAAGGGGTTGCGGGCGGGGCCGGTGCCGTCGGGGGAGGGGTAGAGGACGACGCCGAAGCCGTGTTCGGCGGCGATGCGGGCGGCGCCGGTGTAGACGCGGGCGAAGAACTCGTTGGTGAGGGCGGGGACGACGAGGAGGGCGGTGCGGGTGGTGCCGAGGCGGAGGTTGCGGGCGGCGAGGTTGGGGCGGTAGCCGAGGTGGTCTGCGGTTTCGCGGACGCGGGTGGCGGTGCGGGGGGAGACGCGGCCGTGCCATTTGTCGCCGAGGACGAGGGAGACGGTGGCCTGGGAGACTCCGGCGGCGGTGGCGACGTCCCGGCTGGTGGGTCTCGTCACTCGGGGCTCCTGTGGTGCGTGCCGGCTGGGGGTGGCGGGGTGGGTGTGGGTCTGTTCGGGTGGACCTGTGGGCTGGGGCCATGGTACGTATGACGAGTCACGTTATACGTATTACCCCGGCGGGATCCGGGCAGAAGGGGGCGGTCATGGCCGCGGGATACGCGGAGCTGCTCAGGACCCGGCATGCCGCGAGGCTGCTGGTGGGCACGCTCGTGGGCCGGCTTCCGAATGCGACGGCGCCGATCGCGATCGTGCTGTTCACGCGGGCGGAGGGCGGCAGCTACAGCCTGGCGGGGGCGCTGGCCGCCGCGTACGGGGTGGCGAACGCGGTGGGTCAGCCGCTGCTGGGGCGGGCGGTGGACCTGTACGGGCAGCCGCGGGTGCAGCTGCCGGCCGCGGTGGTCTCGGCGCTGGGCATGGTGTGGCTGGCGGTGGCGGGTACCGCGCCGGTGGCGGCCGCGTACGCGGCGGTGGTGGTCGCGGGGCTGTTCACGCCGCCGCTGGAGGGCGGGCTGCGGGCGCTGTGGCCGGGCGTGCTGGGGGGCAGGCAGGAGCGGGTGCATGCCGCGTACGCGATGGACGCGGTGGCGCAGGAGGTCATGTTCACGGTCGGTCCGCTGCTGGTGACGCTGTTCGTGGCGCTGTGGTCGCCGGCCGGGGCGCTGGTGGCGCTGAATGTGATCGGGGTCGTGGGTGCGCTGTCGGTGGTGGTGAGCGAGCCGTCGCGTGCGTGGCGTTCGGAGCCGCGTGAGGCGCATTGGCTGGGGGCGTTGCGTTCGCGGGGTCTGGTGGCGTTGCTGGGTGCGTTCTTCTTCGTGGGTACGGCGCTGGGGTCGATCACGGTGGCGGGTGTGGCGTACGCGGATGATCACGGGGATCAGGCGGTGTACGGGTGGCTGATGGCGGCGCTGGGGCTGGGTGCGCTGATCGGCGGTGTGCTCTACGGGGCGCGTGAGTGGGCGGGTGCGCCGGAGCGGCGGCTGCGGGTACTGGTGGCGCTGTTGGCGGTGTGTTATCTGCCGTTGCTGCTGACGCCGGGGCCGGTGGTGATGGCGGTGCTGGTGGCGCTGGCGGGTGTGTTCCTGGCGCCGGCGCTGGCGTGTGCGTTCATCGTGGTGGACCGGCATGCTCCGGCGGGGACGGTGACGGAGGCGTTTTCGTGGCTGGTGACGTTCTTCGGTGTGGGTGCGGCGATCGGTACGGCCGCGGCGGGGCCGGCGGTGGAGCTGGGGGGTACGGCGGCGGGGTTCGGTGTGGCGGGTGTGGCGGGTGGTGCGGCGCTGCTGGTGCTGATGGTGACTCAGCGGGTGCTGGCAACTGGGGGGCGCGGCCGGGCGGTGGCGGGTTCGGCTGAGGGTGTGTCGGATGGTGCCCGTGGGGTGGTGTCGGGGGTGCGTTCGGAGGGCTGACCGGGGGTCGGGTCGGCGGGGTGGTGTGCGGGTGTGGCGGGGCGGTCTTGGGAAACTGATCGAAATGGCGCTCTCGAACCCGGTTTCAGAAGAGGGCAGAAGGCGTAATGTTCAGTCATGGACCGCCGCATTTTCGGGCTGGAGAACGAGTACGGCGTCACGTGCACGTTCAGGGGACAGCGCCGACTGTCTCCTGACGAAGTGGCGCGCTACCTCTTCCGCCGTGTTGTGTCATGGGGCCGCAGCAGCAATGTCTTCCTGCGGAACGGTGCCCGTCTGTACCTTGACGTGGGTTCGCATCCGGAATATGCAACTCCCGAATGTGACAACGTGACCGAGCTGGTCACGCACGACAAGGCCGGCGAGCGCATTCTCGAAGGTCTGCTCGTCGACGCCGAACGCCGCCTGCACGAGGAGGGAATCGCGGGCGACGTCTATCTCTTCAAGAACAACACCGACTCGGCGGGCAACTCGTACGGCTGCCATGAGAACTACCTGGTGGCGCGGCACGGGGAATTCTCCCGCCTGGCGGACATTCTCATTCCCTTCCTCGTCACGCGGCAGCTGATCTGCGGTGCGGGCAAGGTGCTCCAGACTCCTCGGGGCGCGGTGTACTGCGTGAGCCAGCGGGCCGAGCACATCTGGGAGGGTGTCAGCTCCGCGACGACGCGTTCGCGGCCGATCATCAACACGCGGGACGAGCCGCACGCGGATGCCGAGCGGTATCGGCGGCTGCACGTGATCGTGGGTGACTCGAACATGTCCGAGACGACCATGCTGCTCAAGGTCGGGGCCACCGATCTGGTGCTGCGCATGATCGAGGCGGGCACGGTGATGCGGGATCTGACCCTGGAGAACCCGATCCGGGCGATCCGTGAGGTCAGCCATGACATCACGGGTCAGCGCAAGGTGCGTCTGGCGAGTGGCCGGGAGGCGTCGGCGCTGGAGATCCAGCGGGAGTACTACGACAAGGCGGTGGACTTCGCCGAGCGGCGGGGGATCCGTACGGGCGTGGTGGACCAGGTGCTGGAGCTGTGGGGGCGGACGCTCGACGCGATCGAGGCGGAGGACCTGGACCGGATCGGGACCGAGATCGACTGGGTCATGAAGTACCAGCTGATCGAGCGGTACCGGGGCAAGCACAACATGACGATGTCCAATCCGCGGGTGGCTCAGATAGACCTCGCGTATCACGACATCCACCGCCGGCGCGGGCTGTACTACCTGCTGGAGCGCAAGGGGCAGGCGGCGCGGATCTGCAACGACCTGAAGATCTTCGAGGGCAAGTCGGTGCCTCCGCAGACGACGCGGGCGCGGTTGCGGGGTGATTTCATCCGGCGGGCGCAGGAGCAGCGGCGGGATTTCACGGTGGACTGGGTGCACCTGAAGCTGAACGACCAGGCGCAGCGGACGGTGCTGTGCAAGGACCCGTTCCGGTCGGTGGACGACCGGGTGGAGAAGCTGATCGCCGGCATGTGAGTGTGCGGTGTGACGTAGCACTGATCTTGGGCAGGGCCCCGTACGGTCTCGTACGGGGCCCTGCCCACGGCTTAGAGTGGCGGGCGACCACCTTGCCGTCTGAGATCTGAGGAACACGTGCGCCGACTTGCCGGCCTGCTTGTCGTACCCCTTCTGCTGCTGTCGACAGCGGCGTGTGGCGACGACAGCGGCTCCGACTCCGCCCAGATGAAGAACGGGGTGCCCGCGATCACGAAGGGCGCCAAGTTCGGGGAGACGCCCACCCTGTCGCAGGGGAAGGGCGCGCCGCCCAAGGAACTGAAGGTGGAGACCGTCAGCGCGGGCGACGGCCCGGCGCTGAAGAAGGGCGATATCGCCCAGGTCAACTACCTCGGCCAGGTGTGGGACGGCAAGGAGCCGTTCGACGCCAGCTTCGGCAAGGGCAAGCCGTTCGACGTGACCATCGGTGCGGGCATGGTCATCAAGGGCTGGGACCAGGGCCTGGAGGGCCAGAAGGTCGGCAGCCGCGTCGAGCTGGTCATCCCGCCGGCGCTGGGTTACGGCGAGCAGGGCTCGGGCGACAAGATCAAGCCGAACGCCACGCTGGTCTTCGTCGTGGACATCGTCAAGGGCACCTCCGTCCCGGCTTCGGCCACGGGCAAGGAGGTCGCGCAGGACAACAAGGACCTGCCCAAGGTCGGTACGAACACGGACGGCAAGGAAGTCGCCGTGACCGTTCCGAAGGACACCGCCGAGCCGGCCAAGCTGGTCTCGAACTACGTCCTCGAGGGCGACGGTGCCGTGGTGAAGGACACCGACAACGTCGTGGTCAAGTTCAACGGGAAGACGTGGAAGGACGACAAGACCTTCGAGAGCACGTACACCACCGACACGACCGTCACGTGGCCGATGGAGCAGCTGTCCGTCAAGGGTCTGAAGGAAGGCCTCCTCGGCAAGAAGGTCGGCAGCCGGATCCTGCTGGTCATCCCGCCGGACCTGGCCTTCGGGGACAAGGAGCAGGGGACCATCCCGGCCAAGTCGACGCTGGTCTTCAGCCTCGACATCCTCGCGGTGATGTAAGACTGTTCCGGTTGGGCCCCCGTTCGTACGTATGAGGAGCAGTTCCGTGAGCGACAAGCTCGAGAAGCCCGAGATCGACTTCCCCGAGGGCCCGGTCCCGACCGACCTGGTCAAGGAGGACCTCTGGCTGGGCGACGGCGCCGAGGCCAAGGCCGGTGACTTCGTCAAGGTCCACTACGTGGGCGTGGCGTTCTCCACGGGTGAGGAGTTCGACGCCTCCTGGAACCGCGGCAACCCGCTGGAGTTCAAGCTCGGCGCCGGCCAGGTCATCTCCGGCTGGGACCAGGGCATCCAGGGCATGAAGGTCGGCGGCCGTCGCAAGCTGACGATCCCCGCGCACCTGGCCTACGGCGACCGTGGTGCGGGCGGCGGTGTGATCGCCCCGGGCGAGACGCTGATCTTCGTCTGCGACCTGATCGCCGTCTGATCGTCCGGACGTGCACGCTGTGGGCCCCCGCCGTGAGGCGGGGGCCCTCGCTTTTGTCCGGGCGCGCCGGGGCGGTACGGTCAGCGGTCACGAGTGTGTGTCGAGAACGGGGGAACGGCGTCGATGGCGATTGCCAAGGCCGAGCGGCTGATGAATCTGGCGCTGTGCCTTCTGGGCACCCGGCGGCCGCTCAGCAAGCGCGAGTTGCGCGGTTCCATCGAGGCCTACCTGGAGGCCGGCAACGACGAGTCCTTCAACCGCATGTTCGAGCGGGACAAGGACGACCTGCGGGAGCTGGGCCTGGTCATCGAGACGGTGGAGAACCTGGAGGGCGAGACCGGTTACCTCGCCCGCCGGGACAGCAACCGGCTGCCGCCCGTCTCCCTGGACGCCGAGGAGGCCGCGGCCCTGGGCCTGGCGGCCAAGGTCTGGCAGCAGGCCCGTCTCGCCGGGGCCGCGAGCGGGGCCCTGCAGAAGCTGCGTGCCGGGGGCATGCCGGAGGCGGGGGACCCGTACCTGGGCCGGCACAGTGCCATCGAGCCGCGCATCCCCGTCCACGAGGCGGCCTTCGAGCCGCTGATGCTGGCGTGCCGGGACCGCAGGCCGGTGGTCTTCGACTACCGCAAGTCCACCGCGGCCACGCCGGAGACCCGGCAGGTGGAGCCCTGGGCGCTGGAGTGCTGGCGCGGCCACTGGTACCTGGCCGGTTTCGACCGGGACCGCGGCGCGGAGCGGGTGTTCCGGCTCTCGCGGATCACCGGCAAGGTGCGCTCCCGCGCGGGCAAGTACACCGCCGAGGTGCCGGACGTGGTGACGGTACGGGAGACCGTGGCGAGCTGGGCCGGGGAGAGCGCGGACCGCTCGGCGCTGATCCGGCTGCGGGCCGGGGCGGGCTATCCGCTGCGGGCCAAGGCGACCGCCGTGCGCGAGGGCGCGGACGGCTGGGACGAGCTGGAGATCCCGTACGGGCACGGGCTGGACGCCTGGCTCGTGGAGTTCGGCCCGGACGTGGTGGTCCTGGAGCCCGCCGATCTGCGGGCCGACGTCGTGGACCGGCTGCGCGCCGTCGCCCAGGGCTGATCCGCACCACCTGTAGCTACGCCCTGAGGGGGAGACGTACCAGCATGGCTGCCAACGCCATCGACCAGACCCGCCGGATGCTGTCCCTGGTGACGTACCTGCGCGAGCGCCCGGGTGCGCACGTCGCCGACGTCGCGCGGGCCTTCGGCATCACCGAGGACGAGCTGATCTCGGACCTCGACGTGCTGCCCATGTGCGGGACCAGCTTCCGCGGCGGGGACCTGCTCGACATCGACACCGACGGCGAGCGGATCTGGTGGCGCAATCCGGACGCCTCGGGGGAGTCCACCGCGGAGCCGTTGCGGCTGGCCGCCGACGAGGCGACCGCGCTGCTGGTCGCCGCCCGTGCGGTGGCGACGCTGCCGGGGCTGCGCGAGGGGGACCGGGACGCGCTGCTGCGGGCCACCGCGAAGCTGGAGGCAGCGGCGGGCGAGGCCGCCGGGGCCAGTTCCCGGCTGTCGGTGACCTTCGAGTCGGAGGGCGGGGTCTTCGCGGACGTCGACCGGGCCATCGCGGAGCGGCGCCGGCTGTGGCTGCGGTACTACTCGCCGGCGCGCGACGAGCTCACCGAGCGCAAGGTCGACCCGATCCGGCTCTTCGCGGTCGGGCACACCTACATGGAGGGGTGGTGCCACCTCTCCGAGGCCCGGCGCACCTTCCGTCTCGACCGGGTCGCGGAGATCCGGCTGCTGGACGAGCGGGCCGAGCCGCCCGCCATCGAGCCGCGCGACCTGTCCGAGGGGCTGGTCCAGCCGGCCGCCGAGGATCCGGAGGTGGTGGTCGAGGTGGGGCCCGGCGGGCGCTGGGTCGCCGAGTACTACCCGCACGACAGTGCCGAGGAACTGGCCGGGGGCGGCTTGCGGATCACGCTGCGCAGCCCGGATCCGGCCTCGCTGCGCAGGCTCGCGCTGCGGCTGGGCCGCGAGGGGCGGATCGTGGCCCCCGCGGAGCTGGCGGACAGTGCGCGCAGCGCGGCGCGGGAGGCACTCGCGGGGTACGCGGAACAGGTCTGAGGGGAGCAGCGGTCGATGACGCCTACGTCCGGTACGCCAGTTTCGTCAGCTTCATCGGTTACATCCGTCTCATCGGGGTGTGTCGCCTTCAAGGCGGCCTGCCCCGACTGCCGGTCCCGCTTCGAGCTGGACGCGGGCGCCCTGCGGCTGGTCATCGGCGGCAGCCGGCGGACCACGTTCTACTCCTTCACCTGCCCGCAGTGCGGGGCGTCCGTGCGCAAGCCCGCGGGTGAGCGCATCGTGGAACTGCTGACCGGCGGAGGCGTGAGCACCCTGCGGAGCCTGTGAGCCGTCCGGTGGCCTAGGCTCGTCCCATGCTGTGGCCGATGTTCGCAATTGCCCTGGGATTTCTCGGGATCGCCGTCCTCGCCGTGCCGGCCGTACGGGTCTTCGCGGAGGTCCGCAGGCTGTCCCGGCAGGTCGCGGCGGCCAGCCGGCGGATCGCGGAGGCCTCGGAGGACCTCGAGCGGGCCGCGGCCGATCTCGCCCGGACGGGCCGCGGAATGCGGTCCTGAAGCGGGACGAACCGGTGCGAGCCGGGCATGGACGGGGGTCCCGCGCGCAAGCGGGGATATCCCGGGGGATTGCCGGGCGTTAACCCCCGGGGGTTACGATCCTTGCCTGAGCGGTTACCGGATCTGTGTCCGAGCCGTCCACAGCCACCACAACCAGCCGTTTCGGTGAGAAGGAAGACACACATGATCGGCAATCTGAAGCCCCTTGAGATCCTTCTGATCATCGCTGTCATCGTGCTGCTGTTCGGCGCCAAGAAGCTCCCCGAGATGGCCCGTTCCCTCGGCAAGTCGGCCCGCATCCTCAAGAGCGAGGCCAAGGCCATGAAGAAGGACGGCGAAGCGGAGGACGCGGCCGCCGCCGCCCCGGCCGCCGACCAGGCGCAGCAGCCCGTCGCCCCGCGCACCATCCAGGCCGCGCCCGGTGACGTCACCAGCTCCCGGCCCGTCACCGAGCCGAACCGCACCGCCAAGGGCTGACCGAAGCCGGACACGCCAGTCATCTGCAACGAGACAAGGGACGTGGGTTGCTCAAGTCTGCCCGCAAGCAGGAGAAGCAAGGACGACAGGCAAAGGACGCCGAAGGGCGCATGCCGCTCGTCGAGCACCTGCGTGAGCTGAGAAACCGTCTGCTGAAGTCGGTCCTGGCGATCCTCGTGATCACCGTCGTGGCGGCCTTCTTCTACAAGGACCTGATCGACTTCATGCTGAAGCCGATGCTGGACTCCGTCGGCTGTACCGACGGGGTGGTCTCGCAGCGCAACGGCCGGCCCTGTGCCGACATGACCGTGAACGGTCTGATCGCACCGTTCTCGATCGCCCTGAAGGTCTCGCTCACCGCCGGAGTGGTGCTCTCCGCGCCGGTGTGGCTGTTCCAGCTGTGGGCGTTCACCGCTCCCGGCCTGCACAGCCACGAGAAGAAGTACGCGATGAGCTTCGTCGCGGTCGGAGCCCCGCTGTTCGGCGCCGGCGCCGTGCTCGCGTACAAGGTCCTTCCGCAGACCGCGACGATCCTGCTCGACTTCACCCCCGAGCACGCGCGCAACCTGCTCCCGGTCGACGACTACCTCGACCTGATCACGCGCATGGTCGTCGTCTTCGGCCTGGCCTTCGAGCTGCCGCTGCTGCTGATCCTTCTGAACTTCACCGGTGTGCTGACGGCGAAGCGGCTGGCGAGCTGGTGGCGCGCCATGGTCCTGGGCATCACGGTCTTCTCCGCCTTCGCGACGCCCACCGGTGACCCGCTCACGATGCTGTCGCTGGCCGCCCCGATCGTGGCCCTCTACTTCGTCGCGCTCGGCGTGTGCCTGGTCAACGACCGCCGGCGCAAGCGCAACGATCCCGACGCGGGCCTCGACGACGACGAAGCCTCCCCGCTGGACCTCTCCCCGGCGCCGATCGGCGAGATGGAAGCGGTCCCCGCCCCCGCGGCGCTGCCCGGGCAGGCGGACGGCGGCCGGCAGCGGATCAACGGCTACGACGACGCGACCTGACCGGCAGGCTCCGGAGCGTGAGCCTTCCGCGTGCGGTCCCGGGGCCCTGCGGTCCTCACTTAAATGATCGCGACTGTTGTCAGAGGGGGCGGGTAGGCTCGATCTCAAGATGACCGAAGAACTCTCACCCGCCGAGCGGTACGCCGCTGCCCGGATCCGCGCCGCCGAAGAAGCCAGCGCGCTGGCACCCTTCCGCGAGATGTACTCCTTCGACCTGGATCCGTACCAGGTCGAGGCCTGTAAGGCACTGGAGGCGGGCAAGGGCGTCCTGGTGGCCGCCCCGACCGGCTCGGGCAAGACCATCGTCGGCGAGTTCGCCGTGCACCTGGCCCTGCAGCAGGGCCGCAAGTGCTTCTACACGACGCCCATCAAGGCCCTGTCGAACCAGAAGTACGCCGACCTCGTCAAGCGCTACGGCGCCGACAAGGTGGGCCTGCTGACCGGCGACAACAGCGTCAACGGCGAGGCGCCGGTGGTCGTCATGACCACCGAGGTGCTCCGCAACATGCTGTACGCGGGCTCCCAGTCGCTGCGCGGCCTCGGCTACGTCGTGATGGACGAGGTGCACTACCTCTCCGACCGGTTCCGCGGAGCCGTCTGGGAAGAAGTGATCATCCACCTTCCCGAGTCGGTGACCCTGGTATCGCTGTCGGCGACCGTGTCCAACGCCGAGGAGTTCGGTGACTGGCTGGACACGGTGCGCGGCGACACCGAGGTGATCGTCTCCGAGGAGCGGCCCGTACCGCTGTGGCAGCACGTCATGGCCGGCCGCAAGATCTTCGACCTGTTCGAGGAGGCGTCCGACCACGGCGGCCGCGGCTCCGCCCGCCGCGAGGTCAATCCCGACCTGCTGCGGATGGCGCGCGAGGAGAACAGCCGCACCTACGTCCCCAAGGACCGGCGGCGCGGGAAGATGGTCCGCGAGGCGGACCGCGAGCGCGAGCGGCGCTCCCGCGGCCGGATCTGGACCCCGTCGCGGCCCGAGGTCATCGCCCGCCTCGACGGGGACGGGCTGCTGCCCGCCATCAACTTCATCTTCAGCCGGGCCGGCTGCGAGGCCGCCGTCCAGCAGTGCCTGTACGCGGGCCTGCGGCTCAACGACGACTCCGCGCGCCTGCGGGTCCGCGAGATCGTCGAGGAGCGGACCGCCTCCATCCCCGCCGAGGACCTGCACGTCCTGGGCTACTACGAGTGGCTCGAAGGCCTGGAGCGGGGCATCGCCGCGCACCACGCGGGCATGCTGCCCACCTTCAAGGAGGTCGTGGAGGAGCTGTTCGTACGGGGCCTGGTCAAGGCCGTCTTCGCCACCGAGACCCTGGCGCTGGGCATCAACATGCCCGCCCGCACGGTCATCCTGGAGAAGCTGGTCAAGTGGAACGGCGAGCAGCACGCCGACATCACCCCCGGCGAGTACACGCAGCTCACCGGCCGGGCCGGGCGGCGCGGCATCGACATCGAGGGCCACGCGGTGGTGCTGTGGCAGCGGGGCATGGATCCGGGGGCGCTCGCCGGGCTCGCGGGCACCCGTACCTATCCGCTGCGCTCCAGCTTCAAGCCGTCGTACAACATGGCCGTGAACCTGGTCAGCCAGTTCGGGCGGCACCGTTCGCGCGAGCTGCTGGAGACCTCCTTCGCGCAGTTCCAGGCCGACCGCTCGGTCGTCGGGATCTCCCGGCAGGTGCAGCGCAACGAGGAGGGCCTGCAGGGCTACAAGGAGGGCATGACCTGCCACCTGGGGAACTTCGAGGAGTACGCGCAGCTGCGCCGGGACCTCAAGGACCGGGAGACCGAGCTGGCCAAGCAGGGCGCGGCGCAGCGCCGGGTGCAGGCGGCCAGTTCGCTGGAGAAGCTCAAGCCGGGCGACATCATCCACGTGCCGACGGGCAAGTTCGCCGGGCTCGCGCTGGTCCTGGACCCGGGCGTGCCGGCCGGGCGGGTCAACGGGCACCGCGGGTACGAGTACGCCGAGGGCCCGCGTCCGCTGGTGCTCACCGCCGAGCGGCAGGTCAAGCGGCTCGCCGCGATCGACTTCCCCGTCCCGGTGGAGGCCCTCGACCGGATGCGGATCCCCAAGACGTTCAACGCCCGCTCCCCGCAGTCCCGTCGCGACCTCGCGTCCCAGCTGCGCTCCAAGGCCGGGCACATCACGCCGGAACGGCGCGGGCGCGGCCGGGCCGCGGCGGCCGACGACCGCGAGATCGCCCGGCTGCGGGCGGAGTTGCGGGCGCACCCCTGCCACGGCTGCGACGAGCGCGAGGACCACGCCCGCTGGGCGGAGCGCTACCACCGGCTCAAGCGGGACACGGTGCAGCTGGAACGGAGGATCGAGGGCCGGACGAACACCATCGCCCGCACCTTCGACCGGATCCACGCGCTCCTGACCGAGCTCGACTACCTGCGCGACGACGAGGTCACCGTGCACGGCAAGCGGCTCGCCCGGCTGTACGGCGAGCTGGACCTGCTGGCCTCCGAGTGCCTGCGCGCGGGGATCTGGGAGGGCCTGAGCCCGGCAGAACTGGCCGCCTGCGTCTCGGCGCTGGTCTTCGAGGCGCGGCAGTCCGACGACGCGGTCGCCCCGAAGGTGCCGGGCGGCGCGGCGAAGGCCGCGCTGGGCGAGATGGTCCGCATCTGGGGCCGGCTCGACGGCCTGGAGGAGGAGCACCGCATCAACCAGGCGGAGGGCGTGGGCCAGCGCGAGCCGGACCTCGGCTTCGCGTGGGCGGCGTACCAGTGGGCCTCCGACAAGAGCCTGGACGAGGTGCTGCGCGAGGCGGAGATGCCGGCCGGTGACTTCGTGCGCTGGTGCAAGCAGGTCATCGACGTGCTGGGGCAGATCGCGGCCGCGGCGCCCTCGGCCTCGGGTGACAGCGGAAGCACGGTGGCCAAGAATGCCCGCAAGGCCGTCGACGCGCTGCTGCGGGGCGTAGTGGCCTACAGTTCGGTCGGCTAGTCGCCTTCGGTGCTTCCTCCGGGGGCGGGGATGGCGTGATCTGATTTCCGGCCATGATCCGGCTGCCGCGCGAGGGACTCCTCTGCGCGGCGGCCGAACTGCCGGGCCACGATGTACCACTGCGTCGGCGGCAAGGAGGAACTCCTCGCCGGGCTGCTGGAGTCCACCGTCGCACCCTCGCCGGTGCCGGACCGCAGGCTGCTCGCCGGTTCCGGCCGGCCCGCCGCCCGGCGGCTGTGGGAACCGTGCCGCTCCGACGCCTCGGCGTAGGGGGCGTCGTGCGGGTCACGCCGGGCCCGGAGGGCCTGCCCCCTGGCCCTCGTCGCCGCCCGGTCCCGCTTCCCAGGCGGCGCGGTCGTGCCAGGCCTGGAGGGTGCGGCCGCTGGTGAAGCGGTGGCTGACCCCGGTGACCGGGTCGGTGAACTCCAGTACGCGGGCCAGGAGTTGCAGCGGCCGACGGTAGTCGTCCGGAGCCGGGTCGGTGACCCGCGGGTACACCGGGTCGCCGAGGATGGGCAGGCCGAGGCTGTTCATGTGCACCCGCAGCTGGTGGGTGCGGCCGGTGTGCGGGACCAGCCGGTAGCGCCCCAGCCCGCCCCGGGTCGCGGTGAGTTCCACCAGGCTCTCCGCGTTGGGCTCGCCCCCCGGGACCTCGGTCGCCGCAATGACCCCGCGGGCCTTCTCGATGCGACTGCGGACCGTGCGGGGGAAGGCGAGCGCCGGGTCGTACGGTGCGAGGGCCTCGTACTCCTTGTGCACGCGGCGCTGCTGGAAGAGCAGCTGGTACGCCCCGCGGTCCTCGGGCCGGATGCTGAACATCACCAGTCCCGCGGTCAGCCGGTCCAGGCGGTGCGCCGGACTGAGGGAGGGCAGGTCCAGCTCCGTGCGGAGCCGGGCGAGGGCGGTCTGGGTGATGTGGCTTCCGCGCGGGGTGGTGGCGAGGAAGTGCGGCTTGTCCACGACCAGGAGGTGCGGGTCGCGGTGGACGACGGAGATCGGGAAGGGTACGGGCGGCTCGGGCTCCATGTCCCGGTGGAACCACAGGTAGGAGCCCGGCTCGTACGGGTCCTGCGCGTGCAGGACCCGCCCGCCCGGGCCGAGGACCCGGCCGGCGGCCAGCAGGTGCGCGATGGACTCGGCGCCGCGGGTGCCGGCGTAGCGCGCGGCCAGGTAGTCGCCCAGATCCGGCCACGCGCCCTCCGGGTCGGGTGGCAGCCGCAGCCGCACCGGGTCGATGCCGGCGCGCTGCGGGAGGGGCGAGGGGGGTGCCTGGGCTCTGCGTCTCATCAAGGACAGGCTATGTCGCCGTCCGGGTGCGGCTACGCGGCGGTGGCGTGGTCCTGTTCGGCCTCGACCGCCGCGTTCCACTCGCGCTTGATCGCGCGCCAGCCCTCGTCGGTTTCGCCCAGGCGCCAGTAGCCCGAGATCGAGAGGCGTTCGCGGGCGATGCCGCGTTCCAGCCGGAGGTGGCGGCGGAGCTCCTTCACGAAGCCCGCCTCGCCGTGGACGAAGGCGTGGACGTCGGTGGAGGGGAACTCCAGCGCGGTGACCGCCGCCACCAGGGCCTCGCCGATGGGCCGGTCGCCGCGGTGCAGCCACACGGGGGCGGTCCCGTCCGGGGTGGTGATCCTCTGCTCGCCGGTCGGGCCCTCGACCTCCACGAAGGCGTGGACCCGCGCACCGGCCGGCATCCGCTCCATCGCCGCGGCGATCGCCGGCAGCGCGCTCTCGTCACCGACCAGCAGGTGCCAGCCGGCCGTGGGGTCCGGGGCGTAGGCGCCGCCCGGGCCGAGGAACCGTACGACCTCACCCGGCTGGACCCGCGCCGCCCAGGGGCCGGCCAGGCCCTCGTCGCCGTGGACGACGAAGTCGAGCGTCAGCTCGCGGTGCGCCGGGTCCCAGCTGCGGACGGTGTACGCGCGCTGGCGCGGCCACTGCGCCCGGGGGAAATGGCCGCGGATCCCCTCCAGGTCCCACGGCTCGGGGTAGGTGACGCCCTGCGGGGGGAAGAGGATCTTGACGTACTGGTCGGTGAACTCGCCCGCGCCGAATCCGGCCAGCCCGTCACCGCCCAGCACGATGCGCACCATGTGCGGCGTCAGCCGCTCGGTGCGTACGACGACGGCGGTGCCGACGGTGCGGGCGCGTCCTTCTGCCACGGTGTCTCCCCTGACTCCCCTGAACCGAACTTAGGATTACCTAAGTTAGCATCTCAAGGTCGAAGTGCGCTGCTGAGGCGCGACACGGCGCCGCCCAGACCCCACCGATGGGCGAGGGCCTCGACGAGTTCCGGCTGCGCCGGGGCGGCCGGAAGGGCCGGATCGAAGGGCGGGAGCGGGACGTCGGCGGCCACCCGTACCACCTTCGGAGCCACGGCCAGATAGGGGCGGGACTCGTCCAGGCGCTTGCGCTGGGCGGGTGTCAGCTTCGACTTCGGGTCGTCGATCGCCGCGATGATCCCGTCGAGCGAGCCGTAGGCGTCCAGGAGCTTCGCCGCCGTCTTCTCGCCGATGCCCGGGACGCCCGGCAGGCCGTCGCTCGGGTCCCCGCGCAGCAGCGCCAGGTCCGCGTACCCGGGACCGTCCACCCCGTACTTCTCGCGCAGCCACGCCTCGTCCGTCACCTGGAGGCTGCCCACGCCCTTCAGCGGGTAGAGCACACGGCGCTGCCGGGCGTCGTCCACCAGCTGGTAGAGGTCCCGGTCGCCCGTGACGATGTCCACCGGGCCCGTCGCGCGGGCGGTGAGGGTGCCGATGACGTCGTCCGCCTCGTACCCGGCCACACCCACGCGGGCGATGCCGAAGGCGTCCAGCGCCGCTTCGATGATCGGGACCTGCGGGGCCAGCGTGTCGGGGGTCTCCTCCACATCGGGGCCGGTCTCGGTCTCCACCGCGACCCGGTGGGCCTTGTACGAGGGGATCAGCTCCACCCGCCAGTGCGGCCGCCAGTCGGCGTCCATGCAGGCCACGAGGTCGTCGGGGCGGTGGTCCTGGACCAGCCGGCCGATGAAGTCGAGCAGTCCGCGCACGGCGTTGACGGGGGTGCCGTCGGGGGCCTTCACGGAGTCCGGCACGCCGAAATAGGCCCGGAAGTAGAGGGAGGCGGTGTCCAGGAGCATCAGGCGTCGTGTCGTCACGGAGACGATGATGCCGCAACCCCGCCGAGGGGCCGCCGGACGGCCACGGACGGTGAGCGATCCGGTACGGGAACACCCGTGCACGCGAAACGAGGGGCGGTTGCTGCGTAAGGTGCTTACAGCACACCGATGTGCGACGGACAAGGGGAGGGCAGCCCCGAAATGAACAACAGGGACGGCACGGACGGCCTGGACGACAAGAGCCCCGAGGGCATGGCGATGGACAGGGACAAGGAAAAGGACAAGGACGGCAAGGAGCCGCTCCGGGTCGGCGTGGCCGTGCGCAAGCGGCGCCGCGCGCTCCATCTGACCCTGGCCGCCGTGTCGGCGCGCAGCGGACTGTCGGTCCCGTTCCTGAGCCAGATAGAGAACGAGCGGGCCCGGCCCAGCATGCGCTCCCTGGAGCGGGTCGCCGACGCGCTGGAGACCACGGCCGTCGAACTGCTCGCCGCGTCGGACACCGCGCGCACGGTGGACCTCGTACGGGCCGGTGACGAATCCGGGCTGACGCCGGTGCCGGGCGTACGGCCCCTCGTGCGCGGGCACCACCAGCTGCACGCCCTGGAATTCACCGGCGACCAGGACGCCGGGCGCGAGTACCAGCACCGCAACGACGAGCTGATGTACGTGGTCGAGGGCGCCTGCCAGGTGGAGGCCGAGGGACGGGCGTACCGGCTGGAGAGCGGCGACGCGCTGTTCCTGTCGGGAGGCGTACGGCACCGCTGGCGGGCCGTCACCGAGGACACCCGGATCCTGGTGGTGGCAGTGGGCGACCACATCCACGCCACGTCCGAGCCGCCCTCGCCCGGGCACTGAGCGGCGTGCGGCGGATCGTCTCGCTGGTGCCGTCCCTGACCGAGGCGGTGGCCGTGACCGCGCCCGGAATGCTGGTCGGGGTCACGGACTGGTGCACCCACCCCGGGGACCTCGGCGGCGCCGTGCGGATCGGGGGGACGAAGAACCCCGACGTGCGCACGATCGCCGGGCTGCGCCCCGACCTGGTGATCGCCAACGAGGAGGAGAACCGGGAGCCGGACCTCGCGGCGCTGCGGGCGGCCGGGGTGGAGGTGCTGGTCACCGAGGTACGGGACCTCCCGCAGGCCCTGCGGGAGCTGGACCGGCTGCTCGTGGGGATCCTGGGGCTGACGAGGCCGGGATGGCTGGCGGACGCCGAGGCCGCATGGGCCCGGGCGGAGCCGGCCGCCGAGCTCAAGGCCTTCGTGCCGGTGTGGCGGCGGCCGTGGATGGTGCTGGGCCGCGACACCTTCGCGGGCGACCTCCTCGCCCGGCTGGGCGTGCGCAACGTCTACGCGGGCCACCCGGAGCGGTACCCGAGGATTCCGGTGGAGGAGCTCGCGGCCGCGGGCTGCGATCTGGTGGTGCTCCCGGACGAGCCGTACCCCTTCGCCGCGCAGGACGGTCCGGAGGCCTTCCCGGGTCTGCCCGCCGCGCTGGTCAGCGGCCGCCACCTCACCTGGTACGGGCCCTCGCTCGCCGAGGCCCCGGCCGTACTGGCCGGGGCGTTGCGGCAGGCACTAGAGGGGGTATCCGGCCGACGCGTCTAGGCCGCGAGGAGGCGGCCGGTGAACAGGCCGTGCAGGGTACGGGCGGCGGCCGGCAGCCAGGCGGCCAGCAGGACGAGGAACAGGGCCGCGGCGAGCCAGGCGAAGGCCGTCAGGCCCGTGTGGCGGGCCAGGCCGGCGGCGCCGGTGACGCAGGTGCCGATGGGGAAGGTCAGCGCCCACCAGGTCATCGCGAAACCCATGCCGTGACGGGCGGCCCGCACCAGCAGGGCCGAGGCGAGGGCCAGCCACAGCAGGGCGAAGCCCATCACGGGGACCCCGTACACGACGGCGAAGGCGCCGAGCGCGCCGGCGTAGGGGGCGCCGATCGACTGGGGGGCCATGTCGGCGAGCTGGTTCACGGCGGTGGTGGACTGGCCGAGGGGGCCGAGGACCAGGAACAGGGTGGGGGTCAGGGCCAGGGGGAGGGGGCCGCCCACGATCAGCCGGCCGAAGACCAGGGGGAGCATCAGCAGGACGGCCAGCAGGCTCACACCGAACATCGCGTAGCAGGCGAGCAGCATGGCCTCGCGGGGCTGCCCGGCGGGCAGATGGGGTATCAGCAGGGGGCCCAGGGCGGCGGACACCATGGGGGCGACCAGGGGGAGCAGCCAGACGGGGGTGGCCTGACGGGCCTCGACCTTGTGGCGGACCACCATCAGGTAGGGCACGACCACGGCCATGACCAGGGCGATGGCGGTGCCGACGGCGAACAGCACGGCGTCCGCGGCCACCGCGGCGCCGGTGCCGATCAGGTCCTTGCCGACGATGAGGGTGCCGCCGCCGACGGCCAGCAGCGCCATGGAGAGGCAGCCGTAGAAGGGGGCGACGGCGGGGTCCAGGAGATGGGCGCGGGCCTGGTCGCGGTGGCGCAGCCAGTGGCCGGCGCGGGCGGTGAGCAGGACGGCGAGTGCGACGGCGGACAGCGCCCAGACGAGCTGGCAGGCCACGCGCTGGCCGGGGAGCTGGTAGGGGAGGGTGGCGCCGGCGTTGGCGACGATCGCCGTGCCCATGATCGGGGCGTACCAGTTGGGGCCGAGCTGCCGCAGGGCCTTGTGGGCCCGGGGGGCGGTCTCGGAAGAAGTGGCGGTGGTGCGGGGTCGCACGAGGGTGGTGGCCATGGATGCAGCATCTTCCCTGGTGGGAAGGGGTGGCAGAGGTCTCCGCCCTATGAGGTCATAAACTGATGTTATGGGTAATGACGAGTGGGTTCCGCTGGCGCACCGGGTGCCGGACCTGGGGGCGCTGGAGCTGCTGCTCGCCGTGGCCCGCGTCGGCAGTCTGAGCGGTGCGGCCCGGCGGCTGGGCATCACCCAGCCCGCGGCGAGCAGCCGGATCCGGGCGATGGAGGCGCGGCTGGGGGTGGCCCTGGTCGACCGCTCGCCCAGGGGGTCGACGCTGACGGCGGAAGGCGCCCTGGTCACGGACTGGGCCCGGCGGGTGGTGGAGGCGGCGGAGGCCTTCGACGCGGGGGCGCAGGCGTTGCGGGGGCGGCGGGACTCGAGGCTGCGCGTGGCCGCGAGCATGACGATCGCGGAGTACCTGCTGCCGGGCTGGCTGATCGCGCTGCGCGGGCAGCGGCCGGACACCGCGGTGTCGCTGCACGCCGGGAACTCGGCGGTGGTGGCGGAGCGGGTCCTCGCGCACGAGGCGGACCTCGGCTTCGTGGAGGGGCTGACGGTCCCCGAGGGGCTGGACTCGGCGGTGATCGCGCAGGACCGGCTGGTGGTGGCGGTGGCGCCGGAGCACGCGTGGGCGCGGCGCTCGAAGGGCGTGGAGGTGGCGGAGCTGGCGTCCGCGCCGCTGATCCTGCGGGAGCGGGGCTCGGGGACGCGGCAGGTACTGGACGCGGCGCTGGCCTCGGCCGGGGGGCTGGCGGCGCCGCTGCTGGAACTGGCGTCGACCACGGCCGTGAAGGCGGCGGCGCTGAGCGGGGCCGGGCCGTGCGTCCTGTCGGAGCTGGCGCTGGGGGACGAGCTGGCGGCACGGAGGCTCGTGGAGGTGCCGGTCGCCGGCGCGGCCCTGGGGCGGGCCTTGCGGGCGGTCTGGCCCGCCGGTGCCCGGCCGGCCGGGCCGGCCCGGGACCTGCTGTCGCTGACCCGCCGTTCCTAGGCGCCTGCCGGCCGAGGCCTCGCCGCCGGGCCTGAGCCCCGGACCCCGCGCCTCAATCGCCGGCGGGGCTGGATCTCGGTCCTGGCGGGAGGTGCGCCGGGTGCGGCGCCGCTGCCGGGGGCCGGCCCCCGGACCCCCGCGCCTCAAACGCCGGCGGGGCTGACAGGCCGGGCATCGGCCCCGGCCCCCCCCGCGTCTCGATCGCCGGCGGGGCTGGTTTCGGTCCTGGCGGGGGTGCGCCGGGTGCGGCGCCGCTGCCGGGGGGCCCGCCCCCGGACCCCCGCGCCTCAAACGCCGGCGGGGCTGGAAGGCCGGGCTTCGCCCGGGGGCCCCGCGCCTTGATCGCCGGCGGGGCTGGAAGGCCGGGCTCCGCCCGGGGGCCCCGCGCCTTGATCGCCGGCGGGGCTGGATTCGGTCCTGGCGGGGGGTGTGCCGGGTGCGGCGCCGTTGCCGGGGGCCCGCCCCCGGACCCCCGCGCCTCAAACGCCGGCGGGGCTGAAAGGCCGGGCTTCGGCCCCTGGGCCCCGCGCCTCGATCGCCGGCGGGGCTGACAGGCCGGCTTCGCCCCGGGGCCGCGGGTCTCGATCGCGGCCGGGCTGACAGGCCGGGCTTCGCCCCGGGGCCCCGCGTCTCGATCGCCGGCGGGCTGAAAGGCAACGGTGCCGCATCCCGTGAGGGCTCGTTGTCGCGCAGCGTCAGGCCACCGGGACCGGGGTGTGGAGGGCGGCCGCCGCGATGAGGGAGGCCATGACCCGGGTGTCCTTGTCGCGTTCCGGGTGCCACTGGACGCCCAGCACCCACCGCGCCGGGTCGGGGATCTCGATGGCCTCCACCGTTCCGTCCACCGCGTGGGCCGAGACGATCAGGCCGTGGCCCAGGCGGTCGACGGCCTGGTGGTGGTAGGTCGGGACGTCCGCCTCCTCCGGGATGAGGGCCGCGTACCGGGTGCCCGGGACCGGGCGTACCGGGTGCCAGGACGTCTCGCCCGGGGCGTCGAAGTGCCCGTCGATGTGCTGGATCAGCGTCCCGCCGAGCGCCACGTTCAGCGCCTGCATGCCCCGGCAGATCCCCAGCACCGGCACGTCCGCCTCCAACGCGGCGGTGATCAGGGCCAGTTCCCAGTGGTCGCGGACCGTGGCAGGGGCGCCCGTACGGGAGTCACGGGCGGCGCCGTAGTGGACCGGATCCACGTCGGGGCCGCCCGCGACGACCAGGCCGTCCACCCGGCTCAGCACCTCCGCCGCCCTCCCGGGTTCGTCCGGCGGCAGCAGCACCGCCGCCCCGCCCGCCGCCTGGACGAGTTCGTAGTACCCGGACGGTACGAGGGACGTCGGGAGGTCCCACACCCCGTAACGGGTGGATTCCTCGACGTAGGTGGTGATGCCGATGAGCGGCCGTGGCACGGGCTTTACCTCCGGAAGGGCGGCGATACGGGCAGGGGAGTCGGACGTGAGTCGTACGCGGGTCGGCCGGGGTCAGTCGCGGGTCAGTTCCGCCTCGGCTTGCGCCAGCGCCGCGAACTCCTCCTCGGGAGCCGAGGCTACGAGGTGGTGCCGACTGTAGAGCGCGAAATAGGCCAGAGCGACGGCGTACACGGCCAGGGCGATGAATGCGGCGTCCTTGTCCACCAGGAAGGTGGCGACCAGGGCCGAGAGGGCGAGTGCGAAGGCCACCGAAGAGGTCAGGACGCCGCCCGGGGTGCGGTACGGGCGCTCCAGGCCGGGCTCCCGGCGGCGCAGCACGATGTGCGAGAGGGCCATCAGCGCGTAGGAGATGGTCGCGCCGAACACCGCGATGTTGAGCATGCGGGCGCCGTTGCCGGTGGCGGCGGCCAGGGCGAAACCGATCGCGCCGGGGATGAGCAGGCCCAGGTAGGGGGCCTTGCGGCGGGAGGTGAGGGAGAGGAAGCGCGGAAGGTAGCCGGCCCGGGAGAGGGCGAAGAGCTGGCGCGAGCCCGCGTAGATGAGCGAGAAGAAGGAGGCGACCAGACCGGCGAGCCCGGCGTAGTTGACGAAGCGGCTCAGCGCGGTCGGGCCGCCGTCCCCCTCCAGTGCCACGACCAGCGGGTTTCCGGCCGACTTGACGGCGTCCGCGCCCTGGGCGCCGGTCGCCGCGAAGAAGGTGATCAGGGCCAGCAGCGCGAGGACGCCCATGGAGATGGCGAGGGCCTTCGGCATGGAGCGCACCGGGTCCTTGGCCTCCTCGGCCGCCAGCGGTACGCCCTCCACGCCCAGGAAGAACCACATGCCGAAGGGGAACGCGGCCCAGATGCCCAGCACGCCCAGCGGCAGCCAGGAGTTCGAGCCGAAGGCGCTCGCATCGACCGGGATGTCGTTCAGGCCGTCGGCGCTGAACTCGGTGAAGGCGCCCACGGCGAAGATGAGCAGCGCGGCGACGGCGACGGCGGTCACGACGAGGCTGAAGCGCAGCGCCTCGCCGACGCCCCAGAGGTGCACTCCGATGAAGACGACGAAGCAGCCGAGGTAGACGGGCCAGCCGGAGGTCAGGCCGAAGAGGCCGAGGGACTCGACGTAGTCGCCGATGAAGATGACGATCGCGGCCGGGGCCAGGATGTACTCGATGAGGATGGCGGTACCGGTGAGGAAGCCTCCCCAGGGGCCGAGCGCGCGGCGGGCGAAGCCGTAGCCGCCGCCCGCCGTCGGCAGGATGGTGGAGAGCTCCGCCAGGGAGAAGACCAGGCACGCGTACATCGCGCCCATCAGGACGGTGGCGATGGCGAGGCCGCCGAAGCCGCCCTTCTCGAGGCCGAGGTTCCAGCCGGAGAAGTCACCGGAGACCACGTACGCGACGCCGAGGCCGGTCAGGAGCAGCCAGCCGGCGCTGCCGCGGCGCAGCGTACGGCGCTCGAGGTAGTCGTCGTGGCGGTCGCCGCCCTCGGGGGACGGGGTGGGTGCGGGCACGGCTTTCAGCCGTGCCTCGATGTCGTCGGCCATCGTGCGCTCCTGCCTCGGGGCAATGGTTGTGGGGCGTACCTTTGCCGTAGAGCGGTGGAGTGCGCAAGACCTCTGCGTTAAACGGACGTTACGAAAGGCCCCGGGGGGTGAGGTGGGCGGCCGGGCGGGTCACGCCAGGAAGCCCCGCAGCAGCGCCGCCGTGCCGCAGCAGTGTTCGCGCATCGTCTCGCGCGCCCCGTCCGCGTCCCGTTCCAGTACGGCCTCCACCAGCGCGGTGTGCTGCTGCTGCGAGTGCTCCAGGTTGCGCACCAGCAGCGGGATGCAGTCCAGCAGGTCGTTGACCGTGGCCCGGACGGCGGCGTACTGGGCCGTCAGGGTGGCGGACCCGGCCAGTTCGCACAGGGTCAGGTGGAAGAGGGTGTCCTGGCGCCGGTAGTCGGCGAGCGGGGCGTCATGGGTGGCGGTCAGGGCGGCGAGCAGCCGGTCGGCGCCCTCCTCGGCCAGCCCCTGCGAGGCGCAGAGCCCAGCCGCCCCCACCTCCAGGACCTCCCGGAACCGCAGGGCGTCCTCGATGTCCACGCCCGCGACGCGCCGGCGCAGCTCCTCCTCGGCGCCGCCCGCCGGAGTGTCCGGTCGGGGCAGCACGAACGTTCCGCCGTACCGGCCGCGCCGCGCCTCCACCAGCCCCTGGTCCTGCAGTACCTTCAGCACCTCGCGCAGCGTGACCCGGCTGATCCCCATCCGCTCGGCCAGCTCGCGCTCGGGCGGCAGCCGTTCGCCGCCCGGAACGAGGCCCAGCCGGACCACCTGGAGGATCTGTTCGAGGGCCTCCTCGAAACCGTTGCCCGCCCGCACCTGCCGCAGTACGGGATTCAGCCGCGCGATCGCGCCGCCCTCGCTCGCCGTATCGGTCATCTCGGCCCCTCCCCTTCCCAAGCAATGGTTCTATTCAATACCTTAGGCCTCCTCGGCTCACCGAAGGAGAGATTCCCGTGGTAGACCGCAAGCCGCCGCTGACGATCGAGGAGCTCCGCTCCCTGGTCGCCGGCGGTGAGATCGACACAGTCGTCCTGGCCTTCCCCGACATGCAGGGGCGGCTCCAGGGCAAGCGGTTCGCCGCACAGTTCTTCCTGGACGAGGTCCTCGCGCACGGCACCGAGGGCTGCAACTACCTCCTCGCCGTCGACACCGACATGAACACCGTCGACGGATACGAGATGTCCTCCTGGGACCGGGGCTACGGCGACTTCGCCATGCACCCCGACCCCGCCACCCTGCGCCGCATCCCCTGGAACCCCGGCAGTGCCTTCCTCCTCGCCGACCTCGGCTGGAACGACGGGACGCCCGTCGTCGCCGCGCCCCGGCAGATCCTGCGCCGCCAGCTCGAGCGCCTGGCCGAGCACGGATACACCGCGATGGTCGGCACCGAGCTGGAGTTCATGGTCTTCCAGGACACCTACGAGCAGGCCTGGAACGCCAACTACCGCGGCCTCACCCCCGCCAACCAGTACAACATCGACTACTCCGTCCTCGGGACCGGGCGCATCGAACCCCTGCTGCGCCGCATCCGCAACGAGATGCAGGCCGCCGGCCTGATCGTCGAGTCGGCGAAGGGGGAGTGCAACCTCGGCCAGCACGAGATCGCCTTCCGCTACGACGAGGCGCTGACCACCTGCGACCAGCACGCCGTCTACAAGACCGGCGCGAAGGAGATCGCCGCCCAGGAGGGCGTCTCGCTCACCTTCATGGCCAAGTACGACGAGCGCGAGGGCAACTCCTGCCACATCCACCTCTCGCTCCAGGACGCCGACGGACGCAACGCGATGGCCGGAGACGGGCCGGGGGGAATGTCCCCCCTCATGCGGCACTTCCTGGCCGGCCAGCTCGCCGCGCTGCGCGACTTCTCCCTTCTCTACGCCCCGAACATCAACTCGTACAAGCGTTTCCGGCCGGGATCCTTCGCGCCCACCGCCGTCGCCTGGGGCGTGGACAACCGGACCTGCGCACTCCGAGTGGTCGGCCACGGCCGCTCCATGCGCTTCGAGAACCGCCTCCCCGGCGGCGACGTCAACCCGTACCTCGCCGTCGCGGGCCTGGTCGCGGCCGGCATCCACGGCATCGAGAACCGCCTCGAACTGCCCGAGGTGTGCACGGGGAACGCCTACACCGGCGACTACGCGCACGTCCCGGCGACCCTGCGCGACGCCGCCGAGCTCTGGGAGAACAGCGAGATCGCCAAGGCCGCCTTCGGCCCGGAAGTGGTCGCCCACTACCGGAACATGGCCTGCGTGGAACTCGACGCCTACGACTCCGCGGTCACCGACTGGGAGCTGCGCCGCTCCTTCGAACGCCTGTAACCCACGAACCGACCGACGAACGTCTGAGAGGCACCACGTGTCCGACGCGCTGGAAGTGTTGAATCCGGCCACCGAGGAAATCGTCGCCATCGTCCCGGCCGCCACACGGGACGATGTCGATGCCGCCGTCGCCAGAGCCGCCGCTGCCCAGCGCGGCTGGGCGGCGGCCGCCCCCGCCGACCGGGCCCGGATCCTGCGCCGCTTCGCCGCCGTCGTCGACGGCCACATCGAGGAGCTGGCCCGGCTGGAGGTCCGCGAAGCCGGACACACCCTCGGCAACGCCCGCTGGGAGGCCGGCAACGTCCGCGACCTGCTCGACTTCGCCGCCGGGGGAGTGGAACGGCTCTCCGGCCGCCAGATCCCCGTCGCCGGCGGCATCGACGTCACCTTCCTCGAACCCCTCGGCGTCATCGGCGTGATCGCCCCCTGGAACTTCCCCATGCCGATCGCCGCCTGGGGCCTGGCCCCGGCCCTCGCCGCGGGCAACGCCGTCATCCTCAAGCCCGCCGAGACCACCCCGCTCACCGCGCTGCGCCTCGCCGAACTCGCCCTCGAAGCCGGGATCCCCGAGCACCTCTTCCAGGTGCTCCCCGGCCGCGGAGCGGTCGCCGGCGACGCACTCGTCGAGCACCCCGGCGTCGCGAAGATCGTGTTCACCGGCTCCACCCGCGTCGGCAAGCAGATCATGGCCAAGTGCGCCGACCGGGTGAAGCGCGTCACCCTCGAACTCGGCGGCAAGAGCCCCAACATCGTCTTCGCGGACGCCGACCTGGAGGCGGCGGCCGCGGCCGCGCCGATGTCCTTCCTCGACAACACCGGCCAGGACTGCTGCGCCCGCACCCGCATCCTCGTCCAGCGCTCCGTCTACGACCGGTTCCTCGAGCTCGTCGCCCCCGGCATCGAATCCGTGGCCGTCGGCGACCCCCTCGACGAGAAGACCCAGATGGGACCGCTCATCTCGCGCACCCAGCTGGAGCGCGTACGGTCCTACGTCACCGCCGACCTCACCGCGGTCCGCGGCAAGGCCCCCGAGGGCCCCGGCTTCTGGTACCCGCCGACCCTCGTCACGGACGTCGCCCCGACCGCGCCCGTCGCCGCCGAGGAGGTCTTCGGCCCCGTCGCCGTCGTCCTGCCCTTCGAGGACGAGGAGGACGCCGTACGCCTGGCCAACGCGACCGAGTACGGCCTCTCCGGCTCCCTCTGGACCCGCGACATCGGCCGCGCGCTGCGCGTCTCGCGCGCCGTCGCCGCCGGCAACCTTTCCGTCAACTCCCACAGCAGCGTCCGCTACTGGACGCCCTTCGGCGGCTACAAGCAGTCCGGCCTCGGCCGGGAGCTCGGACCCGACGCCCTCACCGCTTTCACCGAGACCAAGAACGTCTTCATCAGCACGGAGGCCTGAGAACCATGAGCACTGAAGAGATCGTCTGCCGCCGCCTGGTCGGCCGTACCGCCGTCATCACCGGAGCCGGCAGCGGCATCGGCCTCGCCACCGCCCGCCGCCTGGCCTCCGAGGGCGCCAACGTCGTCTGCGGCGACATCGACGAGACGGCCGGCAAGGCCGCGGCCGAGGAGGTCGGCGGCACGTTCGTGAAGGTCGACGTCACCAGCCCCGAGGAGGTCGAGGCCCTCTTCAAGACGGCCTTCGACACCTACGGCTCCGTCGACATCGCCTTCAACAACGCGGGCATCTCCCCGCCGGACGACGACTCGATCCTCACCACCGGCCTGGAGGCCTGGAAGCGCGTCCAGGACGTCAACCTCACCTCCGTCTACCTGTGCTGCAAGGCGGCCCTCCCCTACATGCAGCGCCAGGGCCGCGGCTCCATCATCAACACCGCCTCCTTCGTGGCCATCATGGGCGCCGCCACCTCGCAGATCTCCTACACCGCCTCCAAGGGCGGCGTCCTGGCCATGTCCCGCGAGCTCGGCGTGCAGTTCGCCCGCGAGGGCATCCGCGTCAACGCGCTGTGCCCGGGACCCGTCAACACCCCGCTCCTCCAGGAACTGTTCGCGAAGGACCCGGAGCGCGCCGCCCGCCGGCTCGTGCACATCCCGCTGGGCCGCTTCGCCGAGCCCACCGAGATCGCCGCCGCCGTCGCCTTCCTCGCCAGCGACGACTCCTCCTTCATCAACGCCACCGACTTCCTGGTCGACGGCGGCATCTCCGGCGCGTACGTCACCCCGCTGTAGACCCGCCCCGCTTCCGAGCCGGCCGGGCGCCCCACCAGGCGCCCGGCCGTTCCCGTCCCGAACCCCGAACCCCGAACCCCGAACCCCGAAGCCCGAGGAGCAGCATGCGCAGAAGCCGAACCGCCACCCTCGCCCTCATAGCCGCCACCGGCTCCGGCCTCCTCCTGGCACCGCCCGCGCAGGCGGACCACACCTCCTGCCGGCGGGCGGCCGTCGGATCCGGCTGGTACGGGGACAACCAGGCCCGGCTGCAGCAGCTCGTCGACCGGTACGGCAGCTGCGGCCGGCGGCCCAAGCCCGTGGCCGTCTTCGACTGGGACAACACCGTCGTCAAGAACGACGTCGGCGACGCGACCATGTACTGGCTCCTGCGCAACGGCAGGATCCGCCAGCCCGCCGACTGGTCCGCCACCAGCCGCTTCCTGACCCCCGCCGCCGCCACCGCCCTGACGGACGCCTGCGGGCCGCTCGCCCGCCCCGGCACACCGCTGCCCACGGGCACCCCCGAGGGCGCGGACTGCGCCGACGAGATCAACAGCGTGTACGGCACGGCCGCCACCCGGACCGGAGCCACCGCCTTCGCCGGCTGGGACCGCCGCACGACCGAACCCTCGTACGCCTGGCTCCCTCAGCTGATGCAGGGCTGGACCGCCCGCGAGGTCCGCGGCTTCGCCGCCGCGGCCCGCGCCGAGAACCTCGCCGCGCCCATCGGCGCCGTCCAGCAGGTCGGCAGCGGCACCGCCACCGGCTGGGTCCGCTACTACGACCAGCAGAAGGCCCTGGTCAACACCCTGCAGAAGGCCGGCTTCGACGTCTGGATCAGCTCGGCCTCCCCGCAGCCGGTCGTCGAGGTCTGGGCCAAGGGTGTGGGCATCGACGCGGACCACGTCATCGGCATCCGCAACACCACCACCCGCGGCGGGAAGCTCACCTCCCACCTGAAGGGCTGCGGATCCGTCCGGGACGGCGCCGACACGATAATCACGTACATCGACGGCAAGCGCTGCTGGATCAACCAGGAGGTCTTCGGCGTGCACGGCGCTGCCGCCGAGCAGGTCCAGCCCGCCGCCCGCCGCCAGGTGTTCGCCGCGGGCGACTCCGACACGGACATCTCGTTCCTGCGCGACGCGACCGCCCTGCGGCTCGTCGTCAACCGCAACAAGAACGAGCTGATGTGCCGGGCGTACGACGACAGCGACGGCCGCTGGATCGTCAACCCCATGTTCATCGAACCCAAGCCGCAGAAGACCGCCCCCTACCCGTGCGCCACGACGGGCTACGTCGACCGCGACGGCACCAAGGGCCCGGTCCTGCGGGACGACGCGAGCGTCATCCCGGACCAGACGGACTCGGTCTTCTAGAGGAACGTGCGGCCCTCGCCCCGGTAGGTCGGGGCGGTGCCCGTCACCCGGTCGCCCTCCACCAGGTGCAGGGTGTCGAACCGCTCGCACAGCTCGCCCGCCTTCGCATGGCGGAACCAGACCCGGTCGCCGATCAGCAGATCGTCGGCCGGGCCGCCCAGCAGCGGGGTCTGCACCTCGCCGGCGCCCTCCCGCGGGTCGTAGCGCAGCCCCTGCGGCAGGTACGGCACCGGCAGCCGGTCCGCGCCGGGCGCGCCGGAGGCCGGATAGCCGCCGCCGAGCACGGTCACCACGCCCACCCCGGGCCTGCGGACCACCGGCTGGGCGAACAGCGCCCCCGGCCGTCCGCTGAACGAGGTGTAGTTGTCGAACAGCCGCGGAACGTACAGCCCCGATCCGGCGGCGATCTCGGTCACCGCCTCCTCGGCCGCCGTTTCCGCCACGCTCCCGGTCCCGCCGCCGTTGACGAACTCCAGGTCCGGCACCACCGCCCGCACGGCCCGCACCACCGCGGCCCGCCGTGCCGCCAGCTCCTTGCGGGCCGCGCCCTGCATCAGCCGGATCGCCCTCGACCGCACCGGCCGCCCGGCCAGCGCGTCCCCGACCCCGGCGACGTGGCCCTCGTACGCCATCAGCCCGACCACCCGGAAGCCGGGCCGGGCACCGACCGCACGGGCCAGTGCGGCCAGCTCCCCGGGCTCGCGCAGCGGCGACCGGCGCGCCCCGACCCGCACCCGCCCCCCGAACAGGCGCAGCGAGGTGTCCAGCTCCAGACAGACCCGGACCTCCTGCGTGCCGCCGTCCCGCGACCGGTCGATGAGATCCAGCTGGGCCTCGTCGTCCACCATGACGGTGACCGCGCCGGCCAGCTTCGGATCGGCCGCCAGCTCGGCGAACCCGCCCCGGTCGGCCGACGGATAGGCGAGCAGCACGTCGTCGAAGCCGGACCGGGCCAGCCACAGCGACTCGGCGAGGGTGTACGACATGATCCCGGCGAACCCGGGCCGGGCCAGGACCCGTTCGAGGAGCGCACGGCAGCGGACGGACTTGCTGGCCACGCGGACGGGCTTCCCGCCGGCCCGGCGCACGAGATCGTCGGCGTTGGCGTCGAACGCGTCGAGATCCACGATGGCCAGCGGCGCGTCCAGGTGCGCGGTCGCCCGGTCGTACCGGGCGCGGTCGGCGGCGGGGGAGTTCATGGCGGGAGCTTGCCACGCCGGTCTACCGATGGGTAGAGGTCCTGCCCCGGACCTGCCCCGGACCTGCGCCCCCCTGCCCCGCCCCGGCCACCGCCGCGGCCCCCGCCCCTGCGGAGCCCACGGCCCCGGACACAGCGGAGCACCCCGCCGGGGAACCCGTAGAGTACGGGCAGGCAGCCGTACGGAACGGGGGGCGGAGCCGCCGGATGACCACGACGACACCGCGGACCGCGGTCCTGGGCGAGCCCGATCCGCCCCGGGAGCCGGCCCAGACCCCGCCGCCCTTCCCGCCGCCGCCGCGCCGCCACCCCGGACGGGTCCTCGCCGCCGTGCTCTGCGCCCTCCTCGGCCTCGGGCTCGTCGGCGGCGCCGGAGCCGACGCCTGGCTCGAACACCGCGCCGCGCACCACCCGCCGTCCGCCGCCGCCGTCTACCGCAAGGCCGGGTCGCTGTGGCGGTCCGCCCCCGTCGACACCCTCTTCCCGCCCGTCCTCGCCGGCCCCGCGGCCGGCCCCGGCGGCTCCGACCGGAGCTGGACCCGGATCGCGCTCGCCCCGGACGCCGACTGCCCGGCCGCCCTCGCCGCGGACTGGCAGGTCCTGCTGGCCGAGGCCGGCTGCACCCGGGTGCTGCGCGCCACCTACACCGACGCCACCCGCAGCTTCCTGATCACCGTCGGCATGGTCTTCACCCCCGCGGACGCCCCCGCGATGACCGCCCTGACCGGCCGGCTCACCGCCCCGCCCGCGTACGGGTTCGCCGACAACCAGCGCGCCGCCTGGACCGCGTCCGTCCTCGACAAGGCCCCCGTGATCGTCTACGCCGTCTCCGCCTTCGCCGACGGCCGTCCGCTCGACGCGCCCCGCCCCGCGCAGGACGTGATGAAGAAGGACGCCACCGGAGCCGTGGCCCAGGCCGGGCTCGGCCACGAGGCCAACGCCGTCGCCGACCGCATCGGCAACGCCGTGGCGCTCCTCGCCGACCCGCCCGCCCCGGCCGCCGCTCGCGCCACTCCCGCCCCGGAGGCCTCCCGATGAGGCGCCGCCGGGCGCTCGTCCGGGGCGCCGCCGCCCTGGCCGTCGCCGCCGTCCTGACGGTTGCCGGCGCGGCCCCGGCCACTGCCGACTCCCTCCGCGACCGCCAGTGGGGGCTCCTGGCCCTGCGCGCCGAGGAGGCCTGGGGCACCACCCGCGGCGACGGGGTGACCGTCGCCGTCCTGGACACGGGGGTGGACGCCTCCCACCCCGACCTCGCCGGGCAGGTGCTCGAGGGCGCCGACCTCATCGGCATGGGCGCCGGCCGGGGCGACCGCTCCTGGGCCCGCCACGGCACCGCCATGGCCAGCATCATCGCCGGGCACGGCCACGGCTCCGGCCGCGCCCAGGGCGTCCTCGGCATCGCTCCGCAGGCCAGGATCCTGCCCGTGCGGGTGATCCTGGAGGAGGGCGATCCGGGCCGCGCCCAGGCCCGCGACAGCAAGGGCGGCGCCCTCGCCGAAGGCATCCGCTGGGCCGCCGACCACGGCGCCGACGTGATCAACCTGTCCCTCGGCGACGACAGCGACTCCGCCCACCACGAGGCGGGGGAGGACGAGGCCGTCCAGTACGCCCTCTCCAAGGGCGTGGTCGTCGTCGCCTCCGCGGGCAACGGCGGAGAGAGCGGCGACCGCGTCTCCTACCCGGCCGCCTACCCCGGGGTGATCGCCGTCGCCGCCGTCGACCGGCGCGGCCGCAAGGCCAAGTTCTCCACCCGCAACTGGTACGCCACCGTCAGCGCCCCCGGCGTCGACGTCGTCATCGCCGATCCCGACCGCTCCTACTACGAGGGCTGGGGCACCAGCGCCGCCGCGGCCTTCGTCTCCGGCGCCGTCGCCCTCGTCAAGGCCGCCCACCCGGACCTGTCCCCGGCCCAGATCAAGAAGCTGCTGGAGGACACCGCGTCCGACAGCCCGGCCGGCGGCCGCGACGACGCCCGCGGCCACGGGATGGTCGACCCCGTCGCGGCCCTCCAGGTCGCCGAGGCCGTTCAGCCGGAGCCGCCGGTCCCCGCGCCCGCCGCCGCCGGGAAGGCGTACTTCGGCCCGGGCCCCGACCCGGTCCGCCCGCCCGAGCGGGCGGCGCGCTTCGGCGCCCCGCAGTCCGCGGCCGCCGGGGCCGTGCTGCTCGCCCTGGCCGCCCTACTGTCGCGGCGGCCGCGCCGGGGCTCCCGGGGCCGGGCCCGCGACCGGGACCGCCAACCCCTCACCCTGCCGTCGGGCCCGGCACAGTAGGGTCGGGTAACTGTGGCGAACATGGCGAACAAGAACATTCCCGACCCCGGCTTCTCCGACGACGACGGCTCGGCCGACCCCCGGCTGAGCGCGGCCCTGGCCGCCTGGTCCCAGGACCGGTCGCACGAGCCGGAGGTGCTGGCGGCCCTGAAGGACGCCCGCCTGCTGGTCCCGGTCGTCGCCGTACTCGGCGAGGCGGAGACCGACCCGGAGACCGGCCTGCGGCGCGAGAAGACCAGCGACATGGCCGTACCGACCCTGCGCGCGGGCGACCGGCGGGCCCTGCCCGCCTTCACCTCGACCGCCTCGCTCGCCCTGTGGGACCCGGCGGCCCGCCCGGTGGCCGTCCCGCTGCACCAGGCGCTGGCGGCCGCCGCACACGAGAAGGCCGACACCGTGGTCCTGGACCTGGCCGGCCCGGTCACCTACCAGCTGACCGGCTCCGCGCTGCTCGCGCTGGCCGAGGGCCGTACCCAGGCGGATCCGCTGGCCGATCCCGCCGTACGGGAGGCCGTACGGGCCGCCGTGGCGGCGGAGGAGGCCGTACTGCGCGCCTACCTCGGCCCCGGCGGCGCCGACTCCGACGGCACCCTGGCGATCGTGCCGGCCGAGGCGGCCCGGGCGCAGCCGGCGGCCCGCCGGGTCGCCGAGGCCCTGGCGGCGGACGAGACCCTGCGCGCCCGGCTGGTGCGCGGCCTGGACCTGGCGCTGCTGCCGCCGGACGCCCCGGCCCCGCCCGGCGAGGCGCTGTTCACCCGCTGAACGGCGAAGGGGCGGGGGCTGCGGGAACGAACCCCGCAACCCCCGCCCCGTACGGCGCCGACTCGGCCGGCTCAGCCGAAGACGGGACCGGTGAACTTCTCGCCCGGGCCCTGGCCCGGCTCGTCCGGGACGATCGAGGCCTCGCGGAAGGCCAGCTGGAGCGACTTCAGGCCGTCCCGCAGCGGGGCGGCGTGGAAGGAGCTGATCTCGGTGGCGCTCGCGGTGACCAGGCCGGCCAGGGCCGTGATCAGCTTGCGGGCCTCGTCGAGGTCCTTGTGCTCGGAGTCGGGCTTGTCCAGGCCCAGGTTGACCGCCGCGGCGCTCAGCAGGTGCACGGCCACCGTGGTGATCACCTCTACGGCGGGGACGTCCGCGATGTCGCGGGTCATGGCGTCGTAGTCGGGCGAATCGGGTGCGGTGTCGGCGGCGGTGTCGGCGGGGCGGGTCGCGTCAGTCATGCTCCCCACGATAAGCCGGGCGCCGCGGGCCCCCGACCGGAGCACCAGGTGAGCGGTCCTGGCGCGGAATGCTATATTGGGCTACGACCGGCCGGAGACCTGTGTCCCCGGCCCACAAGTGGAGGCTCCGATCTCCCACCCGACCACCCTCCGGGGCGGCGGGTCACCGGTCAGGCGGCATCCATCGTTCCGTACGGACGATGGAAAGCTGCCCGAGTCTGCGCCCCGCGGTTCGCACGTGGCGGTGCTCCGGTCCCTTTGGAGCCCCTGCCTGTGCCCGGCGGGGCTTTTTTCATTCTCCCCGCCGCGGTCGGTCTGACGGAAATACACGTCAGCGGCTGTCTGCCAGGCAGTCGTGTGGTGCTACCGAGGAGGATCCATCAGCACCGAGCCCCGCATCAACGACCGGATTCGCGTTCCCGAGGTACGACTCGTCGGTCCCAGCGGCGAGCAGGTCGGCATCGTGCCGCTTGCCAAGGCGCTTGAGCTCGCGCAGGAGTACGACCTCGACCTGGTCGAGGTCGCGGCGTCCGCACGCCCGCCGGTCTGCAAGCTCATGGACTACGGCAAGTTCAAGTACGAGTCGGCCATGAAGGCCCGTGAGGCGCGCAAGAACCAGGCGCACACGGTCATCAAGGAAATGAAGCTCCGGCCGAAGATCGACCCGCACGACTATGACACCAAGAAGGGTCACGTCGTTCGGTTCCTCAAGCAGGGCGACAAGGTCAAGATCACGATCATGTTCCGTGGTCGCGAGCAGTCCCGGCCGGAACTCGGCTACCGACTGCTGCAGCGTCTCGCTTCGGACGTCGAGGACCTCGGGTTCATCGAGTCGAACCCGAAGCAGGACGGCCGAAACATGATCATGGTCCTCGGTCCGCACAAGAAGAAGACCGAGGCGATGGCCGAAGCCCGCGAGGCGCAGGCCGCCCGCAAGGCGGAGCGCCAGGGTGTCGCCGCCACCGACGAGGAGGCTCCTTCCCAGGAGGCCGCCGAGGTCGAGGCGGAGACCACCGAGGATGCCGACGTCACCGAGGCCGCCGCCGACGAGGCGAACGCCGAGGCCTGATTCCGGGGCAGCCTGTCTCGGATCACCGACACAACATGACGCTCCCGCCACCCGGTCCCGAACCGGACCGGGGGGAGCGCCACCGACGAGGAGATAACGGCGCTATGCCGAAGAACAAGACGCACAGCGGGACCAAGAAGCGCTTCAAGATCACCGGCTCCGGCAAGGTGCTTCGCGAGCGCGCCGGCAAGCGCCACCTGCTCGAGCACAAGTCGTCCCGCATCACCCGTCGCCTCACCGGCAACGCGGAGATGGCCCCCGGCGACGCCGCGAAGATCAAGAAGCTTCTCGGCAAGTGATGCTCTCCGCTCCCGCGCCGGGAGCGGATGAGCGTCAGGACCGGGAACCCATCGAATTCGGGCCGTGTGAAGACAACCACGGCCCCGCTACAAGGAGTTAAAAAGTGGCACGCGTCAAGCGGGCAGTAAACGCCCACAAGAAGCGCCGGGCAATCCTCGAGGCGGCCTCCGGCTACCGCGGTCAGCGTTCGCGCCTGTACCGCAAGGCCAAGGAGCAGGTCACCCACTCGCTGGTCTACAACTTCAACGACCGCAAGAAGCGCAAGGGCGACTTCCGTCAGCTGTGGATCCAGCGCATCAACGCTGCTGCCCGCCAGAACGGCATGACGTACAACCGCCTCATCCAGGGTCTGAAGGCCGCCAACATCGAGGTGGACCGCAAGATCCTCGCGGAGCTGGCCGTCAACGACGCCAACGCGTTCGCCGCGCTGGTCGAGGTCGCCCAGAAGGCCCTCCCGGCCGACGTCAACGCCCCCAAGGCCGCTGCGTAAGGCCTGGCCGGCCGCGTAGGCGGTCGGCATCCTCGGACCCGCAGGCGATTCGCCTGCGGGTCCGAGTGCTTTCCCCGCACGGCACGAGCGCCGGCACCGCCCGCAAGCCCGGCCCGCCCGCAAGCCCGGCACCGCCCGGAAGCTCCGCACCGCCCGCAAGCCCGGTGCCGCCCGCACCGCCCGCGCCCCGCGCGGCCCCGCACCCCCCGAGAGAGAACCGCAGAGAACATGGCTGACCTGGGTCACCCCGAGCTGATCTCCCCCCGATCCCCGCGGGTGGCCGCCGCCAGGCGACTGGCGCGGCGCAACTTCCGCACCAAGGAGCGCCGGTTCATCGCCGAAGGCCCCCAGGCCGTCCGCGAAGCCGTCGAGCACCGCGGGGCCGAGGGGACGCCGACCCTGATCGAGCTGTTCGCCACCGTCGAGGCCGCCGAGCGCTACACCGAGATCATCGACGCCGCCCTCGCCTCCGGGGCCCGGGTGCACCACGCCTCCGACGAGGTGCTCGCCGAGGTCTCGCAGACCGTCACCCCGCAGGGCCTCGTCGGCGTCTGCCACTTCCTCGACTCGCCCTTCGAGGACATCCTCGCGGCCCGGCCGAAGCTCGTCGCCGTCCTCGCGCACGTCCGCGACCCCGGAAACGCCGGTACGGTGCTGCGCTGCGCCGACGCCGCCGGAGCCGACGCCGTCGTCCTGACCGACGCCTCGGTCGACCTGTACAACCCCAAGTCCGTACGGGCCTCCGTAGGCTCCCTCTTCCACCTCCCGGTCGCCGTCGGCGTCCCCGTGGAGCAGGCCGTGGCGGGGCTGCGCGCGGCGGGCGTACGGATCCTGGCGGCCGACGGGGCCGGCGAGGACGACCTCGACGCCGAGCTGGACGCGGGCACCATGGGCGGCCCCTCCGCCTGGGTCTTCGGCAACGAGGCCTGGGGCCTGCCCGAGGAGACCAGGGCCCTCGCGGACGCCGTCGTCCGCGTCCCGATCCACGGCAAGGCGGAGAGCCTGAACCTCGCCACGGCCGCCGCCGTGTGCCTGTACGCCTCCGCGCGTGCACAGCGGGCACCCGGAGGGTGCCGCTCCGTGACCCCCAGCTAGTAATGTGGCGGCCCGGGGGCCCACTGCGCTACTCGGAGATGTGGGGTACGGGGACATGACCGTCGGTACGAACAGCTCACCGGGGGCCGCGGAAGCCGCCGACGCGGCCGAGCAGCGGTTCCGGGGGGCCGGCGTGGGGATCGACCCCGACGACCTGCCCGACGGGCTCGTCGTCGCCGACCACACCGGGCGCGTCGTCTGCTTCAACCGTGCCGCCGCGCGGATCACCGCCATCGCGGCCGGCCAGGCCCTCGGCGCCCGCATCGACAGCGCACTGCCCCTCGAGGACCTCGAGGGGCGCCGCTGGTGGACCCTGACCGACCCGTACGGAGGCCTCGCCACCCGCCGCGGGCAGCCCGAGCGGAACCTGCTGCTGCCCGGCGGCCGCGAGGTGCTCGTCTCCGCCAGCTACATCCGCACGCACCCCACGGGTCCCCTGCGCCGCCTCGTCGTCACCCTGCGCGGCACCGAGGCCCGCCGCCGCACCGAGCGCAGCCACGCCGAGCTGATCGCCACCGTGGCGCACGAACTGCGCTCCCCGCTGACCTCCGTCAAGGGCTTCACCGCGACCCTGCTCGCCAAATGGGAGCGGTTCACCGACGACCAGAAGCGGCTGATGCTCGAGACCGTCGACGCCGACGCCAACCGCGTCACCCGCCTCATCGCCGAGCTCCTCGACATCTCCCGGATCGACTCCGGGCGCCTCGAGGTGCGCCGCCAGCCGGTGGACATCGCCACCGCCGTCGGCCGGCACGTCCAGGCGCTCACCGCGAACGGCCAGGCCCCCGAGCGGTTCCTCGTACGGGTCAGCCGCCCCCTCCCCGATCTGTGGGCCGACCCGGACAAGATCGACCAGATCCTCGGCAACCTCCTCGAAAATGCGGTGCGACACGGAGACGGAACGGTCACCATCGACGTATCGCCGCATGAGAAGGGAACCGCCGTCACCGTGACCGACGAAGGCCCCGGGATCCCCGAGGAGTCGATGGGCCGCGTCTTCACCCGCTTCTGGCGGGGGAGCAAGCGCGGCGGCACCGGCCTGGGCCTGTACATCGTCAAGGGCATCGTGGAGGCCCACGGCGGCACCATCACGGTCGGCCGCGGCCCCGGCGGCGGCGCCGAGTTCCGATTTATCCTGCCCGTGAGCGCCCCGGCCTACCTCACGCAGTAGCACTGCGGAGCGTCTTGCCAGGCGGCCCACGGGCTCCTTCAGCCCCAGCGACCTTTAGACTCGTCCTTTGGCACCTTTGTGTCTCTGTGTCGATCGGTCTGATCGCGCCGTACGGGGACCACCAGCCAGCCATCGGAAGTACGGGAAGAGATGTCGGCACCGAACAAGTCGTACGACCCTGTCGAGGTCGAGGCACTGAAACCGGAAGAGATCGAGCGCATGCGGGACGAGGCGCTCGCCGCCTTCGCGTCCGCCGGCGACCTCGACGCGCTGCGTGAGGCGAAGACCGCGCACATGGGCGATCGCTCGCCCCTGGCGCTCGCCAACCGCGAGATCGGCGCCCTGCCCCCCCAGGCCAAGGCCGAGGCGGGCAAGCGCGTGGGCCAGGCCCGCGGGGCCGTGAACAAGGCCTTCGGGGCCCGCACGGTCGAGCTCGAAGCCGAGCGCGACGAGCGGGTGCTGGTCGAGGAGGCGGTGGACGTCACGCTGCCTTACGACCGCGTTCCCGCCGGCGCCCGGCACCCCCTGACCACGCTGATGGACCGCATCGCGGACATCTTCACGGCCATGGGGTACGAGGTCGCCGAGGGGCCCGAGGTCGAGGCGGAGTGGTTCAACTTCGACGCCCTCAACTTCACGCCCGACCACCCGGCGCGCCAGATGCAGGACACCTTCTTCGTCCAGGGGCCGGAAGGCACCGCGGGAGACGAGTCCGGCGTCGTGCTGCGCACCCACACCTCCCCGGTGCAGGCGCGCTCGCTGCTGGAGCGCAAGCCCCCCGTCTACATCGTCTGCCCGGGCCGCGTGTACCGCACCGACGAGCTCGACGCGACGCACACCCCGGTCTTCCACCAGGTCGAGCTGCTCGCCGTGGACGAGGGCCTGACCATGGCCGACCTCAAGGGCACCATGGACCACATGGTCCAGGAGCTGTTCGGCGAGGGCACCACCACGCGCCTGCGCCCGCACTTCTTCCCGTTCACCGAGCCGTCCGCCGAGATGGACATGCAGTGCTACGTGTGCCGCGGCGAGTCGGTGGGCAACCCCGACCGCCCGTGCCGTACCTGCTCCAGCGAGGGCTGGATCGAGCTCGGCGGCTGCGGCATGGTCAACCCCAAGGTGCTGGTGGCCTGCGGCGTGGACCCCGAGAAGTACAGCGGGTTCGCCTTCGGTTTCGGCATCGAGCGGATGCTGATGTTCCGCCACAACGTAGAAGACATGCGAGACATGGTCGAGGGTGACGTCCGTTTCACCCGGCCGTTCGGGATGGAGATCTGATGCGGGTCCCGCTTTCTTGGCTGCGGGAGTACGTCGACCTCCCCGCGGGTGCGACCGGCCGTGACGTGGCCGCCAAGCTCGTCGACGCCGGCCTCGAGGTCGAGACGGTCGAGCAGCTCGGCGGCGGGCTCAAGGGCCCGCTCGTCGTCGGCCAGGTGCTGACCATCGAGGAGCTCGAGGGCTTCCGCAAGCCGATCCGCTTCTGCACGGTCGACGTCGGCCAGGCCAACGGCACCGGCGAGCCGCAGGAGATCGTCTGCGGAGCCCGCAACTTCTCCGTCGGTGACAAGGTCGTCGTGGTCCTGCCCGGCGCGGTCCTGCCCGGCGACTTCGCGATCGCCTCGCGCAAGACGTACGGCCGCACCTCGCACGGCATGATCTGCTCCGGCGACGAGCTGGGCATGGGCGACGACGGCACGCACGGCATCATCGTGCTGCCGCCGGAGCACGAGGTCGGCACCGACGCGATCGAGCTGCTCGAGCTCGTCGACGAGGTCCTCGACATCGACATCACCCCGGACCGCGGCTACTGCATGTCCCTGCGCGGCGTCGCCCGCGAGGCGGCCACCGCCTACGGCCTGCCGCTGCGCGACCCGGCGCTGCTCGACGTCCCGGTGCCGAACTCGTACGGCTACCCGGTCAAGGTCGACGACCCGGCCGGCTGCGACCGCTTCACCGCCCGCACGGTGACCGGCCTCGACCCCGACGCGCGCTCCCCGATCTGGCTGACCCGCCGCCTGCAGAAGGCGGGCATGCGCCCGATCTCGCTCGCCGTCGACATCACCAACTACGTGATGCTCGAGCTCGGCCAGCCGCTGCACGCCTACGACCGCTCCCGGATCGACGGCGCCATCGGTGTCCGCCGCGCCGAGCAGGGCGAGAAGTTCACCACCCTCGACGGGGTCAAGCGCACGCTCGACGCCGAAGACCTGGTGATCACCGACGACAGCGGGCCGATCGGCCTCGCCGGTGTCATGGGCGGCGCCAACACCGAGATCGCCGACTCCGTCACCGACCCGGAGACGGGCGCCGTCACCGGCACCCGGGACGTGGTCATCGAGGCCGCGCACTTCGACTCCGTGTCGATCTCGCGCACCGCCCGCCGCCTGAAGCTGTCCTCCGAGGCCTCCAAGCGCTTCGAGCGGGGCGTCGACCCGCTGGCCGCCGCCGCGGCCGCGCAGCGGACCGTCGACCTGCTCGTGCTCCTCGCGGGCGGCACCGCCGAGGCCGGGGTCACCGAGTTCCTCGCCCCCGGCGCCCCGCGCACCATCGCGATGCGCGCGGACCACCCGGACCGGGTCGCGGGCATGGACTACGGCCGCGAGACCGTCGTACGCCGCCTCCAGGAGGTCGGCTGCGACGTCTACGGCCAGGACGAGCTCGTCGTCACCGTCCCCTCGTGGCGGCCCGACCTCGCCGCGCCCAACGACCTCGCCGAAGAGGTCATCCGGCTCGAGGGCTACGGAAACCTCCCGTCGACCCTCCCGCAGGTGCCCTCCGGCCGCGGTCTCACCCCCCGGCAGCAGCTGCACCGCCGGGCCGGCCGCGCGCTGGCCGGCGCGGGCTACGTCGAGGCGCTCAGCTACCCGTTCATCGGTGAGGGCGTCTTCGACCAGCTCCAGCTGCCCGAGAACGACGCCGCCCGCCAGGTCGTCAAGCTGGTCAACCCGATCTCCGACGAGGAGCCGGCGCTGCGCACCACGCTGCTGCCGGGTCTGCTCGGCGCGCTGCGCCGCAACGACAGCCGGGGCAGCCACGACCTCGCGCTCTTCGAGACCGGTTCGGTCTTCCTGGCCGGCCCGCAGCCGGGCGCGGCCGTACGGCTGCCGGTCGACCGCCGTCCCACGGACGAGGAGATCGCCACCCTGAACGCGGCCCTGCCCGCGCAGCCGCGGTACGCCGCGGTCGTGCTGGCCGGTGCGCGCGAGCAGGCCGGCTGGTGGGGCAAGGGCCGCCCGGCCGACTGGGCGGACGCCGTCCAGGCCGCGCGTGCGCTGGCCGCCGAGGCCGGCGCGGAGCTTCTCGTCCGCCAGGGCCAGTACGGCCCCTGGCACCCGGGCCGCTGCGCCGAGCTGGCCGTCACCCTCGACGGCGTCGAGCAGGTCATCGGCCACGCCGGTGAGCTGCACCCGCGCGTGGTCAAGGCGCTCGGCCTGCCGGCCCGTACCAGCGCGATGGAGCTCGACCTCGACCGCCTCGCGGCGGCCGGCGGCGAGGCCCTCCAGGCGCCCCGGATCTCCTCCTTCCCGGTGGCGACCCAGGACGTTGCGCTGATCGTGGACGCGTCGGTTCCGGCGTCGGACGTGGAGGCCGCGCTGCGCGAGGGCGCGGGCGAACTCCTCGAGTCGCTCCGGCTGTTCGACGTGTTCACCGGTGAGCAGGTCGGCGAGGGCAAGAAGTCCCTGGCGTACGCGCTGCGCTTCCGCGCCGCGGACCGGACGCTGACCGCCGAGGAGTCCACGGCCGCGCGCGACGCGGCGGTGGCGCTCGCGGGCGAGCGGACCGGGGCGGTGCTCCGGGGCGCGTAGCCGCCCGCCTGTAAGGCCTGCTGAGGGGCGCATCCGGACCACCGGATGCGCCCCTCACTCATTCGGGTGAGAAGGCCCGCGACCCGTGTCCGGGGCACCGGGTGGTCGGCACAATCGTTGCGGCCGAGGGGAGGCCGCGATGATCGGGGAGATGCCCCAGGTACGGCGGGTGTGCGTCTTCGCGTGGGGCGGCGCCGCGGTGTCCTGGGAGCTGTCCACCCCGGGGCGGCTGGTCCCGAGCCTGGCCACGTGCGCGGCGTTCCTGCTGCTGGCGACGGGCTGCGCGCTGCACATCCGGCGCGGGCTGGTCGCGGAGCTGCGGCGCTCGCAGGAGATCGCGGGGGCCGCGCAGCGGGCACTGCTGCGGCCGCTGCCGAGACGCATGGACGGGCTCGCGCTGGCCGCCGCGCAGCTCTCCGCGAGCCGGGGCGCAGCGGTGGGCGGGGACCTGTACGAAGCCGTGCCGACGGTGCACGGCGTGCGGGTGGTCATGGGGGACGTGCGGGGACACGGGCTGCCGGCGCTCGGTGCGGCCGCGGCCGTCCTCGGAGCCTTCCGCGAAGCGGCGTACGACGAGGTGTCGCTGGGCGGCGTACTGGTGCGGATGGAGCGGGCGCTGGGGCGGCACGTACGCGACCGGGCGCGAGCGGAGCATCCCGCGGCCTGTCCGGCCGAGCCGGAGTCTCCGTCGGCCGAGGAGTTCGTGACCGTGCTGCTCCTCCAGATCGGCCCGGACGGCACCCTGCTGGCCCTGAACTGCGGCCACCCCTGGCCGTACCTGCTGCGCCCGGCGGCGGTCCCGGAGCCCTGCGCTCCGCGCAGCCGGGGCTCCGCCCCGGACCCCGCGCCTCACACGCCGGCGGGGCTGGATGCGGCCGAGCCGGCCTCGAAGGTGCCGGCCGTCAACCCAGCCCCGCCGGCGTGTGAGGCGCGGGCGCGGAGCGCCGTACGGGGTCCGGGGCGGAGCCCCGGTTTCGGGAAGGGGCGGGGTGGGGGAAGCCCCGCGCAGCGGCCCACGCACGTACAGGCGCTGGACGGCGAGACCATGCCCCCGCTCGGGGTGGTGCCCGTACCGGTGGAGGTTCAGCCACACCTCGTGGGGGAACTGCGCCCGGGCGACACCCTGTTCCTGTACACCGACGGCGCCGCGGAGGCCCGCAACGCCGCCGGCACGTTCTTCCCCCTGCACAGCGTCCTCGCAGCGGAACCGCTCACGCCCGCGCGGCTGGTGGCGGGCGTGCACACGGCCCTGCTCCGGCACACCGGCGGACGACTCGCCGACGACGTCGCCCTGCTGGTGCTCCGCGACGACCGGTCCTGACCGGCCGGGCATGCCACCCCGGCCAGGCCGGCCCCGCCGGGCCCGGCGACCAACCGGGCACCGGCGGAACCGGCACGCCGCCCGCCTGCCGTGGAGTGTCGGGCAGACAGCAGGACGGGCGGCGCGGTGACGGGTCGTCGCACTGTACGAGGGGGAGCCGACGACCCGAGCCGCCTCTTGGCGAGGCCCTTAAGTGAACCGCCCCCGGGACCCCCCGCGGCAGAGTGCGTATCGCATTTATGCGCGTACTCGGTTCACACCCCGTGTGAACCGAGTACGCACTAGCCTGAAACCGACGAGCCCCCGGGAGCGGCCCATGCAGCCCAATGTCCTGCTCGACGCCCTCCTCGCCGAGGCGGGCATGTCCCACGCCGGACTCGCCGCGTACGTGAACCAGGCGGGCCGCACCCGCGGACTCGCGCTGCGCTACGAACACACGGCCGTCGCCCGGTGGTTGAAGGGCCAGCGGCCCCGCGGCCAGGTCCCCGACCTGATCTGCGAGGTGCTCGGGGGCCGGCTGAGGAGGCCCGTGGGCCTGGACGACATCGGCCTCGGCGTGCCGGGCCTGCCCGCCTCCTCCCACGCCTCCCCGCTCAGCGGCTTCGTGGACCGCGCCGCCGCGCTGTGGCGGGCCGACGGGCAGGCCCGGACCCAACTCCTCACGGCGCAGGCCGTCACCGGGACCCCCGCCGTCATCCCGGTCTGGGAGTGGGAGAACCCGCCGGAGGACGCCGACGTCTCCCGCGAGGGCCCGGACAGGATCGGGCCCGAGCACATCGAGATCCTGCGGGCCGCCCGCGCGCACTACGAGCTGATGTACCGCCGGGCCGGCGGGGTGGCCACCCGGGACCGGATCGTCCGCTTCCTCGGCAGTGAAACGGCGCCCATGCTGCGCGGCAGTTATCCCGACGCCCTCGGCCGCCGGCTGCACCGGGCCACCGGGTCCCTCGTGGCGGTGGCGGGGATCTGCGCGTACGACTCGGACGCCCACGGGCTCGCCCAGCGCTACTTCCACCAGGCCCTGCGCCTGGCCAAGGCGAGCGGGGACCGCGGGCTCGGGGCGTACGTCATCGCGCTGATCGTCAACCAGTCCCTGCACCTGCGGGAGTACCGGCAGGCCGTGGCCTTCGCCGAGGCCGCGCTGCGCGCCGCCGGCCGGCACACCACCCCGGCGCTGGCCGCCGACCTGTACGCGATGCAGGCCAAGGCGTACGCCCGACTCGGCGACACCCGGGCCGCGTTGGCCTGCATCCGGCACGCCGAGTCGGCGGCCGAGCGGATCACCCCGGGCGCCGAACCGGACGAGACCGGCTACGTACAGCCGGGGCTGGTCAACGTCCAGGTGGCCGAGGCGCTGCTCGGGCTGGGGGACCTCGCCGCCGCGCACGAGCAGGCGGCCGCGGCCGTCGGCACCCCCGCGCACGACCGCGGCCGGGTGCACCGCCTCGCCATGCTGTGCGAGATCCAGCTGCGGCAGGGGGAGGCGGACCGGGCGGTGGCGGCCGCGGCCGAAATGGCGGAACGCGCCAAGGGAATGGAGTCGCTGCGGCTGCGCGACCGGTTGCGGACCGTCCGCGAACAACTGCTGACCAGCGGGTGTTCGGGCGCCGAGGAGACCGCCCAGCTCATCGACGGGGCGCTGCGCGTTCCCCTGTGACGGCTTCAGCTGCTGCCATGTTGCCACCAATCCGAACGGAAGGCGGCACAACCGTGCAGTGGACGAACCTGAGTGAGCACACCGTGTACAAGAACCGCTGGTTCGATGTGAACCTCGCCGATGTGGAACTCCCCGACGGCCGGCACCTGGACCACTTCGTGATCCGGCTGCGTCCGGTCGCCGTCGCCACCGCCGTCAACGCGGCCAACGAGGTGCTGCTGCTGTGGCGCCACCGCTTCATCACCGACAGCTGGGGCTGGGAGCTGCCCGCCGGGGTGGTCGAGGGCGGGGAGTCCGTCGAGAGCGCGGCCGCGCGGGAGATGGAGGAGGAGTCGGGCTGGCGGCCCGGACCGCTGCAGCACCTGATGACCGTGGAGCCGTCCAACGGGCTGACCGATGCCCGCCACCACCTCTACTGGGCGGACGGCGCCACGTACGTGGGCCCTCCCGAGGACGACTTCGAGTCCTCACGCGTGGAGTGGGTCCCGCTCAAGCTGGTGCCGGACATGATCGCCCGGGGTGAGGTCCCGGCCGCCAACATGGCGGCCGGGCTGCTCCTGCTGCACCACCTGCGGATCGGCTAGCCGTACGGGTAGAAGCCCGAGCCGGTCTTGCGGCCCAGGCGGCCGGCGTCGACCATCCGCTGGAGCAGCGGGGGAGCGGCGTACAGCGGCTCCTTGTACTCGGCGTACATGGAGTCGGCGATCGAGGCGATGGTATCGAGGCCGATCAGGTCGGAGAGCTTGAGCGGGCCCATCGGGTGGGCGCAGCCCAGCTCCATGCCGTTGTCGATGTCCTCGCGGCTCGCGATGCCGGACTCGAACATCCGGATCGCGGACAGCAGGTACGGGACGAGGAGCGCGTTGACGACGAAGCCGGAACGGTCCTGGGCGCGGACGGCGTGCTTGCCCAGCACGTCGCGGACCAGGGCCTCGGCCCGCTTGACGGTCTCCTCGCCCGTCGTCAGCGCCGGGATCAGCTCGACGAGCTTCTGGACCGGGGCCGGGTTGAAGAAGTGGATGCCGATGACCTGGTCGGGCCGCGAGGTCGCGACGGCCAGCTTGACCAGCGGGATCGAGGAGGTGTTGGAGGCCAAGATGGCGTCCGGGCGGGTCATCACCTGGTCGAGGACCTGGAAGATCTCCGTCTTGACCTGCTCGTTCTCGACGACGGCCTCGATGACCAGGTCGCGGTCGGCGAACTCGCCGAGGTCGGTGGTGAAGGTGAGCCGGGCCAGGGTGGCGTCCCGCTCCTCCTCGCTGATCTTGCCGCGTTCGGCGGCCTTGGTCAGCGAGTTGTGCAGCCGGGTGCGTCCGATCTCCAGGGCCTCGCCCGTGGTCTCGGCGACCTTCACCTCAAGACCGCTGCGGGCACACACCTCGGCGATGCCCGCGCCCATCTGGCCGCAGCCCACTACGCCGACGCGGGTGATGTCGGTCGGGAGGGTAGAGAGGTCCGTCACTTCGTGCCTTTCGCTGCTCATCCATCGCGGGTCCCCCGTGGTCACAGTGGTAACTGCTGTCCGGCGCCCGCCACGCCCCCCGACGTTACCCCCGACCTTGACCCGGGTGGCGGGCCGGGGCGGGCATGCTGGGCGCACGCAACGGGATGTCACGCAACGGAACGGAGTCGTCGCATGGAGTGCATCGGACGTCGGGGGCTGCTGGCGGGAACCGCGTGGGCGCTGGCCTCGGCCGCGGGCGGCGGGGCGGTGCCGGCCCGGGCGGCGGCCCTGCCGCCCGCCCGCCATGCGGCGACCACGGAGTTCCGGGGGATGTGGATCGCCTCCGTGTCGAACGTGGACTGGCCCTCCCGGAGCGGGCTCCCCGCCGCGCAGCAGCGCAGGGAGCTGCTGGGACTCCTGGACACGGCGGTGCGGCGCCGCCTCAACGCGGTGGTCCTCCAGGTCCGGCCGGCCGCCGACGCGCTGTGGCCCTCGCGGCTGGAGCCCTGGTCGCAGTGGCTGACGGGCGAGCAGGGGGTGGATCCGGGCTGGGACCCGCTGGGCACGGCCGTCGCCGAAGCACACGCCCGCGGTCTGGAACTGCACGCCTGGTTCAACCCGTACCGGGTGGCCCACCACGCCGACCACGACCGGCTGGCGCCCGCGCACCCGGCCCGGCGCAACCCCGAATGGACCGTGGAGTACGGCGGCAGGCTCTTCTACAACCCCGGGCTGCCCGAGGTGCGGCGCTTCGTCCAGGAGGCCGTGCTGGACGCCGTTTCGCGCTACCCGGTGGACGGGGTGCACTGGGACGACTACTTCTACCCGTACCCGGTGGAGGGCGAGGAGTTCGACGACGACGAGGCCTACGAGGAGTACGGCGGGGACTTCGGCTCCCGGGCCGACTGGCGCCGCCACAACACCGACACCCTGGTCAGCGAGATGTCCGCGCGACTGCGGGAGGTCCGGCCGTCCGCCCGGTTCGGCGTCAGCCCGTTCGCCGTGTGGCGCAACTCCGACCGGGACCCGCTCGGTTCACCCACACGGGCGGGCATCGCGACGTACGACGACCTGTACGCGGACACCCGCAAGTGGGTCACCGAGGGCTGGATCGACTACGTCGTGCCGCAGGCGTACTGGCACATCGGGCACCCGACCGCCGACTACGCGGACCTCGTGCCCTGGTGGGCGCGGACGGTCGCGGGCACGGGCGTACAGCTGTACGTGGGGGAGGCCCTGTACCGCTGCGACGCGGACAGCCCCACGCCCGCCTGGCGCGATCCGCGGGAACTCTCCCGCCACGTCACCTTCGCGCGGCGATACCCGGAGGTCCGCGGCCACGTGTACTTCTCGGCGAAACACGTGGCGGCGGACCCCAACGGTGCGATGGCCCGCGTGGTCGCCGACCACTACGGGGCGGCGGCGGTACCGCGCTGAGTCAGTGCTGGTCCTCGGGCTCTGCGGGGTGGCGGACCACGCAGTCCGGCCCGGGGGCCATCAGGGCCTCGTGCCCGTCCTGGAAGCGGACCCGGTACGGGGGGGTTCCGTTCTCGCCGAGCACCTGGGTGATCTCGCCCACCTTGTCGTGCTGTCCGACGATCCTGCCGTGCTGCACCAGCTGGTCGCCCTCGGTCGCGCGCATAACTGACCTCCTCGGTGGCGGTCCGATCCGGTGCTAGCAGTTTAGGTCGTTCCGCGGCTATTTGACCCGTTGGGTCACGGCGATGCAGACCAGTACCGCGCAGGCGGCCACCGGGGCGGCGGGGGACAGCTGCTCGCCGAGCAGGGCCACGGACCAGAACAGGGTCAGCAGCGGCTGGGCGAGCTGCAGCTGGCTGGCCCGGGGCGCGCCGATTTCGGCCATGCCGCGGTACCAGACGTACAGGCCGAGGAAGGTGGAGCCGGCCGCCGCCCAGACCAGCCCGGCCAGCCCGTGCCCGGTGAGGTGGACCGGCTCGTACGCGAGCCCCAGCGCGGAGCCCGTCAGGCTGAGCGGCAGGCACAGCACCAGCGCCCAGCCGACCACCTGCCAGCCCGGCAGCGTCCGGGCGAGCCGGCCGCCCTCGGTGTACCCGGCGGCGCACACCAGCAGGGCGCCGAACAGGTAGGCGTCCCCGGCCGACAGCGAACCGCCGCTCTGGGCGACGGTGAAGGCGAGGACCACGCCGGCCCCGGCCAGCGCCGCCGCCCAGAACCGGCGCGAGGGCCGGGCGCCGGTGCGCAGCGCGGAGAGGGCGGCCGTGGTCAGCGGCAGCAGCCCGACCACGACGGCGGCGTGCGAGGTGGTGGAGGTGGTCAGCGCGAGGGTGGTCAGGAGGGGGAATCCTACGACCACCCCGGCGGCGACCACGGCCAGCCCCGCCCAGTGCTCCCGGGCGGGCAGCGGGACCCGCCGGGCCAGCAGGAACGCGCCGGCGATGGCGGCGGCCAGGACACTGCGCAGGGCGACCAGGGACCACGGGCCGAAGCTCTCCAGCCCCCACGCCGTGGCCGGGAACGTCAGGGAGAAGGCGACCACGCCGAGCGAGGCGAGGACGGTACCGGTGGCGGAGCCGCGGGCGGACCCCGTCACCGCTATCGTGCTCGGCAGAGTAGCGCTATTCTGTGCTGTCATGTATGAGCGTAGCAGTGTGGTGGAGCTGGCCGAATCCCTGAGGTCCGAACTGAACCGCTACTCGGTCGGTGGAAAGCTGCCGTCGAGCCGGGCCCTGGTCGAGCGCTACCGGGTCAGCCCCGTCACGGTCTCCCGGGCCCTGGCACAGCTCGCCGCCGAAGGCCTCGTCGTCACCCGGCCCGGCGCCGGGGTCTTCCGCGCCCCGCCGCGCACGTCGGCCGCCGCCCCCGGAGACACCTCCTGGCAGGAGGTCGCCCTCAGCGCCGAGGGCGCCGGGGAGATCGTCCCGCGCTCCGTGGACGCCACCGGCGTACTGGGCTCACTGGCCACCCCGCCGTCCGGGGTGATCGAGCTCAACGGGGGCTACCTGCACCCCTCCCTGCAGCCCGAGCGGGCCATGGCGGCCGCGCTGGCCCGGGCCGGGCGGCGGCCCGGGGCGTGGGGGCGGCCGCCCGTCGAGGGACTGCCCGAGCTGCGCGACTGGTTCGCCCGCGAGATCGGCGGCGCCGTGGTCGCCGCCGACGTGCTGGTGACCGCGGGCGGACAGAGCGCGCTGGCCACCGCCCTGAGGGCGCTCGCCCCGCCCGGAGCGCCGATCCTCGTGGAGTCGCCCACCTACCCCGGACTGCTCGCCATCGCGCGCGCCTCCGGCTGCCGGCCCGTGCCGGTCCCGGTGGACGCCGAGGGCGTCCGGCCGGAACTGCTCGCCGCCGCCTTCGAAGCCACCGGGGCACGGGTCTTCGTATGCCAGCCGCTCTTCCAGAACCCGACCGGGGCCGTACTGGCCCCCGCGCGGCGGGCCGAGGTGCTGCGGATCGCACGGGCCGCCGGCGCCTTCGTCGTCGAGGACGACTACGCCCGGGCCCTCGCCCACGAGGACTGCGGGCCGCTGCCCGCCACCCTGGCCGCCGAGGACGCCGACGGAGTCGTCGTCCACGTCCGGTCCCTGACCAAGCCGACCTCGCCCAGCCTGCGGGTGGGCGCCCTCGCCGCGCGGGGCCCCGTCGTGGACCGGCTGCGCGCCATCCAGGTCGTGGACAGCTTCTTCGTGTCCCGGCCGCTCCAGGAGGCCGCCCTGGAACTGGTCGGCGCGCCCGCCTGGCCCCGCCACCTGCGGACCGTCTCCGCCGAGCTGCGCCACCGCCGGGACGTCCTCGCCGGGGCGCTGCGCCGGGAGCTGCCCGGGCTGGAGCTGCCCCATGTGCCGTCCGGCGGATACCAGTTGTGGGTGCGGCCGAGCGGCGGGGGAGACGACGCCGGATTCGCGGCGGCCGCCCTGCGCGCCGGGGTCGCGGTCGCACCCGGCCGCCCCTACTTCTGCGCGGAGCCGCCCGGCCCGCACGTCCGGCTCAGCTTCGCGGGGGTGTCGGGGCCCGGGGAGCTGGTGGAGGCGGTCCAGCGGCTGCGGGCCGGACTCGGTACCGACGCTTGACCCAGTGCGGCGCGAGGCCCACCATCACCGCATGCATGTTCGGGTCTCGCTCGTCGCCGCAGCCCGCAGTTGTCCGCTGCTGACCGAGCGCTTCGACGACGACCGCCCGCTCGACGGCGCCGGGTGGTACGCGGTGGAGTCCGCCGCCCCCGGGCTGGTCCCGCTGGGCGCGGCCGGACTGCGCTACTGCTCGCCCACCCCGCGCAGCAGGGCCACCGGCGAGGCGCTCGGGTACGCGCCCCTCGCCCAGCCCGCGCTGCGCGAGTGCGACATGGGCCGCTGGCGGGGGCTGACCCTGGCCGAGGTGACCGCCCGCGAGCCGGGGGCGGTGGACCTGTGGCTCACCGACCCGCGCGCCGCCCCGCACGGCGGCGAGTCACTGCTCGCCTTCATCTCCCGGATCGGCGGCTGGCTCGACACGCGGCCCGCCGACGACGGCGGCGCGATCGTCGCGGTCGCGGAGCCCTCGGTGGTGCGGGCGGCCCTGGTCTACGCCCTGCAGGCACCGCCGCTGACCTACTGGAACGTGGACGTGCGACCGCTGTCCACGATGACCCTGACGGGCCGGCCGGGGCGCTGGCACCTGTCCCTGCAAGCACCGGTGTAAAGCGGTTGAGGCGCTTCCGGCGCGGTCCTAGCCTGCGGGGATGACCGGGATACTGATCACCACACTGGCGGAGCGGCCCGAACTCGCGGGCCGGCTCTGGGACATGAAGGACTCGTGGCCGGAGTTCGCCAGCCACGACGCGCTGGCCTGGCTGCTGTACCCGCGGATGGTGGCCGAGCTGCCGGAGTACGTCCTGGTCGCCACCGACGGCGACGCGGTGGTCGCCCGGGGGTTCAGCGTGCCCTTCGCCCAGCACGCGCCGGGCCGGGACGGGGTCCTGCCCGCGCAGGGCTGGGACCGGGTCCTGATGTGGGCCTTCTCCGACCTGCGGCGCGCGGTCGTACCGGACACGGTGAGCGCGATCGAGATCAGCGTCGCCACGGACCGGCAGGGCGAGGGCCTGTCCGGCCGGATGCTCGCCGCCCTGCGGGACAACGCCCGCGCCCGCGGCTTCACCGAGGCCGTGGCCCCGGTGCGGCCGAGCGGGAAACCGGCCGAGCCGGACACCCCGATCGAGGAGTACGCGTACCGCACCCGCGAGGACGGCCTCCCGTACGACCCCTGGCTGCGCGTCCACGTCCGCGCGGGCGGTGTCGTCGACTCGGTGGCGCCCCTCTCGATGACCATCACCGGCTCCCTTCCCCAGTGGCGCGAGTGGACCGGCCTTCCCTTCGACGCCCCGGGCCCGGTCCACGTCCCGGGCGCCCTGGCCCCGGTCCACTGCTCCCCGGAAGGGGGCTACGCGGTCTACGTCGAACCGAACGTCTGGGTCCGCCACCCGCTGGGGCCGCCCGTGCCGCGCTGACCTCCGGCCGCAGGTGGGAGCGGCGGTCAGCCGGAGGCGCTCCAGCCCGGAACGGTCGGGAGGATCGTTTCCGCGACGCGAAGCAGGACGGCGTCGTCCGGGATCGCGCCGTCCGCGCGCCACAGCGAGACCTCGAAGAAGCCGCCGCTGTCCTGCGCGTCCCGGGCCACGGTCAGGACCCGTGCGGGCACGCCGGGGCCGCTGCCGGAGTCGCTCCCGTCGAGGCGGAACCGGATCCGGATGGTGCGGTCGGAGTAGAAGGCCGCCGGGCGCCCCAGAACGGTGCGCGGGGATGCGGTCTCCCCGAGGAGGGAGGCCGCCCCGGCCACCCGGAGGCTGCCGGAGGTGGCCGCCAGCGTCACGGTGTAGGTCTCGAACTCGACCCTGCCGGACGGTGTGGCGTCCTCGCTGCTGCCGCCGCCGCTGCCGCCGGCCGACTTCGCCCGCTCCCCGGGCGTCCCCAGCAGGTCGGCGAGGTCGGGTCGGTTCAGCGCCTCGCACAACCGCGTCCCGGAGAGCCCCGCGGACTCCCCTTCGGGCTCGGCCCCCGCGCAGCCGGCCGCCTTCGCTTCCCCGCCACCGCCACCGCCACTGCCGCCGCGCGACACCGCCTCTCCCCAGACCCACAGGCCCATGCCGAGCGCGGGCACCAATACCAGAGCCGCGAGGGCCTGCCCCCACGCGGCCGCTCCCCTGTTGGGCGCGTCGCTGTCGTCCGCCATGTCCCCCGCCTGCTGTGGTTCCCCCGATAGATGCCCGGGGATGTTATCCGTGATCATCAGCCGAGAGGGAGCAATAAAACCCGCTCCAGGAACTCCTCAAGGCGGGATTCCCCCCGCGTCCAGGCGCGGGCCTTGCCAGGCAAGGCCTCGGGCGGGCACACCAGAAGGACCGACGGGTGCCAGCGGTCGGCGGCCGGCGGGAAGAATCCTCCGTCGCCGGTCGGCATGAGACCCAGACTCATGGCGGCAGCATAAGCACGTCACACGCGCACAAGACCGCCGAGCGGAAAGACCTTTGCATAAACGTGCGGCGATACGTATAGTCATGCCATCGACAAGGAGGGTCCGATGGCGGTACGTGTAGCGGTGGCCGGAGCGAGCGGGTACGCGGGCGGTGAAGTCCTGCGCCTGCTGCTCTCGCACCCCGAGGTCGAGATCGGTGCGCTGACCGGCCACTCCAACGCCGGAGAGCTCCTCGGCAACCTGCAGCCGCACCTCGGGCCGCTCGCGGGGCGGACCCTGGAGGCGACCACCCCGGAGGTCCTGGCCGGGCACGACGTCGTGTTCCTCGCGCTGCCGCACGGCCAGTCCGCCGCCGTCGCCGCCCAGCTCGGCGACGAGGTCCTCGTCGTCGACATGGGCGCCGACCACCGGCTCAAGGACCCGGCCGACTGGGACCGGTTCTACGGAGCCCCGCACGCCGGCACCTGGCCGTACGGTCTCCCCGAGCTGCCCGGCGGGCGCGCCGCGCTCGAAGGGGCCAAGCGCATCGCCGTCCCCGGCTGCTTCCCCACCGCCGTCTCCCTCGCGCTGTTCCCGGCCTACCAGGCGCAGCTCGCCGAGCCGGAGGCCGTGATCGTCGCCGCCACCGGCACCTCCGGTGCGGGCAAGGCGCTCAAGACGCACCTGCTCGGCGCCGAGGTGATGGGCAGCGTCACCCCGTACGGCGTGGGCGGCGGCCACCGGCACACGCCCGAAATGGTGCAGAACCTGAGCCCCCTCGCGGGCGCCAAGGTCTCCGTCTCCTTCACGCCGACCCTCGTCCCCATGGCGCGCGGCATCCTCGCCACCTGCTCCGCCAAGGCCCTGCCCGGCACCACCGGAGAGTCGCTGCGCGCCGCCTACGAGAAGGCGTACGCCGACGAGCCCTTCGTCCGGCTGCTGCCCGAGGGCCGGTGGCCGTCCACCAAGTCCGTGCACGGTTCCAACGCCGTCCACGTGCAGGTCGCCCACGACGAGTCCGCCGGGCGGATCATTGCCGTCAGCGCCATCGACAACCTGACCAAGGGCACCGCCGGCGGCGCGGTGCAGAGCATGAACATCGCTCTCGGCCTCCCCGAGGGCCTGGGTCTTTCCACGATCGGAGTCGCACCGTGAGCGTCACGGCAGCACAGGGATTCACGGCGGCGGGCATCGCCGCCGGGATCAAGGCGAACGGCAACCCGGACCTGGCCCTCGTGGTCAACAACGGGCCGCGCCTGGCAGCGGCGGGCGTCTTCACCTCCAACCGCGTCAAGGCCGCCCCGGTGCGCTGGTCCGAGCAGGTCCTGCGCGGCGCCGTGGTCAGCGCGGTCGTCCTGAACTCCGGCGGCGCCAACGCCTGCACCGGCCCCCAGGGCTTCCAGGACACCCACGCCACCGCCGAGAAGGTGGCCGCCGTCCTCGGCGAGGAGTTCAACGCCGGCGAGATCGCGGTCGCGTCCACCGGCCTGATCGGCGTCCTGCTCCCCATGGACAAGCTGCTGCCGGGCATCGAGACCGCGGCCGCGGCCCTGTCCGAGGACGGCGGCGAGGACGCGGCCGTCGCCATCAAGACCACCGACACCGTGCACAAGACGGCCACGGTGACCCGGGACGGCTGGACCGTCGGCGGCATGGCCAAGGGCGCGGGCATGCTCGCCCCCGGCCTGGCCACCATGCTCGTCGTCCTCACCACCGACGCCGACCTGGACAGCGCCACCCTCGACACGGCACTGCGCGCCGCCACCCGCACCACCTTCGACCGGGTCGACTCCGACGGCTGCATGTCCACCAACGACACGGTGCTGCTGCTGGCCTCCGGAGCCTCCGGCACGGTGCCCGCGTACGAGGAGTTCGCCGAGGCCGTACGGACCGTCTGCGACGACCTGGCCCGCCAGCTGATCGGCGACGCCGAAGGCGCCAGCAAGGACATCCGCATCGAGGTCATCGGCGCGGCCGACGAGGCGGACGCGGTCGAGGTCGGCCGGTCCATCGCCCGGAACAACCTGCTCAAGTGCGCGATCCACGGCGAGGACCCGAACTGGGGCCGGGTGCTCTCCGCCATCGGCACCACCCGGGCCGCCTTCGACCCGGACCGGCTGAACGTGGCCATCAACGGGGTCTGGGTCTGCAAGAACGGCTCGGTCGGCGAGGACCGCGACCTGGTGAGCATGAAGGACCGCGAGGTCCGCATCACCGCCGACCTGGCCACGGGCGGCGAGTCGGCGGTCATCTGGGCCAACGACCTGACCGCCGAGTACGTCCACGAGAACAGCGCGTACAGCTCGTGAGCACCGCGAGGAAGCACACCGCGCTGCCCAAGGCCCAGATCCTCATCGAGGCCCTGCCCTGGCTGACCCGCCACAACGGCAAGGTCGTCGTCATCAAGTTCGGCGGCAACGCCATGATCGACGAGGACCTGAAGGCCGCCTTCGCCCAGGACGTGGTCTTCCTGCGCCAGGCCGGCCTCAAGCCCGTCGTGGTGCACGGCGGCGGCCCGCAGATCAACGCCCAGCTCGACAAGCAGGGCCTGGTCAGCGAGTTCAAGGCGGGCCTGCGCGTCACCACCCCCGAGGCCATGGACGTCGTACGGATGGTCCTGGCCGGCCAGGTCCAGCGCGAGCTGGTCGGGCTGCTCAACCAGCACGGGCCGCTCGCCGTCGGCATGACCGGCGAGGACGCCCGGACCATCACCGCCACCAAGCACACCCCCGAGATCGAGGGCGAGCCCGTCGACATCGGGCGGGTCGGCGAGATCACCGCCATCGACACCGGCGCGATCGAGGCGCTGCTCGGCGACGGCAGGATCCCGGTGATCTCCTCCATCGCGCGCAGCGCCGACGACGACCACGTGTACAACGTGAACGCGGACACGGCCGCGGCCGCGCTCGCGGCGGCGCTCGGCGCCGAGACCCTGATGGTCCTCACCGACGTCGAGGGCCTCTACGCGGACTGGCCCCACAGCGACGAGGTCATCAGCCGGCTCACCGTCAGCCAGCTGGAGAAGCTGCTGCCCGAGCTGTCCAGCGGCATGGTGCCCAAGATGGAGGGCTGCCTGCACGCCGTCCGCAACGGCGTCACCACCGCCCGCGTGATCGACGGACGGGTCCAGCACTCGATCCTGCTGGAGATCTTCACCGACGAGGGAATCGGCACGATGGTCGTGCCCGACGGACAGGGAGGGGAGCCCCGGTGACCACCGGCAACGAGGAGTACCGCGCCCGCTGGCAGGGAAGCCTGACCAACAACTACGGCACCCCCGCGCTGGCTCTCGTACGCGGTGAGGGCGCCCAGGTCTGGGACGCGGACGGCAAGCAGTACACGGACTTCGTCGGCGGCATCGCGGTCAACGCGCTCGGCCACGCCCACCCCGCGGTCGCCGAGGCCGTCGGCAACCAGATCCGGACGCTGGGCCACGTCTCCAACCTCTACGCCTCCGAGCCGGTCATCGCACTCGGCGAGCGGCTGCTCCAGCTCTTCGGCCGCCCCGGCAAGGTGTTCTTCTGCAACTCCGGCGCCGAGGCCATCGAAGCCGCCTTCAAGATCGGCCGGCTGACGGGCCGCACCCACATGGTCGCCACCACGGGCGGCTTCCACGGCCGGACCATGGGAGCCCTCGCGCTCACCGGCCAGCCCAAGAAGCAGGCCCCGTTCCTGCCCCTGCCCGGTGACGTCACGCACGTTCCCTACGGCGACGCCGAGGCCCTGCGGGCCGCTGTCACCGAGCAGACCGCATGCGTCGTCATCGAACCCATCCAGGGCGAGAACGGCGTCGTCGTCCCGCCCGCCGGGTACCTGACGGCCGCCCGCGAGATCACCCGTGCCACCGGCACCCTGCTCGTCCTCGACGAGGTGCAGACCGGCATCGGCCGCTGCGGCCAGTGGTTCGAGCACCAGGCGCACGAGGGCGTCGAGCCGGACCTCGTCGCCCTCGCGAAGGGGCTGGGCGGCGGGCTGCCCATCGGCGCCGTGGCCGCCTTCGGAGCCGCCGCCGACCTGCTCCAGCCGGGCCAGCACGGCACCACCTTCGGCGGGAACCCGGTCGCCTGCGCCGCCGGACTCGCCGTCATCGACACCATCGCCGCCGACGGCCTGCTCGCGCAGGTCAAGGCACGCGGCGAGCGGCTGCGCTCTGGAATCGAGGGTTCCGCGCATCCGCTGGTCTCCCACGTCCGTGGGGCCGGCCTCCTGCTGGGTATCGTGCTGACCGAGCCCCTCGCACCTCAGGTGCAGCAGGCGGCTCAGGATGCCGGTTACCTGGTCAACGCGCCCGCCCCCGACGTCGTACGGCTCATGCCGCCGTACGTACTCTCCGAGGCCGAGGCGGACGCGTTCGTCCGGGACCTGCCCGGCATCCTCGACGCGGCCCACGGGGACGGATCCGGAGAATGAGACGACGATGAGTCAGGCGCAGGACAACGAGCAAGGCGGCCAGGCCGTCCCGCAGACCCGCACCGCCCGCCACCGCCGGATCGTGGACATCCTCAACCGGCAGCCGGTCCGCTCGCAGAGCCAGCTGGCCAAGCTGCTCGCCGACGACGGGCTGAGCGTCACCCAGGCGACGCTCTCCCGCGACCTCGACGAGCTGGGCGCGGTGAAGATCCGCAACACCGGCGGCGAGCTGATCTACGCCGTGCCGAGCGAGGGCGGTTTCCGCACCCCGCAGGCCCCGCTCGGCGAGTCGGCGAAGGAGGAGCGCATGCGGCGCCTCTCCGGGGAGCTGCTGATCTCGGCGGAGGCCTCCGCCAACCTCGTCGTCCTGCGCACCCCGCCGGGTGCGGCCCAGTTCCTGGCCTCCGCGATCGACCAGGCCGAACTGCGGGAGATCCTCGGCACGATCGCGGGCGACGACACCCTGATGCTGATCAGCCGCGACCCGGCGGGCGGCCAGGCCCTGGCCGACCACCTGCTGCGCCTGGCCCAGAAGGAGGGCTAGGCCGCCACGGCCTAGTAGCGCGTCACGTCCAGGGCCCCCGACTCGGTGCCGATCGCGATGTGGGGGCGGCGGCCCGGATCCGCCCAGCGGAGGAGCTCCCGCATCGCCTTCCCGGGTACGGACAGGCAACCGGCCGTCGCGCCCTTGCCGTTGACGTGCAGGAAGATGCCGGCGCCCCGGCCGCGCACGCGCTCGGCGTAGTTGAAGCCGACGACCAGCGCATGGGCGTACTGCTTCCTGTACGTCACCAGGCGCTCCGCCTCGCCCGGCGCGCAGTCCGCCGGCAGCGGCTCCACCCAGCGGTTGTAGGCGGCCGACGTGTTGTCCTGGCACCACCAGGAGTCGCCGGTGACGGGGCGGTACTCGTACTCCGTACCGGCCGGCGCCGGCCGGATCCCGAAGGCGAACGGGAGGCTGAACAGGCCGGCCGGGGTGGTGTTCGTGCCCTGGGTGCGCGTCGTGCCCTCGGCGAGACCCTTCGTCCCGAACCGGACCTTCGCGCTCCCGGCCTCGTACCACCGCCCCGCCCGCCGGTCCCACCAGGTCAGCAGACCGGTCGTGGAGCCGGGAGCGGGGGCGACGGCGGTGATCAGCTGACTCCCGCCGCCGGTGTCGGCGAGCCGGGCGGGCAGCGGGGCGTGGCTCTGGAATCCCTGCGGGAGCAGAGCGGTGACGATCAGTGAGCCCGTGACGAGGGCGGTACGCAGCACATATCAGACGGTACGGGGCGGAAGGGGCAAAGGCAGCGCAGGCAGGCCGTCGAGGCTCTGCCCGACGTGGTCCTTCTTCTCGCAGTACGCGGCGAACTCCTCGTCCGTCTTGCGCCCGAAGTACTCCGCATGGAGGGTGCGCTCGCTCTCGTACTCCATGAAGGGGACGGCGTACCCGCAGGTGTCGGAGATCCGCCGGGCGCGGACGAGGATGACGGCCCGCGCGGAGGGCCCGTCGGCATCGCCGAACCGGCCGATCAGCTCACCCCAGCGGGGGTCGTCGCGGAAGACCGCCTCGCCCTCGCCGTGCACGCGCACGATGTTGGGCGGCCCGCTGAAGGCGCACCACATCAGGGTGATGCGGCCGTTCTCGCGGACGTGGGCGATGGTCTCGGCGCCGCTGCCGCCGAAGTCGAGGTAGGCGAGCGTCTGCTCGTCGAGGACGACGAGGGTGCCGGCGCGGCCCTTGGGGGACAGGTTGACGTGGCCGTCACCGGCGAGCGGTGCGGTGGCCGTGAAGAAGACCGGCTGTTCCTCGATGAACGTACGCAGTCGGCCGTCTATGCGTGCGTAGAGCTTTCCCATGGTGATCAGTATCCGTCCGTCGTCGATGTCCTGCGGGGGAGGCCGAGCTGTGCGCGCATCCGCGCCATCACGTAGTCGCTGAACAGCCCGGTGCAGCGGTCCAGCAGGGCGCCGACCTCGGGGTCCCGTACGGGCAGGGCGGGCGGCCCGTACGGGGACCACATGCTCTGGATGTGCTGCGCGGCGATCCGCCGCAGGCCCGGGTCACCATCCGTCAGCAGCTCGACCGAGGCGCGCAGTCCGGCCACACCGCCCCGCGACCGCAGCAGGCGGTACGCGGCCCGGCGGATGTGCGGCGGCCGCTCGGGGTCGACGCGGGCCAGCAGCCGGTCGGCGGGCAGCTGCCCGGCCGTGGCGCGCAGGCTCAGGGAGACCTCGCGGGTCACCGCGGGTGAGGGGTCGTCCAGCAGCGGGACCAGCAGCTCGAGGTCGGTGGTGTCCAGCAGCCGCAGCCCGCCCACGGCGGAGGCCCGCACCGCCCCGGCGGGGTGCTCCAGCAGCGCGCGCAGCAGCGGTGCGTCCTCGCGGCGGGCGCACTCGGCGAAGCCGGTGACGGTGTACGGGGTGAGGCGGGCCGGGTCCTCGACCAGCTCGCGGTAGCGGGCGTACGCGTCGCCGCCGTCCTGCCGGACCAGCCAGCGGGCGCAGGCCCGGACGAGCCCGGAGCGGTCGGCGAGGTGGTCTGCGGCCTCCGCCGCCCGCCCGGCGCTCCGCAGGGCGGTGACACCGCCGGCCCGGACCATGGGGACGTGTCCGCGCAGCAGGGTGTCGATCGCCGCGTCGTCCGGCCCGTCGGCCGCCATGGCGGCGAGGGCGGCGTCCGCCCACAGGCGGCTCGCGGCCGGGTCCCGCTCGGCGGCCGCCAGCCGGGCCAGGTCCCGTACGCCGTACCGCCCGGCCTCCAGGCTCAGCCGGACGGCGAACCGCCGGGACTTCAGGTCGGCGCTGTGGAGCAGCTCGGCGAGCACCTCCTCGGTGCCGCGCAACGCGGCCTCGAACCGCTCCAGCGCCCAGGCGCCGTGTTCGCGCCGGCCCAGCCGCAGGACCAGCGGGGTGAGCGCGCGCAGCGTCCCCGGGGGGTCGTCGGCCAGGGCCTGGTCCAGTACGGCTCGCGCGCGCTCCCGTACCGCCGGGACCCAGTCGGCGCAGCGGATCGCGACGAGGGGCAGCGGAGGGTGCGGAGCGTTCAGTGCGCCCGCCCGGATCCAGCCGTCGGGGTGGCACAGCCGCAGCGCGAGGTGGTTGCCGCGGTGCCAGGGGTGGTGCAGCGCCCGTACGGCCCGGTCGAAAGCGGTCCACGCGCCCGGCCCGGCGCCGGGTGGCAGTGCGTCCCCGGTGGACTCCTCCGCATGCTCCAGCCGCTCGGCGGCCTGTCGCCCCGTCCGTGCTTCCTGCTGTCTTTCGGCGCCCATGTGCCCTCCCCGTGGTACCTCGGCCCGATGCTAGACGGGCGTCTCGGCCCTTCGCCCCTGATATTCGGGCTGGTCGGAGCCTCGCAGAGGGCGAGGATTGACGAAACATACGGAGTAATGCATAGTTATGCCTGTCGTGGAATGCACCGTAGTGAACGCACCGTAAGGAGAAGCCCGTGGCCGAGCGCGTCGTACTCGCCTACTCGGGCGGCCTGGACACCTCCGTCGCCATCGGCTGGATCGCCGAGGAGACGGGTGCCGAGGTCATCGCCGTCGCCGTGGACGTCGGCCAGGGCGGCGAGGACCTGGACGTCATCCGCAAGCGCGCGCTCGCCTGCGGTGCGGTGGAAGCCGAGATCGCCGACGCCAAGGACGAGTTCGCCGACGAGTACTGCCTCCCGGCGATCAAGGCGAACGCCCTCTACATGGACCGCTACCCGCTGGTCTCCGCCCTCTCGCGGCCGGTCATCGTCAAGCACCTCGTCGCCGCCGCCACCAAGCACGGCGCTTCGACCGTCGCCCACGGCTGCACCGGCAAGGGCAACGACCAGGTCCGCTTCGAGGCCGGCATCGCCGCCCTCGGCCCCGATCTGAGGTGCATCGCCCCGGTCCGCGACTACGCGATGACCCGGGACAAGGCGATCGCCTTCGCCGAGCGGGCCGGCCTCCCCATCGCCACCACCAAGAAGTCCCCGTACTCCATCGACCAGAACGTCTTCGGGCGCGCCGTCGAGACGGGCTTCCTGGAGGACATCTGGAACGCGCCGACCGAGGACGTCTACGAGTACACCGCGAACCCGGCGATCCCGCGCGAGCCCGACGAGGTCGTCATCTCCTTCGAGGCCGGCGTCCCCGTCGCCGTCGACGGCACGTCCGTCTCCGTCCTGCAGGCCATCCAGCAGCTCAACGAGCGCGCCGGGGCCCAGGGCGTCGGCCGGATCGACATGGTCGAGGACCGGCTCGTGGGCATCAAGTCCCGGGAGGTGTACGAGGCTCCCGGCGCGATCGCGCTGATCACCGCCCACCAGGAGCTGGAGAACGTCACCGTCGAGCGCGAACTGGCCCGCTACAAGCGGCAGGTCGAGCAGCGCTGGGGCGAGCTGGTCTACGACGGCCTGTGGTTCTCCCCGCTGAAGCGGGCGCTGGACGGCTTCATCGAGGAGGCCGGCCGGCACGTCACCGGCGACATCCGGATGACCCTGCACGGCGGCCGCGCCGTCGTCACCGGCCGCTCGTCGCAGGAGTCGCTGTACGACTTCAACCTGGCGACCTACGACTCGGGCGACACCTTCGACCAGTCGAAGGCCCAGGGCTTCATCGAGATCTTCGGCCTCTCCTCGAAGATCGCCGCGCGCCGCGACCTCGCCTGAGGCGCACGCGCAGCCGAACGAACCGCCTCCCGACACCTCCGCGCGCCGGGGTCCTCCCGGGCCCGCCGGGGCCGAAAGTGAGGGGGCGGTTGCACATCCCACACCATGCAGTCTTGAGGAGCAGTAGCTGTGAGCAGCAACAACGGTGACGTCCGGCTCTGGGGCGGCCGCTTCGCCGACGGGCCCGCCGAGGCCCTCGCGAAGCTGTCCGCGTCGGTCCACTTCGACTGGCGCCTCGCGCCGTACGACATCGCGGGCTCCCGTGCCCACGCGCGCGTGCTCCACAAGGCAGGTCTGCTCACGGTCGACGAGCTCGAGCGCATGATCGACGGACTGGACCGGCTCGAGGCCGACGTGGCCGCGGGCACCTTCGTCGGCACCATCGCCGACGAGGACGTGCACACCGCGCTGGAGCGCGGCCTGCTGGAGCGGCTCGGCGCCGACCTCGGCGGCAAACTGCGGGCTGGCCGGTCCCGCAACGACCAGGTGGCCACGCTGTTCCGGATGTACCTGCGCGACCACGCCCGGATCATCGGCGGGCTCATCGCCGACCTCCAGGACGCGCTGGTCGGCCTCGCCGAGACGCACGCGGACGTGGCGATGCCCGGCCGCACCCACCTCCAGCACGCCCAGCCGGTGCTCTTCGCCCACCACGTACTGGCCCACGTGCAGGCCCTGTCCCGGGACGCGGAGCGGCTGCGCCAGTGGGACAACCGGACCGCGGTCTCCCCGTACGGCTCGGGCGCCCTCGCCGGCTCCTCCCTCGGCCTGGACCCGGAGGCCGTCGCCGCCGACCTGGGCTTCGAGCGGGGCTCGGTCGGCAACTCCATCGACGGCACGGCCTCGCGCGACTTCGTCGCCGAGTTCGCCTTCGTCACCGCCATGATCGGGATCAACCTGTCCCGGATCGCGGAGGAGATCATCATCTGGAACACGAAGGAGTTCTCCTTCGTGACCCTGCACGACGCCTTCTCCACCGGGTCGTCGATCATGCCGCAGAAGAAGAACCCGGACATCGCGGAGCTGGCGCGCGGCAAGTCGGGCCGCCTCATCGGCAACCTCACGGGTCTCCTCGCGACCCTCAAGGCGCTGCCCCTGGCCTACAACCGGGACCTCCAGGAAGACAAGGAGCCGGTCTTCGACTCCTGCGACACCCTCGAGGTCCTGCTGCCGGCCTTCACCGGCATGATGGCCACCCTCACGGTCAACCGGGAGCGGATGGAGGAACTGGCTCCGGCCGGCTTCTCGCTCGCCACGGACATCGCGGAGTGGCTGGTCAAGCAGGGCGTGCCGTTCCGCGTCGCGCACGAGGTGGCCGGCGAGTGCGTCAAGGAGTGCGAGGGGCTCGGCATCGAGCTGGACGAGCTCACGGACGAGCAGTTCGCGAAGATCTCGGAGCACCTGACCCCCGAGGTCCGCACCGTCCTCAACGTGCCCGGCGCCCTGGCCTCCCGCAACGGCCGCGGCGGCACCGCCCCTTCGGCGGTCGCCGTCCAGCTGACCGAGCTGAAGGCGGACCTGGTCATCCAGCACGCCTGGGCGGCGCACAAGCAGTAGACGGCACCGCCCCGAGGGGGCGGCCGGGGCGGACGGGCCCCGGCCGCCCCCTCCGGCATGCGCCGCGCCTCCCCGTCCCCACGGGAACCGAACGGTCCGCAAGGAGCGTGGTGGACGGTGTTCCGATCATGGAGAACGAGGAGACGGGGAGACGATGGTGCACACCTCAGGAACCGGTCCGTCCCGGCGTGCGGTACTGGCACTCGGTACGGGGACCGTCCTGTTCAGCGGCCTGGCCACGGCGGCCGGAGGCCCGGCCCACGCCGCGGAGCCGGCGGCCGCGGTGACCCGGCGGCTGCGGGAGCTGGAACGGGAGCACTCCGCCAGGCTGGGGGTGTTCGCCCGCCACACGGGCACGGGCCGGACGGTGGTGTACCGCGCGGACGAGCGGTTCCCGATGTGTTCGGTCTTCAAGGGGCTCGCCGCCGCGGCCGTCCTGCGGGACCTCGACGAGGACGGCGCGTTCCTCGCGCAGCGGATCCGGTACACGCGGGAGTACGTCACGGCGTCCGGGTACGGCCCGGAGACCGGCAAGCCCGAGAACGTGGCCCACGGCATGACGGTCGGGGCCCTGTGCTCCGCCTCCGTCAGCCTGAGCGACAACGCCGCCGCCAACCTGCTCCTCGAGGAACTGGGCGGCCCCACGGCGATCACCCGCTTCAGCCGCTCCCTCGGGGACCGGATCACCCGGCTGGACCGCTGGGAACCCGCCCTGAACTCGGCGGAACCCGGCCGCCTGACCGACACCACCAGCCCCAGGGCCATCGGGAGGACGTACGCGCGCCTGCTCCTCGGCGACGCGCTGGCACCGGGGGACCGGGAGATGCTGACCGGCTGGCTGATCGCCAACACGACGAACACCGAGCGGTTCAAGGCCGGCCTCCCCGCGGACTGGATCCTGGCGGACAAGACCGGCGGCGGGCACGAGTACGGGGTGGCCAACGACGTGGGGGTGGTGTGGCCGCCGGACGGCGCCCCGATCGTGATGGCGGTCCTGACGACCAAGCCGGGCTCGCCGACCGGCCCCCGGGACAACGTGCTCGTCGCCGAGACCGCCCGGCTGCTGGCCTCGGCCCTCACCTGATCCCCCGCCCTGCCGACCCCGGCCCGCCTGGTGACCCGGCTCGCCCTACGCCGCCCAGTCGCGCAGCGCGTCGAAGTCGGGCCGGGTCAGCCCGATCCGCTCGTCGACGCGCAGGAGCAGCGCCCGCGCCGGGTGGCGCTGGTCGACGTACTCGTGGTCCATGGCCGTGATGTCGTCGTCGATCCACGCGAAGGGCCGGGCGCCCGCGTAGTCGAGGATGTACTGGGTCTTCCAGAAGGTGCCCCGCGGCGCCCGGCCGTGCATCGCCGGCCAGTCGATGTAGGGGAGCCGGGGCAGGCCCAGGTGCGGCCCTATCCAGTCGTTCGCCTCGTCCTTCCACGTCGTGGCCCACACGAGCTCGTACGAGTCCGCGAGCGCGAGCAGGTCCGCGCCGTGGGCGTGGTTGAGCCAGACGCGCAGGGGTTTCGCGCTCTCGGCGACCGTCCAGCCCGTCGGGCGCATCCGGTGGGTGCGGTAGCCCTCGGGGCGGCGCTGTGCCTTCGCCGCGTAGGGGTTCAGCGGTCCGTCGACGTCGATCAGCAGCAGTGGCTTCATGGTGCGCAGGATTCCTTTCCGGCTGCTCGACGGCAGCTCGTTTTTCGCTCGAGGGGGACTTGACGTCCGCTCCGGTCGCCTCCGGCGGACCGGAAACCGGATTGCTCCGGCCTGCGTGCGGGGGTTTGATGTCCCTTTTGCACGCTGCTCGTCCAGGAGAAGGGGAGCTCGACTCGATGACCACGTCTGCGGTGATCCGCCCGTTGGCACCGAGCGAAGTGACGTTCGCGAGGGCCGGCGTGTACATGGGGTATGCGGTGCGGGTGTCCGGCAGCTTGGACGTGGCGGCGCTCGCCGCGGCCTACCAAGCGGTGGTGCGGGCCCATCCGGTGCTCGGCGCGCGGCTGGAGCCGGCGGACGGCGGGGGCTTCGATCTGGTCGCCGCGTCGGCGGGCGCACCGGGAATCACGGTGGTGGACGGTGATGCGGATCAGCCGGTCCACCGACCGGAGTTCGATCAGCGTACCGTCCTCAGCCACGTGTCCGTGGTGCGCGACGGCGACACCGCCGACGTGACGCTGTTCACCCACCACAGCATCGCGGACGCCTATCACTCCCTGGCCGTGCTCGCCGAGTTGTGGTCGTGCTACACGGATGTGGTGACGGGGCGTTCGCCCGAGCGCGAGGTACGTCCGTATCCGGTCCCCGTCGAGGAACTGCTCGCCCAGCGCGGCATCGAGAAGATGGCCTGGCCACTGCCGGCGGGGCCGGCGGACGCCCCCGAACCGAACGCCCCCGAACCGAACGCCACCGCCGAACCGGCCGCCGCCGAAGCACCCGTCGGCGGCGGCCGGCACGTCCCCCCGCTGGTCGCGCGCTGCCACCTGTCGGTCGACGAGACCGCCGCGCTCGTCGAGCTCGGGCACCGGGAGGGCGTCACCGTCAACGGTCTGGTCTCGGCCGCGATCCTCTTGAGCGACGCCGAGATCCGCGGACTTCCGCTGACCGAGATGATCTACGTCTACCCGGTGGACCTGCGCACGCGGCTCACGCCGGCGGTCGGCACCACCGACGGCACCAACCTGCTCGGGGCCGCGAGATACCTGCCCGCGGCCGAGACGACCGGCCTGGTCGAGCTGGGCCGCAGCATCTGCGCATCGCTGGCGGCGGCCATCGCCGAGGGCGTCGTGCAGCAGACGCCGTTGCACGTCCCCAAGAAGAGCACGGCAGGCGTGACGCCGCCCCCGGGCATGCTGCTCGTCACCAACTGGGGCCGGGTCCCGGCGCCGCGGATGCCGAAAGGACTGCGGACCACCGACTTCCGCTCGGTCCTCACCTCGGCGCCGGGCCCGCACCACCCCAGCGGCGGCGCCTGCGTGATCAGTACCTTCGGAGGCCGCCTCAGCGTCGAGATCCACCACACCGCAGCGGTTGCCGCGCAGCAGCGGCGCCGCGCCGACAGCATCACGGCCAGGCTGCGCGCCGCCCTCGCCCAGCTCGACGGCACTCAATGAGACATCGTCGTCTCATTCGGGGTATGCTTGTCTCATGGCCATGGATCGTGACCAGGTGCTCCGCGCTGCGGCGGCCCTGCTCTCCCGCAAATCGACCGCCACGATGGACGAGGTCGCCCGCGCCGCAGGCATCGGCCGCGCGACCCTCCACCGGCATTTCGCCGGGCGCGACGCCCTCGTACGCGCCCTCGAGGACCTCGGCATCCGCGAGTTCGAGGTGGCCTTCGACAACGCCCGCCTCGGCGAGGGCACGGCGGTCGACGCCCTGAAGCGGCTCGTCGCCGAGACCGAACCCAACGCGCAGCTGCTGGCCTTCCTCGTGACCGAGAACCAGCTGTTCGAGGGCGACCAGGTCAACGAGGGATGGGCCCGCCTCGACGCCCGCGTCGGCGCGCTCTTCCGGCGGGGCCAGGCCGAGGGCGACATCCGGATCGACCTGAGCCCCGCCTGGCTCACCGAGGCCCTCTACGGCCTCATTGGCACCTGCGCCTGGGCCGTCATGGACGGCCGGGTCGCCGCCAAGGACTTTCAGTACATGATCATCGAGCTGTTGCTCGGTGGCGCACGACGGAGTGTGGAGCAATGACCCGAACCGAGCAGCTGAGCCGGACGAAGGAGACGGGGGCGAAGGGCTCCGGGCGCTGGCTCGCGCTCTCCGTGCTCGTCCTGGCCGTCCTGCTGGTCGCGGTGGACGCGACCGTACTCGGTCTGGCCACGCCCTCGCTCAGCGAGGACCTCAAGCCGTCCGGCACCCAGCTGCTGTGGATCGGCGACATCTACTCCTTCGTCATCGCCGGACTGCTCGTCTCCATGGGCTCCCTCGGCGACCGCATCGGCCGCAAGAAGCTCCTGCTCGTCGGCGCCACCGCCTTCGGCGCCGTCTCGGTGCTGAACGCCTACGCGACGAGCCCCGAGATGATGATCGTCGCCCGGGCCCTGCTCGGCGTGGCCGGCGCGACCCTGATGCCGTCCACCCTCGCGCTGATCCGCAACATCTTCCACGACCCCAGGGAACGCAGCCTCGCCATCGGCATCTGGGGCGCCACCGCCTCGGCCGGCGCGGCCGTCGGCCCGGTCGTCGGCGGAGCCCTGCTCCAGCACTTCTACTGGGGATCGGTCTTCCTCATCAACCTCCCCGTGATGATCGTCCTGGTCGTCGTCGGCATCAAGCTGCTGCCCGAGTCCAAGAACCCGGTCGCGGGCCCCTGGGACCTGTTCAGCGTCGGCCTCTCCCTCGTCGGGGTCATCGGCGTCGTATACGCCGTCAAGGAAGTCGCCACCCACGGCATGACCTGGGGCGTCTGGGCCGCCGCCGTCATAGGCGCGGCCTGCCTGTACGCCTTCGTCCGCCGCCAGTTCAGCCTGCCGTCCCCGCTGCTCGACATGCGCCTCTTCCAGCACCGCGGCTTCTCCGGTGCGGTCCTCGCCGACCTGCTCACCGTCTTCGGGCTCTCCGGACTGGTCTTCTTCCTCTCCCAGTTCCTCCAGCTCGTCCAGGGCCGCGACCCGCTGGAGGCGGGCCTGGCCGAACTGCCCGCCGCCATCGGCGCGGTGGCCACCGGTCTGCTCGCGGGCCGCTACGCCCGCCGGTACTCGGTGCGCTCCGTCGTCGCCGGCGGACTCGCCGCCATCGGCCTGGCCCTCGCCGTGCTGACCGTGATCCACAAGGAGACCGGCTACCCGCTGATCGGCGCGGCCCTGCTGGTCGTCGGGCTCGGCGCCGGATTCTCCTTCACCGTCACCGCCGACGTGATCCTCTCCAGCGTGCCCAAGGAGCAGGCCGGTTCGGCCTCGGCCGTCTCCGAGACGGCGTACGAACTCGGCGCCGCCCTCGGCATCGCCCTGCTCGGTTCCATCGTCACCGGCGTCTACCAGGGCTTCACCACCCCCGCCGCCGTCGCCGGACCCGTCGCCGACGCCGCGCACGAATCCCTCGGCGGCGCCGTCGAAGCGGCCGGGACACTGGACCCGCACACCGCCGGGCAGCTGGTGGGAGCCGCTCAGGAGGCCTTCGTGGACGGGCTGCGGCTCGCCTCCGGCGTGGGCGCGGCCGTCCTCCTGGCCACCGCCGCGGCCGCCTGGTTCCTGCTGAAGGGCCAGCGGCTCCAGGACGGCATCGAGCACTGACGTCCCGCCAGGGAAGGCTCCTCGGAGCGGAGTTGACATTCCGTCGAAGCGCGGGACACCATCCCGGCGATGGAGATCAACGACCTGACCCCGGCGGAGCGCCGCGTATGGGAGGCCTTCCCGCGCGGGGAAGGCGTCGACTTCCGGGAAAGCCCCGACGAGGAAGCGGCCGACGGAGCCTCGTGGGGGCCGGAGCGCACGGTGCGCGCCGAGGTGCTCATGGCCCTGCTGCTGAGCGGACCCAGCGAGCCCGGCCAAGTCCCCGGCCTCAAGATCAAGGGCGCCAAGGTCACCGGGAAACTGGACCTCAAATACGCCTCGATCGACGTCCCGATGCGGATGCGCGGTTGCTGGTTCGAACGCAAACCAGGGCTCTACGGGGCACGGTTGCGCGCACTGGTCCTCACCGAGTCGTCCCTGCCGGGCCTGACCGCCTCCACCGTCCGCGTCGAGGTCGTGTTGCGGCTGTCCTGCTGCCGGATCAGCGGCCCGGTGCGCCTCGCGGGCGCCCGGATAGACGGCGGCCTCTTCCTCCAGGGCGCCGTGATCGGCCCGGTCGAGGGCGAACTGGCCGGCGAAGCGCCGCTCCAGCTCAACCATGCCGCCATCGGAACCGACATCATCGCCTTCAACCTGACCGTACACGGCCAGATGCGGATCAACGGCGCGGTCGTCGGCGGCCAGATCAACCTCGACGACGCCACCCTCCACGCGCCCGGCGGCACCGCCCTGCACGCGGAGACCGTGACCGTCGGCACCGACATGCGGGCGATGCGCGCACAGCTGCTCGGCCGGGTCAACCTCACCGGATCCCGCATACCGGGGCAGCTCAACCTCGCCTACGCCCGGCTCGTCAATCCCGGCGGCGTGGCCCTGCGGGCCAGCAGCTGCACCGTCGGCGAGTTCTGGCTGAGGAACTGCGACACCATCCAGGGCGGGGTCAACCTGCGCCGCTCCCAGTTCGACCTGCTGCACGTGGAGCCCGAGACCTGGCCGGGTACGGTGCGCATGGCCGGGCTCAGCTACCGGGCGATCAGCCCGCACCTGTCGGCCGAACAGCGGCTGCCCGCGTTGGAGCGCGAGGAGTCGGGCTACCTGCCGTACTCCTACGAGCAGCTCGCCGCGGCCTACCGCACGGCGGGCGACGAGGCCGCCGCCCGGACCGTCCAGCTCGCCAAACTGCGAAGGCACCGCCGCACCCTGCCGCGGCCCGCCCGGCTGTGGGGGAAGCTCCAGGACGTCACCGTCGGTTACGGCTTCCGGCCGCTGCGGGCGGTCGGCTGGCTGCTCGCGCTGCTGCTGACCGGGGCGACCGCATACGGCACGCATCCGCCGCGGGCCCTGAAGGCGGGTGAAGCCCCCGACTTCAACGCGGTCTTCTACACGCTCGACCTGATGGTGCCGATCATCAGCTTCGGCCAGGAGTCCGCCTACGCGCCGAGCGGCTGGTACCAGTGGCTGTCCTACCTGCTGATCGTGACCGGCTGGATCCTCGCCACCACCACGGCGGCGGGCATCAGCCGCTCACTCCAGCGGCAGTAGGTCAGGCCGCCTTCGCCTTCGTCGCGTACATGTCCACGTACTCCTGGCCCGAGAGCCGCATGACCTCGGCCATCACCGAGTCGGTGACCGCGCGCAGCACGTACCGGTCGCGGTCCATGCCCTCGTAGCGGGAGAACTCCATCGGCTCGCCGAAGCGCACGGTGACGCGGCCCGGGCGCGGCATCCCGGCGCCGCCGGGCTGCAGCTTGTCGGTGCCGATCATCGCGAACGGGACCACCGGGGCGCCCGTCATCAGGGTCAGCCGGGCGATGCCGGTGCGGCCGCGGTAGAGCCGGCCGTCGGGGGAGCGGGTGCCCTCCGGGTAGATGCCGAAGATCTTGCCCTCTTCGAGGATCCGGCGGCCGGTCATCAGGGCGGCGACCCCGCCGTTCGCCCCGTCACGGTCGACGGGGATCATGCCGGAGCCGGTGAAGAACCAGGCCATCGCCCGGCCCTTGATCCCCTTGCCCGTCACGTACTCGTCCTTGCCGATGAAGTGCACCGTGCGGTCGCACACCAGCGGGAGGATCATGGAGTCGATGAACGTGAGGTGGTTGCCCGCCAAAATCACCGGTCCGGTGCCCGGGATGTTCTCGATGCCCTCCACACGGGTGCGGAACATCAGGCGCATGACCGGTCCGACAGTGGCTTTGATGAGGCGCGTACGGAACAACGTGGGCCCTCCGGCATCGAAAAGCGGTTCTCGCACCCACCACGCGGCGGTAGTGCAGGTGAGGACGATACTCGTGGGTCAGGACTGATCGCACATCGGGTTCACACGACGGATACGCAGTGTTGACGCGCGTTTCCGCCGTGTTCCGACGTGACACCCTTCCCGGAAACCCCTTCCAGCCTACGATCGGCACGCCGATTCGGGCGTATTCGCGAGGGGAAGTGGCACGCATGACACAGGGTGGGGCAGCACGGCGGACGGTCCTCGGCGCGGCGGTCCTGGCGGCGGGCACCGGCATCACCGGCCTCGCGGCGGGATCCGCCTCCGCCTCCGACACCGGCGGCGGGCACGGCGGGGGAGGGTTCCGGGACCTCCCGTACCCGACGGTGATCGGCCACCGCGGAGCCAGCGGCTACCGGCCCGAGCACACCCTCGGCTCCTACCAGCTCGCCCTCGACCTGGGCGCCGACGTCATCGAGCAGGACCTCGTCCCGACCAAGGACGGGCACCTGGTGTGCCGCCACGAGAACGAGATCGGCGGCACCACGGACGTCGCCGACCATCCCGGGTTCGCGGGACGCCGTACCACCAAGTCCGTCGACGGGGTCCCGGTCACCGGCTGGTTCACCGAGGACTTCACCCTCGCCGAGCTGAAGACCCTGCGCGCGAAGGAACGCATCCCCGCCGTCCGGCAGCGCAACACCCTCTACGACGGCCAGTGGGCGGTGCCCACCTTCGAGGAGGTCCTGCGCTGGGCCAACCGGGAAGGCCGGCGGCGCGACCGGCAGATCTGGCTGCACGTGGAGACCAAGCACCCCAGCTACTTCCGGGCGCTCGGCCTCGGCCTGGAGGAGCCCCTCGCCAAGCTGCTGCGCCGCTACGGACGCGACCGGCACGACTCGGCCGTCTTCCTCCAGTCCTTCGAGCCCTCCAGCATCCAGCGGCTCTCCCGCCTGGTCTCGGCGCCCCGCGTCGTACTGCTCTCCGCGGCGGGCACCCGCCCCTGGGACTTCGAACAGGCCAACGACCCGCGCACCGTCGCCGACCTGGTCAAGCCCGAGGGCCTGAAGTGGATCGCCGGCTTCGCCCAGGGCATCGGCCCGACCATGGACCTGATCCTCCCGCGCGACGCGGCCGGCAAGCTCGGCGCCCCGACCACCCTGGTCAAGGACGCCCACGCCCAGGGGCTGCTGCTGCACCCCTACACCGCCCGGAACGAGAACAGCTTCCTGCCGGCCGACTTCCGCAAGGGCACGGACCCGGCCGCGTACGGAGACGCCTTCGCCGCCTTCCGGACGTACTTCGAGCAGGGCATCGACGGCATCTTCACGGACAACCCGGACACCGGGCTCCTCGCGGCGGAGGCGTTCCACCCGGGCCGACGCCCCGTCAACCGCTGAGCGGAGCTTCCCGTACGAGTGGGACGCGCCCGGCGGGGAAACCGCCGGGCACGCACCGCACGTCCCGCCCGGCATGGACCTGCTGAAGGCTGACCTCTTCGAGAAGCTCGGCCCGTTGCTCTCCGCCGAGGCGGCCGCGGAAGCCCCGGGCACCGGAGTCGAGGCGGCCGACCTGGAACAAGCCGTCTGGGTCAGGCTGCTGGAGAGCGGCCCCCGCGACCCCGACCCCACCGGCCGCGCCCGCTGGCTGCGCCGGGCGGTGCGCGCCGAGGCCCGGCTCGCCCGGCGCCGGGCGCGCCGCGAGATCCCCTACGACCACCGGCACCACCCCGTGGACGGCCGCCGCCGCCACCGAGCGGCCGGCGCGGCCCCCGCGGACGCCGCCGGCGTACCGGAGGACGCCCTCCTGAACGGTGAGGACAACCGGGCACTCCGGTCGGCGGTCGCCCGATTGCCCGGCCGCTGCCCGGAGCTGATGAAGGCACTTCTTTCGCCCAGAGACCTCACTTACCGTGAAATCGCAGGAGAGTTGGGTATCTCACAAGGAAGTTTGGGGCCCGTCCGTTCCCGTTGCCTGGGATGTCTGCGCAGAATGCTGGCTGCAGAGGTTGCGGCTCCTGGCCTGCGGGGAAAGGAGCGGTAGACCAACGGGCTACCAGGTGAGCGGGAGGCATGCGCACATGGGCATGAGCGTGACCATTTCGGCGGCGGCTGCCGAGGACGCTGAGCAGATCTTCAAACTGCAGTACCTGGCCTTCCAGCGCGAGGCCGAGCTGTACGGCAACTACCTCATCCAGCCGCTCACCCAGTCCCTGGACTCCCTCAAGGCAGAGCTGGCGGCGGACACCGTCCTGGTGGCCCGGCTCGGCGACGAGGTCGTGGGCACCGTGCGCGGCAGCGTCGACGAGGACGGCACCGGAAAGATCGCCAAGCTGTGCGTCCACCCGCGGCTGCAGGGTCACGGTCTCGGCGCACGTCTGCTGCGCGCGGTCGAGGAGGCCCTGGCCGGCCACGGCGCCACCACGCGCTTCCGCCTGCACACCGGGCACAAGAGCGAGTCCAACCTGCGCCTCTACCGCAAGGCGGGCTACACGCAGGTCGGCGGCCGGACGGCCTCGGACGGCGTGCAGCTGGTGATCCTGGAGAAGGAAGCCAAGGACGCCACCGACTTCGCGGTCAGCGCCTGACGCCGGCTGGCGACGCCGGGCGCCTTGACGCCGGCGCCCGGCGCTAGCGCCTCTTGCGCAGCCAGAGCATCCCGGTGATCGGCAGGATCACCGGGATGAACAGGTAGCCCATGCCGAACTGCGACCACACCGTCGCGTCGGAGAAGGAGTCGGGCCGCACCACGGTCCACGTGCCGACGGCCAGGACGCCGGCCAACTCGGCGGCACAGCAGCCCAGCGCCGCCTTGCGAGCCGTCTCCCCGCCCCGCACCAGCGAGTACGTGATGAACGCGTAGGCCAGGGCGGCCGCGGCGGACAGCGAGTACGCCAGCGGCGCCCGGTCGAACTCGGTGGAGATCTGGTACGCCGACCGCGACACCGCGCCGACCACCATCACCCCGTACAGCCACACCAGCAGCAGCCCCGGCCCGGAGACGAGCCGTGTGCGCCCGGCGGGTGTGGCGGTCGTCGTCTCAGGCACCGGTGGTTCCCCAGATGTCGTAGAGCCGTACTTCGAGGACGGCGAGGACGACCGCGCCCGCGGCCACCGTCACCGAACCCCACTTGGTCCGCTCGGTCAGCGAGAGCATCCCGGCGGCCGGTACCGCCGCGAAGGCGCCCAGCAGGTACGCCACGAAGATCACCGCGCCCTCGTCGGGCTTCCCGCCCCGGGCCAGCATGACCAGGCCGGTCACCAGCTGGGCCAGGACCAGCACCGTCACCACGGCCATGCCGATGAAGTGCCAGTCCTTGGTCGGCTGGTCCCGCCATGCGGCGTGTCCGCACCAGGCGGCGAGGGCGAGTGCGGCCACACCGATGGCGACCGTCAGGGCGTCGAGCATGCAGCGAGGGTATTACGGGCCTAAAGACTCGATGCGCGCACCCCTGCGCGGGCGGCGTGCGGACCGTGGTCTTGACCACACCGCACTGCGCCGCCGCACCGGACGCGGAGGTGGTCCGTTCGGGACCTGCCGGCCGTGTCGGTGCAGGTCGGCTACGGGATCCAGCCGTCGGGACGGATGGCTGACGGCGACCGGTCCTGTCCGGTATGTGGCTGCTTTCCGTCCGCTATTCGGACATTCGTGATCGGTGAAGCGACATGTCTGCTTTACTGGGGCCCATGACCACGACGAGCAGCCGCACCCTTGCGACCGAGGCGACGATGACGCCCGGTGCTCGTTGTATGTGTCGAATGCGCGCCTTCTGAGGGCCCCTTCCGCACGCCTCGCGCCCCGAAGCGAGACCGGCCGAGCCCGTCCGTGCAACCCCGGACCGCTCCTGCCCCGCGCACGCGTCGACGCCGTCCCTTCCTGACGTTTCGACCCGTATCGCGTCCCCCAGATGTTTGCCCCGTGCCCGGCACACCGCTGCGCCGTGCACTCGACAGCGACGGAAATCCTGTGATCACCACATCGGGCCTCACGAAGGTCTACCAGTCCCGTGGCCGCGAGGTCACCGCCCTGGACGGCGTGGACCTCCACGTCCGCGAGGGCGAGGTCTACGGAGTCATCGGCCAGAGCGGCGCCGGCAAATCCTCCCTGATCCGCTGCGTGAACCTGCTCGAGCGCCCCACCACCGGCACCGTGAGCGTCGACGGCGTCGACCTCACCGCCCTCGCGGGCCGCGGCCGCCGCGCCGGCAAGGAACTGCGCGAGGCCCGCAGCCGCATCGGCATGGTCTTCCAGCACTTCAACCTGCTGTCCTCGCGCACCGTGCAGGGCAACGTCGAGCTGCCCCTGGAGATCCTCGGCGTCTCCGGCCGCGAGCGCGCCCGCAAGGCCCTCGAACTCCTCGACCTGGTCGGCCTCGCCGACAAGGCCAAGGCCTACCCCACCCAGCTTTCCGGCGGACAGAAGCAGCGCGTCGGCATCGCCCGCGCCCTGGCCGGCGACCCCAAGGTGCTGCTGTCCGACGAGGCCACCAGCGCCCTGGACCCCGAAACCACCCGCTCCATCCTCCAGCTGCTGCGCGACCTCAACCAGCAGCTCGGCCTCACCGTCCTGCTCATCACCCACGAGATGGACGTGGTCAAGTCCGTCTGCGACTCGGCCGCCCTGATGAAGCGCGGCAGGATCGTCGAGTCCGGAACCGTCGCCCAGCTGCTCGCCACCCCCGGCTCCGAGCTCGCGGGCGAGCTCTTCCCCGTCACCGGCGCCGCCACCGGCCCCGACCGCACGGTCGTCGACGTCACCTTCCACGGCGAAGCCGCCGCCCAGCCGGTCATCTCGCAGCTCTCGCGCACGTACAACATCGACATCTCGATCCTCGGCGCCGCGATGGACACCGTCGCCGGGCGCCAGATCGGCCGCATGCGCATCGAGCTGCCCGGCCGCTTCGAGGACAACGTCGTACCCGTGGGCTTCCTGCGCGAACAGGGCCTCCAGGTCGACGTCGTCGACCAGGCGGACGAGGCCGACGCGATCGACGACGAACTGGCCGCGCTGGTCAAGGATGGTGCGAAGTGACCTGGTCCGAAATGCAGCCCCTGCTCACCCAGGGCACCTACGACACCCTCTACATGGTGCTGTGGTCCACCCTGGTGACCGTCCTGGGCGGACTGCCCGCCGGCATCCTGCTGGTCCTCACCGACAAGGGCGGCCTCCTGCAGAACCGGCCCGTCAACAAAGTGCTCGGCGTGATCGTGAACATAGGCCGCTCGCTGCCGTTCATCATCCTGCTGATCTTCCTGATCCCGGTCACCACCGCGGTCGTCGGCACCTTCATCGGCCCCACCGCCATGATCGTCCCGCTCGCCATCGGCGCCATCCCCTTCTTCGCCCGGCTCGTCGAGACCGCCGTCCGCGAGGTGGACCACGGCCTGGTCGAGGCCGTCGAATCCATGGGCGGCGGCATCCCCACCCTCGTCGGCAAGGTGCTCCTTCCCCAGGCCCTGCCCTCCCTGGTCGCCGGCGTCACCACCACCGTGATCACCCTGGTCGGCTACTCCGCCATGGCCGGCGCCGTCGGCGGCGAAGGCCTCGGCTCGAAGGCCATCACCTACGGCTTCCAGCGCTTCGAGACCGGATTCATGGTCGCCACCGTCGTCGTCCTGATCGCCATCGTCACGGTGATCCAGCTGATCGGCGACGGCGTGGTCCGACTCCTGGCCCGCCGCGGCCGGACAGCCTGAGCCCCCGGGCCCACAACACCTCCCCCTCGCAAAGCCCGCACTTGTCGTGCTTGGGCCACCACCCTGTAAATGCAAGAAAGGCACTCTTCGTGCGTAAGAACACCAAGCTCACCGCCCTCGCAGCCACCGCCACGGCGCTCGCCCTCGGCCTCACCGCCTGCGGCAGCTCCTCGGACCCGTCCTCCACCAAGGCCGACGGCGCCGCCGACGAGAGCAAGCCGCTCGTCATCGCGGCCTCCCCGAGCCCGCACGCCGACATCCTGAACTTCGTCAAGGACAAGCTCGCGGCCAAGGAAGGCCTCACGCTGGAGGTCAAGGAGTTCACGGACTACGTCCTGCCGAACACCGCCACCGAGCAGGGCCAGGTCGACGGCAACTACTTCCAGCACAAGCCGTACCTCGACGACTTCAACAAGAAGAACGGCACGCACATCGTGCCCGTCGTGAACGTGCACCTGGAGCCGCTCGGCCTCTACTCGAAGAAGGCCAAGGCCCTCACCGACATCAAGGCCGGCCAGACCATCGCCGTCCCCAACGACACCACCAACGAGGGCCGCGCGCTCCAGCTCCTCGCCGCCCACCACCTCATCACCCTCAAGGAGGGTGTCGGCACCAGCGCCAAGCTGTCCGACATCACCGACAAGAAGGGCCTGGAGTTCAAGGAGCTGGAGGCCGCCACGGTCCCGCGCGCCCTGAACGACGTGGACGCCGCCGTCATCAACGGCAACTACGCCATCGAGGCCAGCCTCTCGCCCGCCAAGGACGCGCTGATCCTGGAGAAGGCCGAGGGCAACCCGTACGCGAACTTCCTCGCGGCCAAGGACGGCAGGCAGGACGACCCGCGGATCCAGAAGCTCGCCAAGCTCCTGAACTCCGACGACGTCAAGAAGTTCATCGAGGAGAAGTACCAGGGCTCGGTCATCCCGGCCTTCGGCACCCCCGCCTCCTGAGCCGGCCGGTCAGGCATGACGGCCCCGCACGCACCTGTCGGCGCGCGGGGCCGCGCTCTGCCCGCTTCCGGGCAACCCGGCCCTGCACTTCCTCAGGCCGATGCTGCATGCTGTGGCCTACGACCCGCACAAACGGTCCCGCACCACGGTCTCAGGCATGGAGCTGCGCATGACTACCACCTTCCCGGACGTCACCATCAGCACGGACCGGCTGGTGCTGCGCCCGTTCGAGGAAGAGGACGTCACCGCGCTCACGGAGATGATGAACGACGAGAGCGTCACCGCCTGGACCTCGGTCCCGCACCCCTACACCCGGGCCGACGCCCACGGCTGGGCCACCCGCGTCTCCCACGCCGAGCGCACCGAAGGCCGCGGCATCGTCTTCGCCGTCACCGAGTTCCTCACCCAGCGCCTCGTCGGCATCGTCCACCTCAGGAACACCAACTGGCGCACCCGGGCCACCGAGGTCGCCTACGTCACCGCTCCCTGGGCCCGCGGCGAGGGCTACGCCAGCGAGTCCGTCCTCGCCGTCACCCGATGGCTCTTCCGCGACCAGGGCTTCGAACGCCTCGAACTGCGCACCGCCGCCGACAACACCGCCTCCCAGCAGGTGGCCCAGAAGATCGGCTGCATCAGCGAGGGAGTCCTGCGCAACGCCTGGATAGTGCGCACCCAGTCCGCCGACGGCAGCTGGACCGACACCCGCACCGACGTCATCGTCTGGAGCCTCGTCCCCGAGGACCTCGACGACGCGGAAGGCTACGGCGACTACGACGGCTACGACACCTATGACACCTACGAGACGTTCTCCGTCGACAGAGCCGACGGCGCCGACCGGGAACTGACCCGATGACCAGGTAGTCTCACCGTGCCCAGCCCCCCGCCCACACCAGGAGACTGACGACGATGGCCGACCGGGTCACGGTGATCGGCTGGGACGGCTCGCCCCTGACCGCGGCCGCCCGATCCGCGCTCTCGGCCGCGACCCTGGTGGCCGGCGCCGCCCACCACCTCGCGCTCCCCGAGGTCCCGCCCACCGCCGAACGCATCCGCCTCGGCAGCCTCGGCCTCGCCGCCCGCCGCATCGCCGGCCACCGCGGCACCGCCGTCGTCTTCGCCGACGGCGACCCCGGCTTCTTCGGCGTCGTACGCACCCTGCGCGCCCCGGAGCACGGCCTGGAGGTCGAGGTCGTCCCGGCCGTGTCCTCCGTCGCCGCGGCCTTCGCCCGCGCCGGGATGCCCTGGGACGACGCCCAGGTCGTCGTCGCCCACCCCCGTACCCTGCGCCGCGCCGTCAACGTCATCCGCGCCCACGGCAAGGTCGCCGTCCTCACCTCGCCCGGCGCCGGCCCCGCCGAACTCGCGCTGCTCCTCGAGGGAGTCCACCGCACCTTCGTCATCTGCGAGGAACTCGGCACCGACCGGGAACAGGTGAGTGTGCTCACCTCCGACAAGGCCGCCGACCACACCTGGCGCGATCCGAACGTCGTCATCGTCATCGGCGGCGGAGGCACCGGACAGGCCCTGGCCGCCGAACCGGGCTGGCTGCTCGGCCAGAGCCCCGACCGGAACCGCCCCGGCGACCGCGGCTGGGCCCGGCCCCAGGCGGACACCGGGGAAGGGGAGTCCGCGCAGCTGCGCGCCGCCCAGCTCGCCCGGCTCGGCCCCCGCACCGGCGACCTCGTCTGGGACATCGGAGCGGGCTCCGGCGGCGTCGCCGTGGACGCCGCCGCACTCGGCGCCGCCGTCATCGCCGTCGACGCCGACCCGCAGGCCTGTGAACGCGTAACTGCCGCGGCCCGCAAGCGGGGAGTGCAGCTCCAGGTCGTCGCCGGACGCGCACCCCACGTACTGGAGAACCTGCCCGAACCCGACGTCGTACGCGTCGGCGGCGGGGGAGCCGCGGTCGTCGCGGCCGTCGCCGACCGCCGCCCCGAACGGATCGTCAGCCACGCCTCCACGCGCGACGAGGCGGAGGCCATCGGCCGCGCCCTCACCGAACACGGGTACGCCGTCGAATGCGCGCTGCTCCAGTCCGTGGGCCTGGACACCCGCACATGGACCGAACAAGCGCGCTCCGTCGTCTTCCTGCTGGCCGCCGAACGCCCCGTGACCCGCTGACGGCAGCACCGGGGTAGGCTGGCCGATCGTCGTACTGCCCAGGACGATTCGGGCATCACGGCACCGGACGACGCGCGACGTGGCGCAGTCCACAGTGGACCGTGGCGGTTATGGCCGCCACGGTGGCGAACGGGCGCGACAATGCTTAGTGGTTGTCGCGCAGGCGCACGTGAGGCAAGGGCGCCGCACGGCAACGCCGCACGGACACTCCGCTCGGCGGGCCCTGTGGGCGACCGGGCGATCGAAGACGCAACACCGATGGGCGAGGGGTACGCATGACTGACACCGGCCAGGTCCCGGGCGAGGGTCACCCGGACAATGCGGGCATGGTGGATCAGCAGGGCATCCCCGCTCCCGTCCAGCCCCCGCCGCCGCTTCCGGCCGGCTACGCCTTCCAGGACCTCGTGGACGACCCGGCCGAGCCGGAGGACGAGGAACTGCTGCTGATGCCGAGCGGCCAGGGCGCGTGGAGCGACCCGCAGGTCGTCCCGCAGGCCCCCGCCTTCCCCGTCGAGCCCCCGGCCGAACTGCCGCACTACGCCGACGCCCCGTACGGCACCGAGCCCTCGTACCCGCAGCCCCCGGCCTACCACGAGCCCGCCGCCTACCCCGAGTTCCCGTCCTACGGCGCCGGCGCCCACGAGACCGGCGGCCGCGACTCCGGAGCGCTCGACCTCGGCGGGCTCGTCGTCCCGCCGCCCGCCGCCCCCGCCCCGGCCGCCGCCCCGGCCGCTCCGGTCCGGCGCCCGCTGCACATGGGTCCGCCCGTGCCCGAGGCCACCGGCGGAGTCGTACGGTCCCTCGCGGACCGGGGTCCCGCCGCGGCGCCCGCCCCCGTGCAGCAGGCCGGACCGCCGACCACCGGTCCGGAGTACCTGGACATCCCCGCGGCCCCCGCGCCGCAGCTGAGCGAGATCCCGCCGCAGGCCGGCGCCCCGTGGACGCCGGAGCCGGCGCCGGCGCCGGTGGCCGTCGAGGCGCCCGCGGCCCCGGCGCCCGAAGCACAGCCGGTAGCCGAAGCACAGCCGGTAGCCGAAGCGCAGCCCGCGCCCGAAGCACAGCCCGCGCCCGAGGCGCAGCCCGCGCCCGAGGCGCAGCCCGAGCCCGAGGCGCAGCCCGAGCCCCAGCCGGTCGCCGTACCGGTAGCGGAACCCCAGCCGGTCGCCGTACGGGTAGCGGAGCCGGAGCCGGAGCCGGAGCCGGAGCCGGTCGTGGCGGCCGTCCCGGAGCCGGAGCCCGTGCCGGCCCCCGTGATGGTCGCGGCCGCCGCTCCCGAGCCGCAGCCCGAGCCCGAGTCCGTCCCCGCGCCCGGCCCCGCCGAAGCGGTGGTGCCCGCCGAGCCCGCGCCCGAGCCGGTCGTGGCACCGGAGCCGGTGGCGGCCGCGCCCGTGGCCGTTCCGGTCGCGGGCGAGCCCGCCCCCGCCGAGCCCGCCCCCGCCGAGCCGGTCGCCGTCGAGCCCGAGCCCGAACCCCAGCCCCTGGCCGCGGCGGAGCCCGTACCGCCCGTGGCCGTGGCCGAGCCCGAGCCGGCGCCCGCCGAGGCTGAAGCACAGCCGCAGCCGCAGCCGGAGCCCGCCGTACCGGCCGAGCCCGCCGCAGGCGACCCGGCTCCGGCCTACGACGACGCCGAGCGCGAGGCCGTCCTGCGCGTCATGCGCGAGCGCCGCGACATCCGGAAGGGCTTCCGCACCGACCCCATCCCGCACGAGGTGCTGCTCCGCGTCCTGGAGGCGGCCCACACCGCGCCCAGCGTCGGCCACTCCCAGCCCTGGGACTTCGTCGTCATCCGCTCCGCCGAGACCCGCCGGACGATGCACGAGCTCGCCCAGCGCCAGCGCGAGGCCTACGCGAACTCCCTCCCCAAGGCCCGGGCGAAGCAGTTCAAGGAACTCAAGATCGAGGCCATCCTCGACACCCCGGTGAACATCGTCGTCACCGCCGACCCCACCCGCGGCGGCCGCCACACCCTCGGCCGCCACACCCAGCCGCAGATGGCCCCGTACTCCTCGGCCCTCGCCGTCGAGAACCTCTGGCTCGCCGCGCGCGCCGAAGGCCTCGGCGTCGGCTGGGTCAGCTTCTTCGACGAGCGCGAGATGGTCCGGTCGCTCGGCCTGCCGGAGCACCTGGAAGTCGTCGCGTACCTGTGCGTCGGTTACGTGGACGAGTTCCCCGAGGAGCCCGAGCTCGCGCAGGCCGGCTGGTCACAGCGCCGCCCGCTGTCCTGGGTCGTGCACGAGGAGACGTACGGGCGCCGCGCGCTGCCCGGCGAGGAGCCGCACGACCTGCTCTCCGAGACCGTCGCCGGCATCCGCCCGCTCGACGCGAAGGCGCTCGGTGAGGCGTGGGAGCGGCAGAAGCGCATGACCAAGCCCGCCGGGGCCCTGGGCATGCTCGAAATCATCTCTGCGCAGCTCAGCGGCCTGTCCCGGGTCTGCCCGCCGCCGATCCCGGAGCCCGCCGCCGTCGCGATCTTCGCGGGTGACCACGGTGTGCACGCCCAGGGCGTCACCCCGTGGCCGCAGGAGGTCACCACGCAGATGGTGGCCAACTTCCTGGGCGGCGGGGCGGTCTGCAACGCCTTCGCCAACCAGGTCGGTGCCGAGGTCTGCGTGATCGACGTGGGCGTCGCGGGCGACCTGCCCGCCACCCCCGGCCTGCTCCCGCGCAAGGTCCGCCCCGGCACGGCCGACCTCTCCGTCGGCCCGGCGATGACCCGCGAGGAAGCCGTCGCGGCCATCGAGGTCGGCATCGAGACCGCCCGCGACCTGGTCGCGGCGGGCAACAAGGCCCTCCTCACGGGCGAGATGGGCATCGCGAACACCACCGTCTCCGCGGCCCTCATCTCGGTGTTCACCGGGGTCGACCCGGCCGAGGTGACCGGCCGCGGCACGGGCATCAACGACGAGACCCACGCCCGCAAGGTCGACGTCGTACGCCGCGCCCTGGAACTGCACCAGCCGGACCCGGCGGACCCCATCGGCGTCCTGGCGGCCATCGGCGGCCTCGAGCACGCGGCGATCGTCGGCCTCCTCCTGGGCGGAGCCTCCCTGCGTACGCCGGTCATCCTGGACGGCGTGAGCGCCGGCGCGGCCGCCCTGGTGGCCCGTGCCATCGCCCCCGAGGCCCTGTCGGCGTGCATCGCGGGCCACCGCAGCGCCGAGCCGGGCCACGTGGCCGCCCTGAACAAGCTGGGCCTGCGTCCCCTGGTCGACCTGGACCTCCGCCTCGGCGAGGGCACGGGCGCGCTGCTCGCCCTCCCGCTGGTCCAGAGCGCGGCCCGCGCGATGCACGAGGTCGCCACGTTCGACTCCGCGGGCGTCACCGAGAAGTAGCCCGTGCGGACCCCCGTCCTGGGGCTCCGCCCCAGACCCTCCCCCAGACTCCGTCCGGGGGGGACCCCTACGCCTCAAACGCCGGCGGGGCTGGATGTGGCTGATGCCGTCCGCCAGGCGCGGCTGGGTTGCCGCGTAGCGGCGCAATTCCAGCCCCGCCGGCGTTTGAGGCGCGGGGTCCGGGGCGGAGCCCCGGGAAGCCCCGCGCAGCGGCCCGGCCCGGCCCGGCCCGCGCCCCCGCCCGGCCCGCGCCGTATGGTGGACCCGCACCACATAACCGCACGTCAGTACCACCGCCGCTCCAACGCCGCAGCGGCAAGCCACACGACGACCGCCGCACCAGGAGCCGCACCGCCATGGCTGAACACCCCGCGTACCCCGTCGGCCTCAGACTCGCGGGCCGCCGCGTCGTCGTCATCGGCGGTGGCCAGGTCGCCCAGCGCCGCCTGCCCGCGCTCATCGCGGCCGGCGCCGACGTCCTCCTGATCTCGCCCTCCGCCACCCCCTCCGTGGACGCCATGGCCGAGACCGGGGAGATCCGCTGGGAGCGCCGCCGCTACGAGGACGGCGACCTCGCCGGTGCCTGGTACGCCCTCATCGCCACCCGGGACCGCGAGGCCAACGACCGCGCCTCCGCCGAGGCCGACCGCGAGCGGGTCTGGTGCGTCCGCGCCGACGACGCCGAGGCCGCCACCGCCTGGACCCCGGCCACCGGCCGGGTGGAGGGCGTCACCGTCGCCGTGCTCAGCGGCAACGACCCCCGCCGCTCCGCCGCCGTCCGCGACGCCGTCGTCGAGGGACTGCGCGACGGCTCCCTCACGGCCGCCCGCCCCCACAACCCCGGCGTCTCCCTCGTCGGCGGCGGACCGGGCGACCCCGACCTCATCACCGTGCGCGGCCGCCGCCTCCTCGCCGAGGCCGACGTCGTCATCGCCGACCGGCTCGGCCCCCGCGACCTGCTCGCCGAGCTCCCACCGCACGTCGAGGTCATCGACGCCGCGAAGATCCCGTACGGCCGGTACATGGCCCAGGAGGCCATCAACAACGCCCTGATCGAGCACGCCAAGGCCGGCAAGGCCGTGGTCCGCCTCAAGGGCGGCGACCCGTACGTCTTCGGCCGCGGCATGGAAGAGCTCCAGGCGCTTGCCGAGGCCGGCATCACCTGCACCGTCGTGCCCGGCATCTCCAGCTCCATCTCGGTGCCCAGCGCCGTCGGCATCCCCGTCACCCACCGGGGCGTGGCCCACGAGTTCACCGTGGTCAGCGGCCACGTCGGCCCCGACGACCCGCGCTCCCTCGTGGACTGGGCCTCCCTCGCCAAGCTCACCGGCACCCTCGTCATCCTGATGGGCGTCGACAAGATCGGCTCGATCGCCGAGGCCCTCGTCCGGCACGGCAAGCCCGCCGGGACCCCGGTCGCCGTGATCCAGGAGGGCACCACCGCCACCCAGCGCCGGGTGGACGCGACCCTCGCCACGGTCGGCGAGACGGTGCGTGCCGAGGAGGTCCGCCCGCCCGCCGTCATCGTCATCGGCGAGGTCGTCACCGTCCTCGACCCCGGAGCCCTCCCCCGTACCAGCGCCTGACAGGCCGTTGGCACCGCACCCAGGACAAGGCAGTATCACCCTGTGGCTGATCTCATCACCGTCGAGGACCCCGACGACCCGCGCCTGCGCGACTACACGGGCCTGACCGACGTCGAACTCCGGCGCAGGCGCGAGCCCGAGGAAGGCCTCTTCATCGCCGAGGGCGAGAAGGTCATCAGACGGGCCAAGGACGCCGGGTACGAGATGCGCTCGATGCTGCTCTCCGCCAAGTGGGTCGACGTCATGCGCGACGTCATCGACGAGCTCCCCGCCCCGGTCTACGCCGTCAGCCCGGAGCTCGCCGAACGCGTCACCGGCTACCACGTGCACCGCGGCGCCCTCGCCTCCATGCAGCGCAAGCCGCTGCCCACGGCCGAGGAGCTCCTCACCACCACCCGCCGCGTGGTCATCATGGAAGCGGTCAACGACCACACCAACATCGGGGCCATCTTCCGCAGCGCCGCCGCCCTCGGCATGGACGCGGTCCTGCTGTCACCCGACTGCGCGGACCCGCTCTACCGCCGCTCGGTGAAGGTCTCCATGGGCGCCGTGTTCTCCGTCCCCTACGCCCGCCTGGACGCCTGGCCCAAGGGCCTGGACTCGGTCCGCGAGGCCGGCTTCAAGCTGCTGGCCCTCACCCCGCACCAGAAGGCCTCGCCCATCGACGTGGCCGCGCCCCAGTCCCTGGAGCGGGTCGCGCTGATGCTCGGCGCCGAAGGGGACGGCCTGTCCACGCAGGCACTGGTCGCCGCCGACGAATGGGTGCGCATCCCCATGGCGCACGGCGTGGACTCGCTGAACGTGGGCGCCGCAGCCGCGGTGGCCTTCTACGCGGTGGCCCAGGGCCGCGACCACGCCTGAGCGGCCCCGGGCCGCTCAGAACTTCTGGGCCGCCGCGATGCCCAGGGCCACGATCAGCGTCACCACGACGAACACGATCAGCCGCTGCCGCATCAGCTTCGGGTCCGGCCGCGAAGGCCGCCGGCCCGTCCCCGTCGTACGGGGACCCGGGCGGCCCCCCGTACGCCCCGCCGTCGGCCGGGAGGACGGGCCGCCCGGGGTACGCGGATTGCGGGAGGACGAGGGCCGCGAGTGCGGTCCGCTCTGCGCTCCGCCCTGGGGCCGGGGCGCGGCCCCGCCGCCGGTGCGACGCTCCGTGCGCTGGTCGGCGTACTCCTCCGTGAGCCGCCCGGTCGGCCGCTCGACGCGGGCGCGCTGCGCCGGCGGGCGCCCGTCGGACAGGCCCTGCGCCTCGCGGGCCGCGATCTCCTTGAGCCGCATCGACAGCTGGAGCGTGCTGGGCCGCTCCTCGGGATCCTTGGCCAGGCAGGCCCGTACGAGGGGCGCCAACGCGTCCGGTACTCCCACCAGGTGGGGCTCCTCGTGCACCACCCGGTACAGCATGACCTCGGAACTGCCGTGCCCGAAGGGCGAGTCCGCCGTCGCCGCGTAGGCGAGGGTGGCGCCGAGCGCGAAGACGTCGGTGGCCGGGGTGACGGCCGCGCCGCGCACCTGTTCGGGCGCGAGGAAGCCGGGGGAGCCGACGGCCGTCCCCACATGGGTGAGGGTGCTCGCTCCGGTCGCCCAGGCGATCCCGAAGTCGATGATCCGCGGGCCCTTGGGGGAGAGGAGGATGTTCGAGGGCTTCAGGTCCCGGTGGACGACCCCCGCCTCGTGCACGGCGACCAGGCCCTCGGAGAGCGCGGCACCGATGGCGGCGATCTGCGCGGCCACCAGGGGGCCTTCCTCGGCCACCTTGTCGTGCAGGGAGGGCCCGGGAACGTACTGGGTCGCGAACCACGGCCTCTCGGCCTCCAGATCCGCCGCCACCAGGCGTGCGGTGCACCCGCCCCGGATGCGGCGGGCGGCGGACACCTCGCGGGCGAACCGGGAGCGGAACTCCTGGTCCTCGGCCAGATCCGGCCGGATGACCTTGAGCGCGACGCGCTGACCGCGCCGGTCCGAGCCCAGGTAGACCACGCCCATGCCGCCGGCGCCGAGCCGTCGGTGCAGTCTGAACGAGCCGACGACACGCGGGTCCTCGCGCCGGAGCCGCATCATCGCCATGTCCACCCCGCTGACCGGTCGTCCTGTTGACGTGGCACAGCTTACGGACCATCCGGCATGTGCGCTCAGAGGCCGCGCCCTCGCCGTGGGATTCGATTGTCAGTGCGCCGCGGCACACTTGAGGGGCCCTCAGCTGCCAGGCCCGGCACGAACCCCCGGTCGGCCGGATGGATCAATCGGGGCTGCGCACAAGGGGGTTGGGCGATCGCCGCCGCCCGTGCCCGGTTCGTCCGCGCCCGCGGGCCGTGCACCGGCGAGTCGATCACGCCCGCGGCCCCCTTGGCGGACGCGCGGCAACAGGGAGTGACGGAAGTGAGCGAAGTCACCACCCTGCGCTGACCCCCTCCGGGAAGACCCCGACAGCGGGGGCGCGGTCTCCACCCAGGGGAGTACACCGACCGCGGCCCGTCATCCTCCTGGAGGCCCGCGAAGGGGTACGAGGGCATGAGGCCTGGAACCGTCCGCGCGCCTAGTGTTGAAGACAAGCGGCGGGTGGAGCACTCGTCCCCCGAGGTCACAAGCCCGCCGCTGCCAACCACAGGGAGAGGACCATGGCGGACGTCGCACGGCAGGGACGCAAGGCATTCGCGTTCAACGGCCATGAGTCCGGTACGCGGCACCCGCTGGTGGCCGCTGCGATGGTGCTCCCCCTGGCCGCCGTCCTGCTCTTCCTCTTCGGAGGCTTCGAGCAGGTGGCGGCGCAGGCGTCGTCCGTGGGCGCGATGCTGGGGCGCTGAGCGGCGCCGCAGACCCGGGAGAGCGGCCCGGGGAAATCAGCCTGTCACACCCCGTGGGGACGGGGGCGTGACGACGGACGGCAGGTGAAGGGTGCTGCCCGTACGACTGGGGAGTCGGACGGGCAGCACCCTTTTTCATGCCGCGCCTCACACCGCGCCTCACACCGCTCCTCGTACCGCTGCTCATGCCGCGACGGCCTGCGCGTACCCTCGTGCCCCACGAGAGGGGAGGGCCCGTGACGCCCGAAGGCACCACCTGGCGGCTGCTCCGCCGCGACGCCCTGCTGGGCACCATCACCATCACCGGTGCCGATTTCCCCTGGCTGCACGGCAGGTTCGCGCCCGAGCCGGCCTTCGCCGAGGTCAAGCCCTGGTTCGACGAGGTCCTCGCCCTGATGGCCGCCGAGGAGTACGAGGAGCCCTTCGACGCCGCCTGCGAGCGCATCGCGCAGGCGCTCACCCTCGCCTCGCCCGCCGGCCCGGTGGCCGAGTTCCTGCTGCACGTCGACGGGGCGGAGGCCTGGTTCCGGTGGAGCGACGAGCCGTTCGAGCCGTGACCCGCCGCCCCCTGCCCGCCGCCCTCGCCGCCTGGGGCGCGGGCCGCGCTCCCGGGACGTACGAGGTGCTCGCCGACCGGCCCGACGGCACCCTCGTACGCCACGGCGACACCGTGGCCAAGGCCCACGCCGGGGACAGCGACCGCGGGGCCCTCGCCGCCCGGCTGCGCATCGCCGGGACGCCGGCCCTCGCCGGGGTGCTGCTGCCGCCGCTGCGCACCGGATCCGTGCACGGCAGGCCCGCCTCCCTGTGGCCCTACGGAGCTCCGGTCGATCCGGAGCGCCCCGAGAACGCGCCCTGGGAGGAGGCCGGCCGGCTCCTGGCCGCCCTGCACCGGACACCGGCGGACGTGCTCCCCGCGCCCCTCCCGCCGATGCGCGGACCGGCCAAGGTCGCCCGCGCCCTGGACCGGCTGGCGCGGGCGGAGCACCTGCGGCCCGAGCCCGCGGCCGCGCGCGCCGTACGGGCCGCCGCCCGGTCCCTGCCCGCCTGGGCGCGCGGGGAGGAGCCGCCGCCGGCCGGCGGGGCGCTGTGCCACGGGGACCTGCACCTGGGGCAGTTGGTGCGGCATCCCGCCCCGGCAGGGGCCTGGCTGCTCATCGACGTCGACGACCTCGGTGCCGGCGCCCCCGGCTGGGACCTGGCCCGCCCCGCCGCCTGGTACGCCGCCGGGCTCCTCGACACCGCCACCTGGCTGCGCTTCCTCGATGCCTACCGGTCCGCCGGCGGTCCGGCGGCCGGTCCGCCCGGCAGCGACCCCTGGCCGGAACTCGATCTCGCCGCCCGGGCGCTCACCGTGCAGACGGCGGCGCTTTCCCTGGCCAAGGCGGCGCGGGGCGGCCGCCGACTCGACGAGGAGCAGCGGCTGATGGTGGATGCCTGCGCCCGAATCGCCGCTCTCCCGGCCTACTTGGAGTCCGGGCCTCCGGCGTAGGGTGAGTCTTCCGCCATCGGGCATGCATCCGATGACGGCGTCCACGGCGAGGAGTTGATCCGGCCATGCAGTGTCCGAAGTGTCACGCGATGATGCACACCTACCACCGCAACGGCGTCCAGATCGAGCAGTGCAGCGGCTGCCGCGGCATCTTCCTCGACTACGGGGAGCTGGAGGCGCTGACCCGTCTGGAGTCCCAGTACACCGCCCAGCAGTACGGCCAGGCACCCCCGCCCGCCGCGCCCCCGGCCCCCTACCCGGCACCGCACGCGGCCCCGGCCCCTGCCTGGGGCGCCCCGCACCACGGCGGTCACGGCGGCCACGGTCACCACGGCCACCGCAAGGGCGGCTTCGGCCGGATGCTCTTCTCCTCCTGATGCCCGGAACGCGGAAGCCCCGGCCGTCGAAACGGCCGGGGCTTCCGGGTGGTGCGCGATACTGGGATTGAACCAGTGACCTCTTCCGTGTCAGGGAAGCGCTCTCCCGCTGAGCTAATCGCGCGGGAACGGCATGAAGCCGCAGGTGAAGCAGGTGGTACAGGTACTGCGTGCGCGATACTGGGATTGAACCAGTGACCTCTTCCGTGTCAGGGAAGCGCTCTCCCGCTGAGCTAATCGCGCGGGGATCCTTGCGGATCAGTGGACGATACTGGGATTGAACCAGTGACCTCTTCCGTGTCAGGGAAGCGCTCTCCCGCTGAGCTAATCGTCCTTGGAGGTGGAGACGGGATTTGAACCCGTGTAGACGGCTTTGCAGGCCGTTGCCTCGCCTCTCGGCCACTCCACCATGGAGCTGCAGGGGTTCTCGGGAAGAAATCCCCCACTTCGAGCGGACGACGAGACTCGAACTCGCGACATCCACCTTGGCAAGGTGGTGCTCTACCAACTGAGCTACGTCCGCAGGTCACCGTGCTCGCTCCGGGGTTTTCCCCCTTCGCTCCCTGGCGACGTGTTGAACTCTAGCGGATTCCGGGGCCAGCTCAAAAACGCGTTTCCGCAGCGTGCTGCCGCTCGATCACCGGCGGTCACCCCGCCGTCACCTCACCGGCGCCTTCGCGCCACCGGTCATAGACTCGCAGCCGTGCACGACCTGCCTCCCCTGGCCCGCTTCGGCGGCCTCCTCGCGACCGACCTCCGAGACGTCACCAGCGATCCCGCGGCCCTGGACTCCACCGGCTTCTGGGCGGTGACCGCCGACTTCGAAGGGCGGCTCGTCTGCGCGCGCTTCGGAGACATACGCCCGGACCCCGTCCCCACGCCGCGACCCGGCGCCTGGCGGGGCCCCGACGCCGACCAGTGGTCCACCTCGCTCGACCGCGCCGCGTACGTCGCCGGCGTCCGCCGCATCCGCGAGCACATCGCCGCCGGGGAGGTCTACCAGGCCAACCTCTGCCGGGTGATGTCCGCGCCGCTTCCCGATCCGGCCGGTGCCGACGTCGACGCCCTCACCGCGCTGCTCGCCCGCGGCAACCCCGCGCCCTACGCAGGAACGATTCGGCTCCCCGCCCACGGAGTCGAGATCGCCACCGCCTCCCCGGAGCTGTTCCTGCGCCGCACCGGCCGCCGCATCGACTCCGGCCCCATCAAGGGCACCGGCCGCACCGTCGCCGACCTGCTCCCCAAGGACCACGCCGAGAACGTGATGATCGTGGACCTCGTACGCAACGACCTGGGCCGGGTCTGCGCCACCGGCTCCGTCACCGTCCCCGAGCTGTGCGCCGTCGAGGAGCACCCGGGCCTGGTCCACCTCGTGTCCACGGTCAGCGGCGAGCTCGCCGACGGCGCCGGCTGGCCCGAGCTGCTCGCCGCGGCCTTCCCGCCCGGCTCCGTCACCGGGGCGCCCAAATCCTCCGCCCTGCGGATCATCGAGGCCCTGGAGACCGCCCCGCGCGGCCCCTACTGCGGGGGCATCGGCTGGGTCGACGCCGACCGGGGCACCGCCGAGCTCGCCGTCGGCATCCGCACCTTCTGGATCGACCGGGAGGCCCCCGGCGGCCCCCGCCTGCTGTTCGGCACCGGCGCGGGCATCACCTGGGGCTCCGACCCCGACCGCGAATGGGCGGAGACCGAACTGAAGGCCGCCCGCCTGTTGCGGGTAGCGTCGGGGGCGCATGAGACAGGACGAACAGGACGAGCGGGACGATGAGAGGGGCCGCACGGATGAGGATCTGGCTCGACGGGGCGCTGCGGGACGTGGACGACGCGAAGGTGTCGGTCTTCGACCACGGGCTGACCGTGGGTGACGGCGTGTTCGAGACGCTCAAGGCGGAGCGCGGACAGGCCTTCGCGCTCACCCGCCACCTCGAGCGGCTGACCCGCTCGGCGCGCGGTCTCGGCCTCCCGGATCCCGACCTGGACGAGGTGCGCCGCGCGTGCGCGGCGGTACTGGAAGCCAACCCGATGCCGTTCGGACGGCTGCGCGTGACCTACACCGGTGGCGTCTCCCCCCTCGGCTCCGACCGCGGGGATGCGGCGCCCACGCTGGTCGCCGCCGTCGCGGAGTCCGTCCGCCGCCCCGACACCACCTCCGTCGTCCGCGTGGACTGGGTCCGCAACGAGCGCTCCGCCGTGGCCGGCCTGAAGACCACCTCGTACGCCGAGAACGTCGTCGCCCTCGCCACCGCCCACCGGGCCGGCGCCTCCGAGGCGCTCCTCGCCAACACCGTGGGACAGCTCTGCGAGGGCACCGGCTCCAACGTCTTCGTCGTGCTCGACGGAGAACTGCACACCCCGCCCCTGGCCTCGGGCTGCCTGGCCGGCATCACCCGCGCCCTGGTCGTCGAGTGGGCCGGGGCCAAGGAGACCGACCTGCCCTTCGAGGTGCTGGAGCAGGCCGAGGAGGTCTTCCTGACCTCGTCGCTGCGCGACGTGCAGGCGGTCCTGCGGATCGACGGCCGCGAGCTCGGCATGGCCCCCGGCCCGGTCACCGCCGAGGCCATGCGGATCTTCGACGCGAAGGCCGGGGCCGGGCTCGATCCGTGAACCCGGGTGACGCGGAGCCGCCGGGCAGGTACAACACGAGGTGATGACCACCACCCTGCGGCCCGCGCAGCCGCTCCAGCAGCACAGTGACGGCACCCGTTCACGGACGTACGCCGTCCGGGTCAACAGCCGGCACGTCGGCAGCCTCGAACTCGCCACCCGCTCCGGCGAACAGCCGGAGGTCGGTGTGATCCGGGACCTGCGGATCGACGAACCGGACCGGCGGCGCGGACGCGGCACGGTCGCCGTGCTCGCCGCCGAGGAAGTGCTGCGCTCCTGGCGCTGCACGAGCATCGCCGTGTCGGTACCCGCCGACGCGGCGCCCGCGCTGCGGATGGCCGAGGCCCTCGGCTACCGGGTGACCGGCCGGGTCCGGGTCAAGGAGCTGCCGGCGGAACCGCCCGCCCTGCCGCCGGGCGGCAGCCCCCGCGCCATGACCCGGGCCGAGTACGACGCCTGGCACGAGCGGGCCGTCGCGGAGTACAGCCAGCACCTCGCCGGCCCCGGCACGACCGCCGAACAGGCCCTGGCCGCGTCCCGCGCGCTGCACGCCGAGCTGCTGCCGGCCGGGCAGGACACCCCCGGGTCGGCGTTTCTCGTGCTCCAGGCGCCGGACGGGGCGATCCGGGGCACGCTGTGGGTGGGGGAGCGCGACGTGCCCGGGCTCGGCCCCGTCCCGTACGTGTGGGACGTCGACGTCGCCGCCGAGCACCGGCGGCAGGGGCACGGGCGGACCCTCATGCTGCTGGCCGAGCACGCCGCCCTGGCCGCGGGCGCCCGCCGGCTGGCCCTGCACGTCCACGAGGACAACACCCCGGCCCGCCGGCTCTACGCGTCGCTCGGATACCAGGACGTCCTGGTGAACGCGCGGAAAGAACTGCTCTAGGGGTGTCCGACGGAGGTCCGTGGTGAAGGAGCGGTGTCCGGTGCGGCGAGAGTGCGTGCCGGGCATCGCGACGCCGCGGACCTCCGTCAGACACCCCCTAGTGCCGCGACGGGGCCAACGGGGCGCCTGCCGGCGGCGCCTACGGCCGCAGCTGGGCCGCGAGTGCCTCGGCGACCTTCCTGAGCGACTCGCCGGCCAGGGCCGGGTCCGCCTTGGTGACGCTCGGTCCCTGGGAGACCACGAGCGCCAAGTCGCCCTTGCCCGCCACCGCCACCCGTGCGACGGCAGCCGTGCCCCGGCCCGGGGTGACCCTGGTCTGGCCGATCCCGGGCTCGTCCTTGGAGAACGCCATCACCTCGTCGGCGCCGAGGTTGCCGAGGCGGGCGATCTGCGGCAGCGCCAGGTTCACCGCCACCCCGCCCTCGGACACGGCCACGAGGTCGATCTCCAGCGGGGCTTCCGAAGCCGTGAAGTTGCAGACGACGGACGCGTTCGGCGGGACGGCGGGGATGGAGGGGAGCCCGGACGGCGTGGGCTGCCCGCTGGGCCAGGCCTCAGCCGGCCGGCCCGGGTCGACGGTCCCCTGAGCCGCGGGGTCGCCGCCGGACGCCGCCGGGGTGACGGTCCGTTCGACACCGGCCGCCTTCAGCGCCGCCGCCGGGTCCAGGCCGAACGGGCAGGCCGACGTACTCGTCAGCTGCTTCGCCGTCGAGGCGACCCGGTCGTAGGACAGCCTCTCACCGCCCGAGGCGGCCCCGCCGGAACTCCCGGACGAGGAACAGGCGCTCCCGGCAAGGGCGATCCCGGCCGCGCCGGCCAGGGCGAGGATGCGGCGGTACGCGGCTGCTGTGCGATCAGCTGTCATTCGGTCAGCCTAGCCAGGAGTCGAGCAGGCGGTCGGCGATCTCCTCGATGCGGGCGCGCAGGCCCTCCTGGCTCTTGCCGCCGTCCAGGCGCTCCCCGCCGATCACGTACGTCGGGGTGCCGGTGACGCCGATCGCCTTGCCTTCGGCCTGGTCGGCGTCGACGATCAGGATGTGCCGGCCGTCGATCAGGGCGGTGTCGAACTCCTCCACGTCCAGGCCGAGTTCACGCGCCACGTCCAGCAGGACCGGCTCGCCCCGCTCGGCCAGCTCCGCGGTGCGCGCGAGCACGGCCTCCGCGTACGGCCAGCCCTGCCCCTGCTCCACGGCCTCCTCGGCGGCCTGCGCCGCGGCGAAGGCGTGCTTGTGCTTCTCCAGGGGGAAGTGGCGCAGCCGGATGTCCAGCCGGTCGCCGTAGCGGGCCCGCAGGGCGCGTACGTCGTCGAGCGCGCTGTGGCAGTCCGGGCACTGCAGTTCGCACCAGACGTCGAGGATCACGGAATCGGTCATGTGGACAGTCTCCCAGCCCTCGCCCGCCCGTACCGACCGGGACCTGCGGAGGAGGCGCGACCCGGAGATGTCCCCGAGATCCGTCCGGGGGAGGCCGCGCGCCTGGCCCGTACGGCCGCGGGCGGGGCAGGATGGAGGGGGACAGACCGCCCACACCTGGAGGACCGCATGCTCGCCGAGACCATTTGTTCCGCGGTGTCCGCGGCGGGCCTGGGCATCGCCGCACTGACCGCCTACCGCAGGCGCTTCCTGGCGGCGACGCGGATCGCCGCGTACGCGCTGGTGCCGGTGGGGCTGGTGCTCACCGGTGTCGTGGAGTGGGTGTCCGGGATGGTCTTCAAGCCGACCGTCTGGGCCGGCTTCGGACTGCTGGGCCTGGCCTGGCTGCTCTTCATGACCACCCGAGCCGTCGAGCGCCGCAGGCTCGGCGGGTCCGGGAAGCCTGCCAAGGCCGCCAGGGGGAGCACGGCCCCGGAGGCCGTCGCCCCGGCCGCCTCCGCGCCCTCCCTGGGCTCCGGCGCCCGCCCGCAGCCCGCCGCGCGCAAGAAGCAGCAGGCCGCCGCCGCTCCGGCGGACGACTTCTCCGACATCGAGGCCATCCTCAAGAAGCACGGGATCTGACGGCCGGATCGCCCGCGGGCCACCCCGGTCCACGAGATCGGGCGAACTACCGCGCGGAAAATGGCGTGTTGGCGGACGGATGGCCGGGTGCTGCGCCATCATCGCCCCGACATGCTCGAAACATCGCAGAGTGAGCCCTCGGTGCCCGCGCCGGCACCCGCCCCTGTCGCCGAGGAGCCGCGAGGCTGCCTCTTCGCGCTCTCCCAGCCGCCCTTGATGATCTTTCTAGGAGTGATCGGCGTCCTGCTGCTGCTTGCCGCCGTGCATGACCTCTTCCTGCTCTGAGTGCCCGGCGTCCGCTTCCTTGCGCCGGGCCCGGTACGCCGCCACGTGGAGCCGGTTCCCGCAGGTCCGGCTGTCGCAGTAGCGCCGCGAGCGGTTCCGCGACAGGTCCACGAAGGCGCGACGGCAGTCCGGCGCCTCGCAGCGGCGCAGCCGCTCCTGTTCGCCCGAGACCACGATGAAGGCCAGCGCCATGCCGCCGTCGGCCGCCAGGTGGTCGCCCACCGACGCGCCCGGCGCGAAGTAGTGCACGTGCCAGTCGTAGCCGTCGTGGTCGGTGAGCTGCGGGGTGGTGCCGGCCGTCGCCACCAGCTCGTTGATCAGCACGGACGCCGCACGGGCGTTCGGTGCCGCGAAGACCTGCGCGAACTTGCCGCGGACCGTGCGGACCCCGGCCAGGTCGCGGGCACCGAGCTCGCCGACGTCGCTGATCGCGTACTCCTGGACGAAATCACGCAGCGCGCTGACGTCCGAGAGTCCGTCGGGCTGGTCCGCCTCGGCCGCTGTGTTCACCAGCGCGACGACGACGTCGAGCGCGCGACGGGTGTCGTGGGGGATCTGCACGGGGTCTCCCTCAAGGGCCGGGCCTGCGGCGACGGACTGCCGCCGCCGATGGGGGCCGACTCTAGCGGGTACTTCGCCGAGGGGGCCCGGCACGCACACCGGCGCCGTCCGCGCGGATGGCTCCCGCGTGGACAGCGCCGGCACTGCCTATGTGGTTGTCCGGCGCGCACCGTCGCCCCGAGTCGGACGGTGTCGCGCGGCGGAGGGCCTGGCTCAGCTTTCGGCCAGGATGTGGGAGAGCTCCTTGTCGAGGTCGAAGTGCCGGTGCTCGGTCCCCGGCGGGACCGCGGCGTCCGTCCGCTTGAGGAACGACTCGAGTGCGCGTGCTGGGGCTTCGAGCAGCGCTTCTCCCTCCGGTGAGCTCAGGGCGATGCAGACGACGCCCTGACCGTGGCTCCGGGAGGGCCAGACGCGGACGTCGCCGGTGCCGGTGGGCCGGTGGAGGCCCTCGGCGAGGAGGTCGCGGGCGAATACCCATTCGACCGTCTCCTCGGCACCGGTGTGGAAGGTGGCGTGCACGGCGTAGGGGTCGGCCGTGTCATACCGCAGGCCCGCGGGAACAGGCAGTGAGGACTCGCTCGACACAACGAGGCGCAGGTGCAGCTCGCAGCTGACCGTGGTGTTCATAAGCGCCAGGGCCTTTCGCTCAGTGTGCGCTCGGGGATTCGCACGTCGGCGAAATCGACATGCCACCTACGGTGCCGTTGTAAACCCCTCTGACCGTTTTGCGGACCTCTGGGTCCCTCGGACGGCGGATCCAAACGACATTCACGTGTGCTTCGGGCTCGGGTAGATTCGTCCTCATGAATACGGGGAGTGACCACGGGGCCGACGAGTCCGTGAGCAGTGAGCCGGTCGCCGAAGCGGCACCGCACGTCTCGAAGGCGCCCGCCTTCATCAAGGCCCGCCGCGGCCTGCACCTGAGCTGGCAGGTCGGCGTCTTCGTCGTCGGCCTGGCCGTCATCGCGGCGGGCGCCGCGATGCTCGTCCTGCCCGGGCCGGGCTGGGTCGCGATCTTCGCGGGCCTGGCGATCTGGGCCACCGAGTTCGCGTGGGCCCACCTCGTGCTGCGGTGGACCAAGCGCAAGGTCACCGAGGCGGCGCAGAAGGCGCTCGACCCCAAGGTCCGCCGCCGCAACCTCATCCTCACCACCGTGGGCCTCGTCATCGCGGGCGCACTGATCGGCTACTACCTGTGGAAGTACGGGCTCGTGCTGCCCTGGAACCTCAAGGACCAGTGATCGTCCGGCGATGGTCATGGAGCACGGCTGACATGCGGTAATGTTTGCGGTGCGTCCGGGCGATTAGCTCAGTGGGAGAGCACTTCGTTCACACCGAAGGGGTCACTGGTTCGAACCCAGTATCGCCCACCCGGACCAGAGGCCCGGAGACCTTCACCGTCTCCGGGCCTCTGGCGTTTCCGCGATTCCAGGCGGTCCCAGGGGGGTCCCAGGCGGCCCCGCGGGGTCGCCCGGGACACCCGGTCACCCGGTCACCCGAGCCGGCCGATCGCGGCCTTCAGGCGGCGGGCGTCGCGCAGCCGCCTCTCGTACGTCGCCCCCACCGCCAGCAGCAGCAGGCCCGCCAGCGCCGGCGGCACCCAGCGCGGGAGCGCCCCCGCGATCTGCACCACGTACGGGGCCAGCTCGTGCAGCGCCACCGCCGCCAGCGCCGCCCCGCCCAGCAGCAGCGGGGCCTGGAGCCGCCAGCGGGCGCCCGCCAGGGTCACCGCCAGCGCGGCCAGCCCCAGCAGCAGGGGGCGCAGCCAGCTCGCCGTCCCGACCAGGGAACCGCCCAGAACCGCCAGCAGGCTCGGCAGCAGGGTCGCGGCCAGCCCCGGACCGTACGCCGTCCACGAGGACGTCGCGGCCGGGCTCCGGTCCCTGCGGCGCCGCAGGAAGCCCACCGCGAGGGCCGGCACCGTCACCGGCAGCGTGTACGCCTCCGGGGCCGTGACCCCGGCCTCCGCCAGCCGGACCCAGGTCGCCGCCGCGAACAGGGCCCCCGCCGCCCATCCCAGCACCCGCCGGTCCGCCCGCACCGCCGCCCCCGAGCAGATCACCCCGGCCAGGGCGAGGACCAGCGCCAGGGTCGAGGCGCGGCCCGCCGCCAGGGCGACCGCCGACACGGCGGCCCCGCCCGCCGCGATCTCGGCCGGCACCCGCACGGCGCCGAGCCGCGGCCCGAGCGCCGCCACGGAGGCCGGGACGGCCAGCACCGGCAGCGCCCACCAGACCACCGCCAGGTCCGTCACCGCGGCCACCGCCACCAGCAGCCCCGTCGCGTACCCGACGGCGCACACGGCCGCCCCCGCCCGCACGGCGCGCGGAGCGGCCCCGTACGCCGCCCCGGCCGCGCAGCCCGCCCCCAGCAGTCCCCAGACCGCGAACGTGGCCGCCCGGCCGTCCAGCGCGCCCAGGGACACGTTCCCGGCCCCCGCCAGCGCGCACGCGACGGCCGCGATCCCGGCCGCCCGCTCCCGGCAGCGCAGGGCGAGCACCCCCGCGGCGCCCGTCACCGCCGTCTGCACGGCGAACACCGCCGCCACCGGCAGGCCGAGCAGCTCCGGAGCGGTGAACAGGCCCGCCCAGGCCAGCACCACCGCCACCGCCCCCGGCTCCGGGCGCGGCACCACCCGGGACAGCCACCAGGCCGCCCCCGCCGCGACCAGCAGCGTCACCGGCACGGCCGCCCCCGGCCACACCGGCTCCCGGACCGGCGCCGTCGACGCCCACACCTCGCCCAGCACCCCGACCCGGCCCAGCAGGGCCGACGCCGCCGCCGACCCGGCCGCCGCCGCGGCCACAGCGGCCGTCACCGCCCCGGCCCCGGCCAGCCCGCGCCGCACCGCCTCCGGGACCGCGCGGACCCGTACGACCGCCAGCAGCGGGAGCGCGACCAACAGGTGCGCCGCCACCACCCAGGCGGGATCCAGCCCCGGACGCGCCACCCCGCCCAGCGCCACCACCGCCGCCAGACCGCCCGCCAGAGCGGCGGGCCACGCGCGCTGCTGCCGCCACGCCGCCGCCGTGCCCAGCGCCGCACCCGCCAGCAGTAGACCCGCCGGGGCCAGCGCGGCCGCCGCCGAGGCCGCCGACCAGGACTCGGCCGCGCCGATCAGCAGCGCCCCCGCCCCCAGCACCGCCGCCGGGACGGCCGCCGCCCGTGCCCGCAGCGCGAGGGCCGCATCCAGCGCGGCCGTCGCCAGCAGCGCCCAGCCGAGCTCCGGCGGTCCCGCCTGCGCGGCCAGCGCGGCCAGCGGCAGTGGGAACTGCGCCGCCAGCACCGCCGCCGGCAGCGGGATCCGCAGCGTGCGCAGGGCGAAGCCGTACCCGGCCCACACCACGGCCAGCACCGCCGCCGCGCCGGCCGCGTACGCCGTGCCGTCCGTGCCCGGCAGGCCGACCGCGTACAGCGCGTACGCGTCCAGCACGGTCAGTAGCAGCCCCACCGCCGCCACCGACTCCGCCGTCGAGGCCAGCCCGCGGCGCAGCAGCGGCACGGGCGCGGCCAGCGCGGCCGCCGTCACCGCGGCCAGCACCGCCGAGCGCCCGGCGATCCCGAGGGACCCCCAGCTGAGCAGCGTGAAGGCCAGCGCGGCCACGGCCAGCAGCACCGCGCCCAGGGTCAGCAGCACGTTCTGCGCGCCGGGAGCCGAGGCCTCCCCGGCCGGCGCGGGCGCCGCCGCGGCCCGGGCGTGGGGCGTCGGCAGCCGCAGCAGCCACTCCCGGCGGCCCAGCAAGTACAGGCGGCGGGCATCGAGTTGAGCCAGCTCACGGTCGATGAGCGCCAGCTCTTCGGCCGGCGGCAGCGGGGTGTTCATGAGGCGCAGTGTGGCGCCCGTCACGCGGTCGGGACATGGGTGTACGTACTCAGATCCGCCCTGAGTACCCACGGCCGGGCAGGACGGCCGGCCGAAAATCCGGCGGAACCGGGCGTACCGGTGCCCGCACCCGGCCAGACTGGATCCATGGACCGCAGCCGCTGGGACCGTTGGAGCCACTACCGCTTCCGCAGCGTGTGGGACCTCGACGCGCCGCCCGCACGCGTCTACGCCGTACTGGAGCAGCCGGGGGAGTACCCCCGGTGGTGGCCCCAGATCCGCCGGGTCGAGCCGGCCGGTGACCGCACCGGCACCGCGACCATCCGCTCGGTCCTCCCGTACGCCCTGCGCGTCACCGTCGGCGAACTGCTCCGCGACCCCGTCCGCGGGGTCCTGGAGGTGTCCCTGCACGGCGACCTCGAAGGCTGGGCCCGGTGGACCGTGCGGCCGCGCGCCGGAACCGGCTCCGCACGCACCCGCGCGCTGTACGAGCAGGAGGTCGAGGTGCGCCGGCCGCTGATGCGGCGCCTCGGGCTGGCCGGGCGGCCGGTGTTCCGGCTGAACCACGCCCTGATGATGCGGGCCGGGCGGCGCGGCCTCGAGGCCCGGCTGGCCGCTCCGCCGGAAGCGGTTTGAACCAGCCCCAAGGCTTCTGTATTGTTCAGTGCGTTCCCGGGCGATTAGCTCAGCGGGAGAGCACTTCGTTCACACCGAAGGGGTCACTGGTTCGATCCCAGTATCGCCCACCGGGAGAGGCCGGTCCGTCATCTGATGGACCGGCCTTCCGCATGTCCGGCACGTACGAGGTGCGTTCCCCGCGGCGCGCTACGCCGCCGTCGACAGGCCCGGCCGCAGCGGCCAGTGCGGATCCACCGGCTCCGGTGTCCCCTGCCGTGCGAACCACGCCTGCAGCCCCCGCGCCTGCGCCGCGTGCCACACCGCCTGCAGCGTGTGCAGCTCGGCCGGCGAAAGCCGCTCCAGACGGGCCGCGAACCGGCGCCCCACCGCCCGTACGAGCTCCAGCGAGGCCAGTGCGTCCGCCGCCGCGTCGTGCGCGCCCTCCAGCTCGATCCCGTAGTGCGCGCACAGGTCCGTCAAGGTCCGGCGGCCCTTGCGGTAGCGGTCCAGGTGCTTGTCCAGCACCCGCGGATCCAGCACCGTCAGCGGCCGGTTGTCCAGATACCGCGTCAGCGACGACGCCCGGTGCCGGCGCAACTCCCGGTCCAGCAGCGTCAGATCGAACGGCGCGTTCATGACGACCACCGGCCGGCCCGCCACCTGCTGCTCCGCGAGGGCGCGGGCTATCTCCTCCACCACCGGCGCCGGCCACCGCCCGTGCCGCTGGAGGTGCTCGTCGGTCAGGCCGTGCACCTCGGTGGCCCCCGGGGGCACCGGGATGCCGGGGTTGACCAGCCAGCGCGTGGTGCGCACCCGCCCGCCCGCGCACTCCTGCACGACGAGCGCGGCGGACACGATCCGGTCCTCCTCGACGTCCACCCCGGTCGTCTCCGTGTCGAATGCGGCCAGCGGGCCCTCGTACCAGCGTGTCATGGCGAACTCCTCGTCCCCGATCGGCAGATGGGGCGCACCCGGACCACGCCACCCTTGCCCGCATCGGTGATACCCGGGCTGTTTGCCCCGTACGCCGTTTGCGCGGACCCGGGTGCGGAGACAACAACCGTGGGGGGCCGTGCACATGACCGGTCGTCACCCCACCCACCACCCACGGCAGAGCCCGGAAGGCATGGGGAGCCGGCCATGGCGCTCGCGCAGCCCGAACAGGGCGGGGTGCTGGCGGGGCAGATCGATCCGCGCACCGGCACGCCGGGCGAGGCGCGGAGCGGACCGCTGCGCGGCACACTCGCCACCACCGCCTGCATGGAGACCCTTCAGGTGGGATACCTGCACGCCGTCGCCGCCGCGGCCGGCTGCTCGCTGTCCCAGCCCTTTCCGGACAACGGCATCGACTGGCACGTCAGCCACGGCGCCCCCGAGCACGTCGTCGACGACGAGGTCACCATCAAGGTGCAGTTGAAGGCGACCTACCAGATACCGCCGCGGCCGGCCGGGCCCACCTTCGGCTTCACCCTGGACAACGAGCACCTGGTGAAGCTGGCCCGCACGCCGGTCGCCGTCCACAAGATCCTCGTCGTGATGCTCGTCCCGCGGGAGCGCGACCAGTGGCTCGCCGCCGGACACGACCGGCTCGACCTGCGGCACTGCTGCTACTGGACCAACCTCGCCGGACACCCCGTGACCGGCCGGCGCCGGACCACCGTACGGATCCCGACCTCGCGGATCTTCGACGACCGTGCGCTGTGCGAGATCATGACCCGGGTCGGGTCGGGAGGGACACCCTGATGAACTGGCACCCACCGCACCTCGAACCACTGTCGTCCCCGGAGCTGGCCTCCGGAACGCCCGACCCCGCGCACGTCGATCCGGCGGTGCTGGGCGCCCTGCTGCACCGGCACGGCTGGCTGCGGCGCGGCGGGGCCGCCGGCCGCTACGGGCGCTGGACCCCGCCCGCCGCCCCTGCCACGGGCACCGGGGGCACCAGCCTGCTCGTCCCCGAGAGCCGCACCTTCCCCGACTGCGCGGACCTGCTGGAGGAGGCGCTGACCGCGCTCTCGCGCAGCGCGCTGCCGTCGGCGCGGGAGGTGCTGTACGGGCTGAGCGTGCCGAGTGACGAGGTCCGCTGGGAGCGGGAGATCCCCGACGGGCCGAACGCGCTCCGCGGCGAGGCCGACTGGACGGTGCAGGAACAGTTGCGCTCGGCCGCCCGCCGGCTGCTGCTGGCCGGGGCCCTGGCCGAGCGGGAACGGGCCGGGTACCACGGCGCCCGGCACCGGGCGCAGGCCGAACGGGCCCTGGAGGGCGTCCTGGTGGGGCCGTCTCCCGGCGGCCGGCGGCTCACCGCGTACGTGCCCGTGGACGGGGGGCGGGGGACCGTGACCCGGCTGCACCACGCCCTGCACGCGGCCCGCGAGGCCGTGGACTACCGGCGGGCCACGGGCGGCATGGAGGCCTTCGACGCGGCCGTGCCGGCCGGGGTCAGCCGGGAGCTCGCCGATGCGCTGATCGCGCTGGTCCGGGGCTCGGAGGGGGCCCGGGTCGCGCTGGCCTGGGCTCCGGCGGCGGGCGTCCCGGCGGGGTGCGCGGCCCGCCCGGAGCCGGTGGAGTTCTCGCCCGGCGACCTGCCGGTGCTCCGCGAGGCGGCCGCACGCTACACCGCGGCCGAGCCGGCCGTTCCGGTGCGGATCGCGGGCGCGGTGGTGCGGATGCGGCGCTCGGAGGCGGGCGGCGGGGGCACGGTCCGGCTGCGGGTCCTGGCGGGGGCGGAGGTCTCGTACGTCCGGGCCGTGCTGGACGAGGAGGCGTACCGGGTGGCGGGCCACGCGCACCTGGTGGGCCAGCCGGTCCGGGTCAGCGGACGGCTGCAGCGGCGGGGCGGCTTCCGCCGGCTGGCCGACGTCACGGACGTGACCCCCGTGCCGCTGGACGAGGTCGAGCGGGACCGGCTGATGAAGTCGCTGGACGAGGCGTTCGATCCTGCGGACGCGCTGCCAGGCGACGAGTAGGGCGCGCGCGGCGCCGCTGCCGGGGGCGCCGGCCCCGGCCTCCGCGCCTCAGACGCCGGCGGGGAGGGGCCGGACCGGGCGCTGGAAGGAGGCCATCCGCAGGCCCGGGGCCGGGGAGAAGTCCGCGCCGCGGATGAAGCCCAGCCGTTCGTACAAGGTCACCGCGGGGGCGTTGGCGGCGCCCGTGGTGACCTCGACCGGGCGGTCCGGGAAGAGCTCGGTCAGGGCGTGGCGCAGCAGCAGGGAGGCGATGCCCCGGCGGAACCACGCCGGGTCCACGCAGAGCCGGTCGATGCCGATGCCGCCGTCGGGCCGCTCCTCCCAGGCGAGGAAGCCGGCGAGCTCCCCGGCCGCGGAGGCGGCTCCGACCCAGTGCAGGTCCCGCGCCCGCATCCGGGCGAGGCTCTCGCGCAGCGCCGGGATGCCGTCGAAGCCGATCAGCTCCGCCTCCACCGCGTACGCGGCCCGCCCGATCCGGTGCACGGCGGCCGCGGTGGCATCGTCGGCCAGGTCCAGCGGACGGATCTGGGGGCTCGGCATGCGGGTCCTTCCGGGGAGTCGGCTGGCCCGCCCCACGCTACCGGCCGCGCGCCACTGGGCCGGGGCGGGGCTTCGGCCGGAGCCGGACCGGGGCCGGACCGGAGCCGGGGTCCGGGCCCCGGCCGGTAACCGTTTAGCGGCGCAGCCACTCCGCTCGGTACGATTCAGGCGCGCAGTGTTCGCTCGCGCACCCCCTGAGTCAGGAGAGACCGGTGTCAGACGTCCGTGTGATCATCCAACGCGATTCCGAGCGGGACGAGCGCGTGGTGGCCACGGGCACTACGGCGGCGGAGCTCTTCGCCGGCGAGCGCACCATCGTCGCCGCCCGTGTCGCGGGCGAGCTCAAGGACCTCTCGTACGAGGTGCGGGACGGCGAGTCCGTCGAGCCCGTGGAGATCTCCTCCGAGGACGGCCTGAACATCCTGCGCCACTCGACCGCGCACGTCATGGCCCAGGCCGTGCAGGAGCTGTTCCCCGAGGCCAAGCTGGGCATCGGTCCGCCGGTCCAGAACGGCTTCTACTACGACTTCGACGTCGCCAAGCCCTTCACCCCCGATGACCTCAAGGCCATCGAGAAGAAGATGCAGGAGATCCAGAAGCGCGGGCAGAAGTTCGCCCGCCGCGTGGTCACCGACGAGGCGGCCCGCGAGGAGCTCGCCGACGAGCCGTACAAGCTGGAGCTCATCGGCATCAAGGGCGCCGCGTCCACCGACGACGGCGCGAACGTCGAGGTGGGCGGCGGCGAGCTGACCATCTACGACAACCTCGACGCGAAGACCGGCGAGCTGTGCTGGAAGGACCTCTGCCGCGGTCCCCACCTGCCCACCACCCGCAACATCCCGGCCTTCAAGCTCATGCGCAACGCCGCCGCCTACTGGCGCGGCAGCGAGAAGAACCCGATGCTCCAGCGCATCTACGGCACCGCGTGGCCCTCGAAGGAGGAGCTGAAGGCCCACCTCGACTTCCTCGCCGAGGCCGAGAAGCGCGACCACCGCAAGCTCGGCAACGAGCTGGACCTCTTCTCCATCCCGGACGAGATCGGCTCCGGCCTCGCCGTCTTCCACCCGCGCGGCGGCATCATCCGCCGGACCATGGAGGACTACTCGCGCCGCCGGCACGAGGAGGAGGGCTACGAGTTCGTCTACTCCCCGCACGCCACCAAGGGCGCCCTCTTCGAGAAGAGCGGCCACCTGGACTGGTACGCGGAGGGCATGTACCCCCCCATGCAGCTCGACGGTGGTACCGACTACTACCTCAAGCCCATGAACTGCCCGATGCACAACCTGATCTTCGACGCGCGCGGCCGCTCCTACCGCGAACTGCCGCTGCGCCTCTTCGAGTTCGGCACTGTGTACCGGTACGAGAAGTCGGGCGTCGTGCACGGCCTGACCCGCGCCCGGGGCTTCACCCAGGACGACGCGCACATCTACTGCACCCGTGAGCAGATGGCGGAGGAGCTCGACCGCACGCTCACCTTCGTGCTGAACCTGCTGCGCGACTACGGCCTGACCGACTTCTACCTGGAGCTGTCCACCAAGGACCCGGAGAAGTTCGTCGGCTCGGACGAGGTCTGGGAGGAGGCGACCGCCGTCCTCCAGCAGGTCGCCGAGAAGCAGGGCCTCCCGCTGACCCCCGACCCGGGCGGCGCGGCCTTCTACGGTCCGAAGATCTCCGTGCAGGCGCGCGACGCCATCGGCCGCACCTGGCAGATGTCGACCGTCCAGCTGGACTTCAACCTGCCGGAGCGGTTCAACCTCGAGTACACCGCCCCGGACGGCTCCCGCCAGCGCCCGGTCATGATCCACCGCGCGCTGTTCGGCTCCATCGAGCGGTTCTTCGCCGTGCTGCTGGAGCACTACGCGGGCGCCATGCCGCCGTGGCTGGCCCCGGTCCAGGCGGTCGGCATCCCGATCGGCGACGGGCACGTCGAGTACCTGCAGGAGTTCGCCGCGGCGGCGAAGAAGCAGGGCCTGCGGGTCGAGGTGGACGCCTCCTCCGACCGCATGCAGAAGAAGATCAGGAACCACCAGAAGCTCAAGGTCCCGTTCATGATCATCGTCGGTGACGAGGACATGGCCGCGGGCACCGTCTCCTTCCGCTACCGCGACGGCTCGCAGGAGAACGGCATCCCCAAGGACGAGGCGCTGGCCAAGCTGGCCAAGGTCGTCGCGGACCGCGTCCAGGTCTGATCCGCGCGAAGGGCCCCCGGAAAGTGATCACTTTCCGGGGGCCTTCCTCGTACGCGCAGGCGAGGTCATATGCTTGCCGCCATGACGACTGAGCCGGAGCAGCAGATCGGTGTGGGCACGCAGGACGCGTTCCAGCGTCTGTGGACGCCCCACCGGATGGCCTACATCCAGGGGGAGAACAAGCCGACCGGCCCGGAGGCCGGGGACGGCTGTCCCTTCTGCGGGATTCCGGAGATGTCCGACGAGGACGGCCTGATCGTCGCCCGCGGCAAGCACGTCTACGCGGTGCTGAACCTGTACCCGTACAACGGCGGCCACCTCATGGTCGTCCCGTACCGGCACGTCGCCGACTACACCGAGCTCGACGGCCCCGAGACGGCCGAGCTGGCCGATCTCACCAAGCGGGCCATGGTCGCGCTGCGCAAGGCCTCCGGAGCGCACGGGTTCAACATCGGGCTCAACCAGGGCAGCGCCGCCGGCGCCGGTATCGCCGCCCACCTGCACCAGCACATCGTGCCCCGCTGGGGCGGGGACACGAACTTCATGCCGGTCGTCGGCCACACCAAGGTGCTGCCCCAACTCCTCGCGGACACCCGCCAGATGCTCGCCGAGTCCTGGCCCACCGGCTGACCCGGCCTACGCGTCGCGGGCCTGCGTGTCGCGGGCCCCGCGCCGCGTGCGCAGCACGTCCTCGACGTCGAACTCCGCGAGGCGCAGGGGCGGCCCCTGGGGCGGCCTGCGCAGGGCCGCGCGGATCTTCTCGTTGATGTCGGTGAGGATGTCCCGCGCCTGGCGCTCGGAACGGGCCGCGAGGGCCGCCTCCCTCGCGTCCTCGGCCTCCTTGCGCAGCGCGAGCGACGGAGGCAGGGCGGAGAACCCCTCGCGGTGCAGCTTCCCCTTGATCCACCACAGTTCGTCGTAGGGGGCGTCGAGCGAGGCCAGCGGCTTGCCCCGGCCCGGCAGGTTCTCGAAGTCGCCCCGGTCGGCGGCCTCCCGGATCTGCCGGTCCACCCAGGACTCGACCTCGACACCCGGCGGCTTGCGCTCGGTCATGGTCGCTCGCTCCTCCGGTCCGGGATCGGCTCCGCCTCGTTTCCAGCCTACCTACGCGCCCTGCCTACGCGTCGTACACGTCCGCCTTGCGCGGTGCCGGCTCCTGGATCAGGCCGCTCATGATCGAGGAGCGGTTGGTGAAGCGCTCGGTGTCGACGCCGTTCTCCTCCAGGACTTTGAAGGTCGCCGCGTGCACGGCCCTCAGGACCGGGGCCACGGTACGGATGGCGTCGTCGGCCATGAAGCGGTGGCGCCACATCGAGCCGGCCCACACGTGCCGCAGGCCGAACGGCTCGGGCAGCACCAGCTTGCCGCCGAAGAAGTCGAGGACCGGCGGGTACCAGGTCAGCGGGGCCCGTACGGCCAGCCGGACGACCTCCTGCGCGTCCACCAGCGGCAGCTTCCGCTCCACGGTCTCCCAGAAGCGGACGCTCTTGGGCACCTCCACCACCGGGGCCTTCGACTTCGTCGTGAACAGGCCGTGCACGGGGCCCAGGGCGTGCGCGGTGACGTCCACGCGCAGCGTCTTGTAGAGCACGGTGACCGTCACCAGCATGGTGATGACCAGCTGGCCGTCCCACAGCGGGTACTGGATCCCCAGGTAGTGCCGGTTGCCGGCGCTGAACTGCTGCTCGTTGCAGATCCGGGTGATCTCGTGCGGCTTGATGAGGAAGGTGTCGACGTTCTCACCGGTCGGGCGGGCCACCTCCGCGGCGCCCTCGCCGATCGGGGTGACGATCCAGTGCTGTATCGCGGCGGGCGGGAAGCCGCCGGTGTGCAGGGGGCCGCGCTCCAGCTTGCGCAGCTGGGTGTCGATCGCGCGTATGACGTCCCAGCTGCGGAACGGGTGGATCTCGGCGCCCTCGGTCTTGGGGGTGAGCTCCTCGGCCATCTGCCAGCTGCCCCACCGGGTGCCCATGCCCAGGATGCCCTTGGGGCCCGCGTAGAAGACGTGGTTGCTGCGGTCCTCCGCGGTCAGCTTGGCCAGCTGGTGGCGCAGGTCCTCGCGGGCCTTCTCGTCGGGGTTGCCCGGCACCGCCTCGGGGATCTTCGCGCCGATCCCGTCGCCGTCCAGCAGGCCGTCCCAGCGGGAGCGCAGGTCGGCGGCGGTGGACTCGCAGAGCCGGCGGGCGAGGAGCCAGCCCAGGGCCGGGGCGATGATCATGCCGCGCAGGTAGAGGCCGGCGAACCCGCTGAACGGCAGCCTGAACATCAGGACGGCCACCACGACGGCCACGCCGACCAGGAGCGCGGTGCCCATCCAGGAGGCGCGCTTGCCCTCGCCGGAGGCCAGGCTCTTGCGGAGCTGGAACAGGCCCAGCCACAGCAGCAGGCCCGGGAGGAACACCACGCCGCAGACCAGCATGATCAGGCGGAGCTTCTGGTCGCGCTCCTTGCGGATGCGGGAGGCCGCCAGGCAGTGCTCGACGACGGTCTGCGGGTCGGCGCCGAAGGACTGGATCAGCGGTTTGCGGCCGGCGCCCAGCGTGCGGGCCTCGACGGCCCGGCAGAAGGCCTCACCGAGGTTGGGCTCGAAGAGGGAGATCTTCGGGGGCTTGACCGTGGCGGGGTGGTTCTCGCTGTTGGCCCCGAGTATGAGGGCCAGTCCGCTGTCCTTGGCGCCGTCCCGGTACGCGGCGGAGGCCAGTGCGTTGGTCGCCGCCGTCTGTCCCCCGCCACCCTGGAGTGGAATCTGCGCGCCGGGCCTGAAGTCGAATCCGTCGTCCGCCACCGCTGCCCCCATCGCTGTGCGTTCGTGCTCTTTGGTGCGCCGATGAGCCTATCGGGCGATCTCACCCCATGGTCATGGGACAGGGAAATGCCGCCCACCGCAAGCGGGTTGGATGGGCGGCACCTCCCGACGTCATGTCAATTACGTTCCCTTCCCGGACTGTTCGCGCACCTTGTCCGCGATCTGGGGCGGCATGGGCTCGTGGCGGGCGTAATTCCGGGCGAAGCGGCCGGTGCCGTGCGACACGGAGCGCAGCTCGACGGCGTAGCGGCTGATCTCGATCTCGGGGATCTCGGCGCGGACCCGGGTCCGCCCCGGCCCCTCCTGTTCGGTGCCGACGACCCGGCCGCGGCGGCCGGCGAGGTCGCTCATGACGGGGCCCACGTACTCGTCGGGGACCGTGACGGACAGCTCGGCGACGGGTTCCAGCAGGTGGATGCGGGCCTCGGCGGCGGCCTCGCGCAAGGCGAGGGCGCCGGCGGTCTGGAAGGCGGCGTCGGAGGAGTCCACCGAGTGCGCCTTGCCGTCGCGCAGGGTGACGCGGACGTCGACCAGCGGGTACCCGGCCGCCACCCCGCGCGCGGCCTGGGTGCGCACGCCCTTCTCCACGGACGGGATGAACTGGCGCGGCACGGCCCCGCCGACGACCTTGTCGACGAACTCGATGCCGCTGCCGGGCGGCAGCGGCTCCACCTCGATCTCGCAGATGGCGAACTGGCCGTGGCCGCCGGACTGTTTGACGTGCCGGCCGCGGCCCGCCGCCTTGTCCCCGAAGGTCTCCCGCAGGCTCACCTTGTGGGGCACGGCGTCGACCTGGACGCCGTAGCGGGTGCGCAGCCGCTCCAGCGCGACGTCCTGGTGGGCTTCGCCGAGGCACCACAGGACGACCTGGTGGGTGTGCGGGTTCTGCTCCAGCCGCATGGTCGGGTCCTCGGCGACGAGCCGGGCCAGGCCCTGGGACAGCTTGTCCTCGTCGGCCTTGCTGTGGGCCTCGATGGCGAGGGGGAGCAGCGGGTCGGGCATGGCCCAGGGCTCCATGAGGAGCGGGTCGTCCTTGGCGGAGAGGGTGTCGCCGGTTTCGGCGCGGGTGAGCTTGGCCACGCAGGCGAGGTCGCCCGCGATGCACCGGGTGAGGACGCGCTGCTGTTTGCCGAACGGCGCGCTGAGGGCGCCGATCCGCTCGTCGACGTCGTGGTCCTCGTGGCCGCGGTCGGCCAGCCCGTGGCCGGAGACGTGCACGGTCTCCTCGGGGAGCAGGGTGCCGGAGAACACGCGTACGAGGGAGACGCGGCCGACGTAGGGGTCCGAGGAGGTCTTGACCACCTCGGCGAGGAGGGGTCCCGCGGGGTCGCAGGTGACGGCGGGGCGCGGGGAGCCGTCCGGGGCGGTGACGGTCAGGGCGGGCCGTTCCAGGGGGGTGGGGAAGCCGCCGGTGATCAGTTCGAGGAGCTCCACGGTGCCCAGGCCCTGCTTGGCGCCCTCGGCGGCGGGCGCCGCCATCAGCACGGGGTGGAAGGTGCCGCGGGCCACCGCGCGCTCGAGGTCGTCGACGAGGGTCTTGATGTCGATGTCCTCGCCGCCGAGATAGCGGTCCATGAGGCTCTCGTCCTCGCTCTCGGCGATGATCCCCTCGATGAGGCGGGAGCGGGCGCCGGAGATGAGGGCGAGCTCGGCGGGGTCCGGATCGCGTTCGGTGCGCTCGCCGGAGGCGTACTCGTAGACGCGCTGGGAGAGCAGGCCGAGCAGGCCGGTCACGGGGGCGTGGCCGTCGGGCCCGGCGGGGCCGTGCAGGGGCAGGTAGAGCGGGATGACGGCGTCGGGGTCGTCGGCGCCGAAGATCTCCCCGCAGATGTTGGCCATCTGGCTGTAGTCGGCGCGGGCGGCCTCCAGGTGGGTGACGACGATGGCGCGCGGCATGCCGACGGCCTGGCACTCGTCCCAGACCATGCGGGTGGCGCCGTCGATGCCGTCGGAGGCCGAGACGACGAAGAGGGCCGCGTCCGCGGCGCGCAGACCGGCCCTGAGCTCCCCGACGAAGTCGGCGTATCCGGGGGTGTCCAGGATGTTGATCTTGATTCCGCCCCATTCGACGGGGACGAGGGACAGCTGGACGGAGCGCTGTCGGCGGTGCTCGATCTCGTCGTAGTCGGAGACCGTGGCACCGTCCTCGACGCGGCCGGCCCGGTTGACCGCTCCGGCGGTCAGGGCGAGGGCTTCGACCAGCGTGGTCTTGCCGGATCCGGTGTGGCCGACCAGCACGACGTTCCGTACGGAGGAGGGGCGGTCGGCCGTCAGTGCCCTGCCGGCGGCTCCGGCTTGGTGTGAAGTGGCTCCCATGATGCTCGTGCCTCCCTGCTTCCTACGAGGAGGGAAAACGGGGCTCTTCGAGCTTTGCACTGGTGTCACACCACGTCCATACGGCGTACCGGGGAGGTACCCGGGGGCGTACGGATGCGTACCGGAGGGGTACGGGACGGGTACGGGAGGCGGTCCGTGACATGAAGCACGCCTCACGCGGCGCGAACCGGTGGGTGTGCGGCGTGCGGGAGGCGGCGTGCTGGCTACGATGGGCCAGCCGGTGGCCGTGGTGGCCGTGCGGCCCAGCGACCCTCCGGGAAGGCCATGCTGAACAAGTACGCGCGTGCATTCTTCACGCGTGTTCTCACGCCATTCGCCGCTTTTCTGCTCCGGCGGGGGGTGAGCCCGGACGCGGTCACCCTGATCGGCACGGCCGGAGTGGTGGCGGGAGCGCTGGTCTTCTTCCCCCGGGGGGAGTTCTTCTGGGGCACGATCACCATCACCCTCTTCGTCTTCTCCGACCTGGTGGACGGGAACATGGCCCGCCAGGCCGGGGTCTCCAGCCGGTGGGGCGCGTTCCTCGACTCCACCCTGGACCGGGTGGCGGACGCGGCGATCTTCGGGGGACTCGCGCTCTGGTATTCGGGCTCCGGCAACGACAACGTGCTGTGCGCCGTGGCGATCTTCTGCCTGGCCAGCGGCCAGGTGGTCTCGTACACGAAGGCCCGCGGAGAATCGATCGGCCTGCCGGTCGCCGTCAACGGGCTGATCGAGCGTGCCGAGCGCCTCGTCATCTCGCTGGTCGCGGCGGGCCTGTCCGGGCTGCAGACCTTCGGCGTGCCGTCCTGGATCGGAGTGCTGCTGCCGATCGCGCTGTGGATCGTGGCGGTCGGCTCGCTCGTCACGCTGATCCAGCGGGTGGTCACCGTACGCCGCGAGTCGGCCGAGGCGGACGCCGCGGCGGCCGCCGCCGAGGGCGGCGCGGCCTGATGGGGACGGTGCGGGACAAGCTGGTCGACGGGCTGTACGGGCTCGGCTGGGCGGGAGTGAAGAAGCTTCCGGAGCCGGCCGCGGTGGCCCTGGGCCGCAAGATCGCGGACGTGGCGTGGAAGCGGCGCGGCAAGAGCGTGCTGCGGCTGGAGTCGAACCTGGCCCGCGTGGTGCCGGACGCGACGCCCGAGCGGCTGCGCGAGCTGTCGCACGCGGGCATGCGCTCCTACATGCGCTACTGGATGGAATCCTTCCGGCTGCCCGCCATGGACCCCGAGAGGTTCGGCGAGGACGTCCAGCTCAAGGACGAGCACATCCTGCTCGAGGCCATCGCCTCCGGGCGCGGGGTCGTCGCCGCCCTGCCGCACCTGGCCAACTGGGACCTCGCCGGGGCCTGGGTCACCGGTCACGTGGGCGTGCCCTTCACCACGGTCGCCGAGCGCCTCAAGCCCGAGAGCCTCTACGACCGCTTCGTGGCCTACCGCGAGAGCCTGGGCATGGAGGTGCTGCCGCACAGCGGCGGCGCCGCCTTCGGCACCCTCGCCCGCAGGCTCCGCTCCGGCGGCCTGGTCTGTCTGGTCGCCGACCGCGACCTGTCGGCGTCCGGCATCGAAGTGGACTTCTTCGGCTCCACGGCGCGCATGCCGGCCGGGCCGGCACTGCTGGCGCAGCAGACGGGGGCGGTGCTGCTCCCGGTGACCCTGTACTACGGGGACTCGCCGAAGATGTACGGGCGCATCCACCCCGAGGTGGAGGTGCCCGCGGCCGGGACCCGGAAGGAGAAGACCGCCGCCATGACCCAGGCCGTGGCGGACGCCTTCGCGCGGGGCATCGCCGAGCACCCGGAGGACTGGCACATGCTGCAGCGGCTGTGGCTGGACGATCTGACCGACCAGGGGGAGCGCCCGTAGTGAAGATCGGCATCGTGTGCCCGTATTCGTGGGACGTGCCGGGCGGCGTCCAGTTCCACATCCGGGACCTGGCCGAGCACCTGATCCGGCTCGGCCACGACGTGTCGGTCCTGGCCCCGGCGGACGACGAGACCCCGCTGCCGCCGTACGTGATCTCGGCGGGACGGGCCGTGCCGGTGCCCTACAACGGCTCCGTCGCCCGCCTCAACTTCGGGTTCCTCTCGGCCGCCCGGGTGCGGCGCTGGCTGCACGACGGCACCTTCGACGTCATCCACATCCACGAGCCGGCCTCGCCCTCGCTGGGACTGCTGTCCTGCTGGGCGGCGCAGGGCCCGATCGTGGCGACCTTCCACACCTCGAACCCGCGCTCGCGCGCCATGATCGCGGCGTACCCGATCCTCCAGCCGGCCCTGGAGAAGATCAGCGCGCGCATCGCGGTGAGCGAGTACGCGCGGCGCACGCTGGTGGAGCACCTGGGCGGGGACGCGGTGGTGATCCCCAACGGCGTCGACGTGGACTTCTTCGCGGCCGCGGAACCCCATCCCGCCTGGTCCGGCGGGACGCTGGGCTTCATCGGCCGCATCGACGAGCCGCGCAAGGGCCTGCCGGTGCTGATGGCGGCCTTCCCGAAGATCGCGGCGGCCTGCCCGGACGTACGGCTGCTCGTGGCGGGCCGCGGCGACGAGGAGGAGGCGGTGGCCTCCCTCCCGGCCGAGCTCCGCTCCCGGGTCGAGTTCCTCGGCATGGTCTCGGACGAGGACAAGGCCCGGCTGCTGCGCAGCGTGGACGTGTACGTGGCCCCGAACACCGGCGGCGAGAGCTTCGGCATCATCCTGGTCGAGGCCCTCTCGGCGGGCGCGGCGGTCCTGGCCTCCGACCTGGACGCCTTCGCGCAGGTCCTGGACCACGGCGGCGCGGGCGACCTCTTCGCCAACGAGAACGCCGACGCCCTGGCGGCCGGCGCGATCGCCCTGCTGCGCGACCCGGCCCGCCGCGCGGAACTCAGCGCCCGCGGCTCGGCGCACGTGCGCCGCTTCGACTGGTCCACGGTCGGGGCGGACATCCTCGCGGTCTACGAGACGGTCACGGACGGCGCGGCGGCCGTCGCCACGGACGAACGCGTCCCCCTCCGCACCCGCCTCGGCTTCTCGCGGGACCCGTCCGCCTGAGCGGCCGGTAGAGTCGCGGCCCGTGATCGAAACCCTTGTCTGGATTGCCCTGGCGCTCGGTGTCATCGGGGTGTACCTCAGCTGGACCGCCGGCCGGCTCGACCGGCTGCACTCGCGGATGGACGCGGCGCGGGCCGCGCTGGACGCGCAGCTCGTGCGGCGGGCCTCCGTGGTGGTGGAGGTGGCCGCCTCCGGCGTGCTCGACCCCGCGTCCTCCCTCGTGCTGTACGAGGCCGCGCACGCCGCGCGGCAGGCCGAGGAGGAGCACCGGGAGGTCGCCGAGAGCGAGCTCAGCCAGGCGCTGCGCGCGGTGTTCGCCGACGCCGACCAGGTCGAGGTGCTGAAGGCGGCGCCGGGCGGGGCGGAGGCCGCCGAGGACCTGGCGGCGGCCGTGCGCCGGGTGCCCATGGCGCGCCGCTTCCACAACGACGCCGTACGGGCCGCGCGGGCCCTGCGCAGGCACCGCAAGGTCCGCTGGTTCCGGCTGGCCGGGCACGCGCCCTTCCCGCTGGCCTTCGAAATGGACGACGAGCCCCCTGCGGACCTCGCGGAGAGGCCGGTCTGAGCGGGTCCGACCCTGATGTACCGGGACCCGCCAGGGCCGCGGGGGACAAGTGAAGAGGCCACAGGCTCCACATTGGCCCTTGTAGTGGACTGGTGCGTGGGGTTTCCTCGGCCGAGTAGTACCAGTAGCACCCGTCTTCCTTTCGAGTGAGGTCAATCCGTGAGCACGCTTCCCACCTCCCCCCAGTCCGCTGAGTCGGCCATCGGCACCTCGCGCGTCAAGCGCGGCATGGCCGAGCAGCTCAAGGGCGGCGTGATCATGGACGTGGTCAACGCCGAGCAGGCGAAGATCGCCGAGGACGCCGGCGCCGTGGCCGTCATGGCCCTCGAGCGGGTCCCCGCCGACATCCGCAAGGACGGCGGCGTGGCGCGCATGTCGGACCCGAACATGATCGAAGAGATCATCGAGGCCGTCTCGATCCCCGTCATGGCCAAGTCCCGCATCGGCCACTTCGTCGAGGCCCAGGTCCTGCAGTCCCTCGGCGTCGACTACATCGACGAGTCCGAGGTCCTGACCCCGGCCGACGAGGTCAACCACTCCGACAAGTGGGCCTTCACCACCCCCTTCGTCTGTGGCGCCACCAACCTGGGCGAGGCCCTGCGCCGCATCGCCGAGGGCGCGGCCATGATCCGCTCGAAGGGCGAGGCCGGCACCGGCAACGTCGTCGAGGCCGTCCGCCACCTGCGCCAGATCAAGAACGAGATCGCCCGCCTGCGCGGCTACGACAACAACGAGCTGTACGCCGCCGCCAAGGAGCTGCGCGCCCCGTACGAGCTCGTCAAGGAAGTCGCCGAGCTCGGCAAGCTCCCGGTCGTCCTGTTCTCCGCCGGTGGCGTCGCCACCCCGGCCGACGCCGCCCTGATGCGCCAGCTCGGCGCCGAGGGCGTCTTCGTCGGCTCCGGCATCTTCAAGTCCGGCGACCCGGCCAAGCGCGCCGCCGCCATCGTGAAGGCCACCACCTTCTACGACGACCCGAAGATCATCGCGGACGCGTCCCGCAACCTGGGCGAGGCCATGGTCGGCATCAACTGCGACACCCTCCCCGAGGCCGAGCGCTACGCCAACCGCGGCTGGTAGTACTGCCATGACCACCCCCGTGATTGGTGTCCTGGCCCTCCAGGGCGACGTACGGGAACACCTGATCGCCCTGGCCGCGGCGGACGCCGTGGCCAGGCCGGTCCGGCGTCCCGAGGAGCTGGCCGAGGTCGACGCCCTGGTGATCCCCGGCGGCGAGTCCACGACCATGTCCAAGCTCGCCGTGCTGTTCGGCATGCTGGAGCCGCTGCGCGAGCGCGTGGCCGCCGGCATGCCCGTGTACGGCACATGCGCCGGCATGATCATGCTCGCCGACAAGCTCCTGGACGGCCGTGAGGACCAGGAGACCCTGGGCGGCATCGACATGATCGTGCGCCGCAACGCCTTCGGCCGGCAGAACGAGTCCTTCGAGGCGGAGATCGACTTCGCCGGCGTCGAGGGCGGCCCGGTCCAGGGCGTCTTCATCCGCGCGCCGTGGGTCGAGTCCGTCGGCGGAGCCGCCGAGGTGCTCGCCACGTACGACGGCCACACGGTCGCCGTGCGCCAGGGCAACGTCCTCGCGACGTCGTTCCACCCCGAACTGACCGGCGACGACCGAGTCCACGCGTACTTCGTCGACATGGTGCGCGCGGGGCTGTAAACAGGTCCCGGTAGGATCGGAGACGAACACTGTTGGTTACGCGAAGGAGACAGGCGGATGTCCGGCCACTCTAAATGGGCTACGACGAAGCACAAGAAGGCCGTGATCGATGCCAAGCGCGGCAAGCTCTTCGCGAAGCTGATCAAGAACATCGAGGTCGCGGCCCGTATGGGCGGTGCCGACGTCGACGGCAACCCGACGCTCTTCGACGCCATCCAGAAGGCCAAGAAGAGCTCGGTCCCGAACAAGAACATCGACTCCGCGGTCAAGCGCGGCGGCGGCCTCGAGGCGGGCGGCGCCGACTACGAGACGATCATGTACGAGGGCTACGGTCCGAACGGTGTCGCGGTGCTCATCGAGTGCCTCACCGACAACCGCAACCGCGCCGCGTCCGACGTGCGGGTCGCCATGACCCGCAACGGCGGTTCGATGGCCGACCCGGGCTCGGTCTCGTACCTGTTCAACCGCAAGGGCGTCGTCGTCCTGCCCAAGGGTGAGCTGTCCGAGGACGACATCCTGGAGTCGGTGCTCGAGGCCGGTGCCGAAGAGGTCAACGACATCGGCGAGTCCTTCGAGGTCATCAGCGAGGCCACCGACCTGGTCGCGGTCCGCACCGCGCTCCAGGAGGCGGGCATCGACTACGACTCCGCCGAGGCCAGCTTCGTCCCCTCGATGCAGGTCGAGCTGGACGAAGAGGGCGCGCGCAAGATCTTCAAGCTGATCGACGCGCTGGAGGACAGCGACGACGTGCAGAACGTCTTCGCCAACTTCGACGTCTCGGACGAGGTCATGGAGAAGGTCGACGCCTGAGCCGGGCGCTGATTTCGACGACGGGCCGACAGGACACATCCTGTCGGCCCGTCGCTTTGGCCGCTTTGTCAGCGGGTCCCGATACGCTGCACCCACACGGACATGTGATCGATGGTTGGGGGGGAGATGCGCGTACTCGGTGTGGACCCGGGGCTGACGCGATGCGGTATCGGCGTCGTCGAGGGTGTCGCCGGCCGCCCCCTGACCATGCGCGCGGTGGGGGTCGTCCGCACGCCCGTCGAAGCGGAGTTGGGAGACCGGCTCGTCGCCATCGAGCAGGGCATCGAGGAATGGCTCGACAACCACCGGCCCGAAGTCGTCGCCGTGGAACGGGTGTTCAGCCAGCACAACGTCAGCACGGTGATGGGAACCGCCCAGGCGAGCGCCGTCGCCATGCTGTGCGCGGCCCGGCGCGGAATACCGGTCGCCCTGCACACGCCGAGCGAGGTCAAGGCCGCCGTCACCGGCAGCGGCCGGGCCGACAAGGCCCAGGTCGGAGCCATGGTGACCCGGCTGCTCAGACTGGACGCACCGCCGAAGCCGGCCGACGCCGCCGATGCCCTCGCCCTGGCCATCTGCCACATCTGGCGGGCCCCCGCCCAGAACCGCCTCCAGCAGGCGGTCGCCCTGCACGCCTCTGGCTCGAAAGGCCGTACCCGATGATCGCCTTCGTCAGCGGCCCCGTCGCCGCGCTCGCCCCCACCCTGGCCGTGATCGAGGTCGGGGGAGTGGGCATGGCCGTGCAGTGCACGCCGAACACCATCGCCGGGCTGCGGACGGGCGAACACGCCCGGCTGGCCACCTCGCTGGTCGTACGGGAGGACTCGCTCACCCTGTACGGCTTCGCCGACGACGACGAGCGGCAGGTCTTCGAACTGCTCCAGACGGCGAGCGGGGTCGGACCGCGGCTCGCGCAGGCCATGCTCGGCGTGCACAGTCCCGACGCGCTGCGGACGGCCGTGTCGACGGGTGACGAGAAGTCCCTGATGGCGGTGCCGGGGATCGGCAAGAAGGGCGCGCAGAAGCTGCTGCTGGAGCTGAAGGACAAGCTGGGGGCTCCGCTGGGCTCCAGCGGCCTGGTGGGGGCGCAGCGGGCCGCCGCGCCGGGGCCCGCGCCGTGGACGGAGCAGCTCGCCGCGGCGCTGATCGGCCTCGGGTACGCCTCCCGGGAGGCCGAGGAGGCCGTCTCCGCGGTCACCCCGCAGGCCGAGGCGGCCATCGCCGCCGGAGGCGCGGCCCCCGTTCCCCAGCTCCTGCGCGCCGCCCTGCAGTCCCTGAACCGGGCCCGCTGACGTGCGGCGGAGCGCCCGCAGCGGAGCCCCCGCAGCGGCGCCGCACACGAGACCCACCGTGCATACCGAGAAGGCAGACTGACACCGTGAACTGGGACGACGAGACCGACGCCGAGACCGAGCGGCTCGTGGCCGCCTCCGCCGACGGGGAGGACACCGCCGTCGAGGCGGCGCTGCGTCCCAAGGACCTCGGGGAGTTCGTCGGTCAGGAGAAGGTCCGCCAGCAGCTGGACCTCGTCCTGAAGGCGGCCAGGCAGCGCGGCGCCACCGCCGACCACGTCCTGCTCTCCGGCGCCCCCGGCCTCGGCAAGACCACCCTGTCGATGATCATCGCGGCCGAGATGGGCGCGCCCATCCGCATCACCTCCGGGCCCGCCATCCAGCACGCCGGCGATCTCGCGGCCATCCTCTCCTCCCTCCAGGAGGGCGAGGTCCTCTTCCTCGACGAGATCCACCGCATGTCCCGGCCCGCCGAGGAGATGCTGTACATGGCCATGGAGGACTTCCGCGTCGACGTGATCGTGGGGAAGGGGCCGGGCGCCACCGCCATCCCCCTGGAGCTGCCGCCCTTCACCCTGGTCGGGGCGACCACACGGGCCGGCCTGCTGCCGCCCCCGCTGCGCGACCGCTTCGGCTTCACCGGGCACATGGAGTTCTACGCCCCCGAGGAGCTGGAGCGCGTCATCCACCGCTCCGCCCGCCTCCTCGACGTCGAGATCGACGCCGACGGCGCCGCCGAGATCGCCGGCCGCTCCCGCGGCACCCCCCGCATCGCCAACCGCCTGCTGCGCCGCGTCCGCGACTACGCCCAGGTCCGCGCGGACGGTGTGATCAACCGCGAGGTCGCCGGTACCGCCCTGCAGGTGTACGAGGTGGACGCGCGCGGGCTGGACCGCCTGGACCGGGCCGTCCTGGAGGCGCTGCTCAAGCTCTTCGGCGGCGGGCCCGTGGGCCTGTCCACGCTCGCCGTCGCCGTCGGCGAGGAGCGGGAGACCGTGGAGGAGGTCGCCGAGCCCTTCCTCGTCCGCGAAGGCCTGCTCGCACGCACCCCCAGGGGACGGGTCGCGACGCCCGCCGCCTGGTCCCACCTGGGACTCGTGAACGAAGCAGTACCGCCGGGCACACCGCCCCAGCACCACCGCGGCGGATCAAGCGGACAACAGGGCTTGTTCGGGGCCTGACGGCGCGGAGGTTCGCACCCTCAGGAACTGCGGTGCCATGCTGGGCGTTGTTCCATCGGTGCGGACTCGCCTAGACTCCGCCGATGCCGACCCTTCGGGTCGGTGTGCCCACCCCCGTAGAAAAGGCCGCCGTCCGCGTGCGGTCGTGCGAAGGATCTCCGTCCCGTGAATCTCCTGACATTCCTCCCGTTCATCGTGCTCATCGGGGCGATGATCCTGATGACCCGTTCCGCGAAGAAGAAGCAGCAGGCGGCCGCGCAGATGCGCGACCAGATGACGCCCGGCACCGGGGTCCGCACCATCGGCGGCATGTACGCCACGGTGAAGGAGATCGGCGACGACACCGTCACCCTCGAGGTGGCTCCCGGCGTCCACGCGGTCTACGCGAAGAACGCCATCGGCGCCGTCCTCGAGGACGCGGAATACAACCGCATCGTCCACGGCACCACCGATGATCTGACCATCGACACGCCGGTCGTCCCCGACGACGCCTCCTCCCTCACCGAGAAGGACGCGGACGAGGCCCCGAAGCTCGACCTCGGCAAGAAGGACGAGCCGAAGGAAGACGAGCCCAAGGACGGCAAGACGGACGGCGAGCCCGGCGCGAAGTAGCGCGCGGGCCGGGGACCGCGAGGGCGCCTGACCGGCGGCCGTCGCGGTCCCGGGCAGCGACCCACTTCTGCGGGGGGCAGGGGTCCCCACCACACATTTTCGTGGCCGTCCGCGCGCTGACCCGGCGCGGGGCGGTTGGACAGGGAGAAACGACAAGGTGGCAGCACCGAAGAAGGGCCGGCGGCCCACGGGGGCTCAGGGGAGGCCGGGGCGCGCCCTGGCGATCATCCTGATCGCGATGGTGGCGCTCACCGCGGGGATGTTCCTCTCCAAGCAGACGACTCCCCGGCTGGGCATCGACCTCGCCGGCGGCACGAGCATCACGCTCAAGGCCAAGAGCGAGCCCGGCAAGCCGGACGCGATCAACGAGACCAACATGAACACGGCGGTCGGCATCATCGAGCGCCGCGTCAACGGTCTCGGCGTGTCGGAGGCCGAGGTCCAGACCCAGGGCCGCGACCACATCATCGTGAACATCCCCAAGGGGACGAACGAGCAGCAGGCGCGCGAGCAGGTCGGTACCACCGCCCAGCTGTACTTCCGTCCGGTCCTCGCCTTCGCGGACGGCGCCCCCGCCGCTCCCGAGGGCGCCCAGAGCCCGAGCCCCTCCGCGAGCGGCTCCGGCGCTCCCAAGGCCGGCGACGGCACGTCCCCGTCGGCCACCCCGTCGTCCAGCGCCACTTCCCAGGGCCGTGCGCTCAGCGAGGCCCTCAAGGCCCCGAACGCCCCCACTCCCACCCCCTCGGGTAGCGAGTCGAAGAAGGCAGACGACAACAAGGCCGCCCCGACCCCGTCGGGCGCACCGTCGCCGTCCACGCCCCCGTCGGCCGAGGAGACCGCCGCAGCCGGCCTCCAGGAAGCCTTCGCGAAGCTGGACTGCACCAACGAGGAGCAGCGCGCCGCCGCCGGCAAGGGCGCCAAGCCCACCGACCCGATGGTCGCCTGCGGCCAGCGCGGTACCGCCTGGGGCAAGTGGATCCTCGGCCCGGCACAGGTCGACGGCAAGGACGTCAAGGACGCCAAGGGCATCATCGACCCGCAGCGCGGCATGTGGATCGTCACGATGCAGTTCACCGACAGCGGCGCCGACAAGTTCGCCAAGATCACCGGTGAGCTCGCCACCAAGCAGGCCCCGCAGAACCAGTTCGCCATCGTGCTCGACGGCGAGGTCATCTCCGACCCCTCCGTCAGCCAGGCGCTGACCGGCGGCAACGCCGAGATCTCCGGCGGCTTCACCCAGCAGTCCGCGCAGGACCTGGGCAACATGCTCTCGTACGGCGCCCTGCCGCTCTCCTTCAGCGAGGACAGCGTCACCACGGTCACGGCCGCGCTCGGCGGTGAGCAGCTGAAGGCCGGCCTGATCGCCGGCGCCATCGGCCTGCTGCTCGTGGTGATCTACCTGCTGGTGTACTACCGGGGCCTGGCGTTCGTCGCCATCATCAGCCTCCTGGTCTCCGCGATCCTCACGTACACGATCATGGCGCTGCTCGGAAAGGGCATCGGCTTCGCGCTGAACCTGCCCGCCGTCTGCGGTGCGATCGTGGCGATCGGCATCACGGCGGACTCGTTCATCGTGTACTTCGAGCGCATCCGCGACGAGATCCGCGAGGGCCGCACCCTGCGTCCGGCCGTCGAGCGGGCCTGGCCGCGCGCCCGGCGCACCATCCTGGTCTCCGACTTCGTGTCGTTCCTGGCCGCCGCGGTGCTGTTCATCGTCACCGTCGGCAAGGTGCAGGGCTTCGCCTTCACGCTGGGTCTCACCACCCTGCTCGACGTGGTCGTGGTGTTCCTCTTCACCAAGCCGGTCATGACGCTGCTGGCGCGTACGAAGTTCTTCGCCAGCGGTCACCCGTGGTCCGGGCTGGACCCGACGCGGCTCGGCGCCAAGCCGCCGCTGCGCCGGTCCCGCCGTACCGGTTCCGCACCCGCCCCCGTCGACGCAAAGGAGGCGTGAGAGATGTCGAAGCTGGGAGATCTCGGCGCCAGGCTGTACCGCGGTGAGGTCGGCTACGACTTCGTCGGCAAGCGCTTCATCTGGTACGGCGTTTCCATCCTGATCACCATCACGGCGATCGCGGCCCTGGCCGTTCAGGGCCTCAACATGGGCATCGAGTTCAAGGGCGGTGCCGTCTTCACCACCCCGAAGACGGCCGTCTCCGTCGCCGCGGCGACCGACGAGGCGGAGAAGGCCTCGGGTCACGACGCGATCGTCCAGGAGCTCGGCACCGGCGGCATGCGGATCCAGATCTCCGGTCTGGACACCGACGCCGCGACCGACGTGAAGAAGCAGCTCGCCACGGCCCTCAAGGTCACCGAGGCCGACATCAACGCGGACCTCGTCGGCCCCAGCTGGGGCGAGCAGATCGCCAACAAGGCCTGGACCGGCCTCGGGATCTTCATGATCCTCGTGGTGATCTACCTGGCCATCGCCTTCGAGTGGCGGATGGCGATCGCGGCGCTGATCGCGCTGATCCACGACCTCACCATCACCGTCGGCATCTACGCGCTGGTCGGCTTCGAGGTCACCCCGGGTACGGTCATCGGTCTGCTGACGATCCTCGGTTACTCGCTCTACGACACCGTCGTCGTCTTCGACGGTCTCAAGGAGGGGTCGAAGGACATCGCCAAGCAGACCCGCTGGACGTACAGCGAGATCGCCAACCGCAGCATCAACGGCACGCTGGTCCGCTCGATCAACACCACGGTCGTGGCGCTGCTCCCGGTGGCGGCCCTGCTCTTCATCGGCGGCGGCCTGCTGGACGCCGGCATGCTGAACGACATCTCGCTGTCGCTGTTCGTCGGCCTCGCGGCCGGTGCGTACTCCTCGATCTTCATCGCGACCCCGCTGGTCGTGGACTTCAAGGAGCGCGAGCCGGCGATGAAGGCCCTGAAGAAGCGGGTCCTCGCGAAGCGGGCGGCCGCGGCGGCGAAGGGCGAGTCCGCGGACGAGGGCTACGACTCCGAGGACGCGCCGCAGGTCGTGGCGCAGGGCCGGCAGCCGGGACGGCGCCGGTGACGGCGTCACCGCTGTCCGAGGGCGTGCGCGAGCTGCTGCTCAGCCGGATCAAGGACGTGGCGGACTATCCGAAGCCGGGCGTGATGTTCAAGGACATCACCCCGCTGCTGGCGGACGCGCGGGCGTTCGCGGCGCTGACCGACGCGCTGGTGGAGCTGGCCGGGCGGTACGGGGCGACGAAGATCGTCGGGCTGGAGGCGCGCGGGTTCATCCTGGCGGCTCCGGTGGCCGTACAGGCCGGGGTCGGCTTCGTGCCGGTGCGCAAGGCCGGGAAGCTGCCGGGGGCGACGCTGGCGCAGGCCTACGAGCTCGAGTACGGGACCGCGGAGATCGAGGTCCACGCCGAGGATCTGGCGGCCGGTGACCGGGTCATGGTCATCGACGACGTCCTCGCCACCGGTGGCACGGCCGAAGCCTCGCTCTCGCTGATCCGGCGGGCCGGGGCCGAGGTCGCCGGGGTGGCGGTCCTGATGGAGCTGTCGTTCCTGCCGGGCCGCCTGCGGCTGGCCGAGGCGCTGGGCGAGGCTCCGCTGGACGCGCTGATCGTGGTCTGACGCGTTTGCTCGTCGAGCGGCGGGTATCCGGGACGTCCCGGGTGCCCGCCGTTCTGCGTGTGCGGCGCCCGCAGCAGACCGTGGACCGGGAGAACGAGGGGACGCAACCCTCGCTACGATGGGTTATCCGGACCGGACACGGGCACCGGACCCTCCCCCGGACTGCGTCTCGGGGGACCCCCGTGAGGAGCGCTCTTGCCAGACGAGGTCCAGCCACTTTCCGCCGCGCAGCCCGACCCGCAGGCCGAGCAGGCCAAGGCGGCCGCCGCCACGCCCCCGCCGGCCCCGCCGGTGAAGCCCGCGCCGGCGAAGTCGGCCGGGTCCTCCAACCGGGTGCGCGCCCGCCTCGCCCGGCTCGGCGTGCAGCGCACGAATCCGTACAACCCGGTACTGGAGCCGCTGCTCCGCATAGTCCGCAGCAACGACCCGAAGATCGAGACGGCGACGCTGCGCCAGCTGGAACAGGCCTACCAGGTCGCCGAGCGCTGGCACCGCGGCCAGAAGCGCAAGAGCGGCGACCCGTACATCACCCACCCGCTCGCGGTCACCACGATCCTCGCCGAGCTCGGCATGGACCCGGCCACCCTGATGGCCGGTCTGCTCCACGACACCGTCGAGGACACCGAGTACGGCCTCGAGGACCTGCGCCGCGACTTCGGCGACGCCGTGGCCCTCCTCGTCGACGGCGTCACCAAGCTCGACCGGGTCAAGTTCGGCGAGGCCGCCCAGGCGGAGACCGTCCGCAAGATGGTCGTGGCGATGGCCAAGGACCCCCGGGTCCTGGTGATCAAGCTCGCCGACCGCCTGCACAACATGCGCACCATGCGCTACCTCAAGCGGGAGAAGCAGGAGAAGAAGGCCCGCGAGACCCTCGAGATCTACGCCCCGCTGGCGCACCGGCTGGGCATGAACACGATCAAGTGGGAGCTCGAGGACCTCTCCTTCGCGATCCTCTACCCGAAGATGTACGACGAGATCGTGCGCCTGGTCGCCGAGCGCGCGCCCAAGCGCGACGAGTACCTCGCGATCGTCACCGACGAGGTGCAGACCGACCTGCGGGCCGCCCGGATCAAGGCCACCGTCACCGGCAGACCCAAGCACTACTACAGCGTCTACCAGAAGATGATCGTCCGCGGCCGTGACTTCGCGGAGATCTACGACCTGGTGGGCATCCGCGTCCTCGTCGACACCGTACGGGACTGCTACGCCGCCCTCGGCACCGTGCACGCGCGATGGAACCCGGTCCCCGGCCGGTTCAAGGACTACATCGCGATGCCCAAGTTCAACATGTACCAGTCGCTCCACACGACGGTCATCGGGCCCAGCGGCAAGCCGGTCGAGCTCCAGATCCGCACCTTCGACATGCACCGCCGCGCCGAGTACGGCATCGCCGCGCACTGGAAGTACAAGCAGCAGACCGTCGCGGGCACCTCGAAGGTACGCACCGACGTCCCCCAGGCCGCCAAGGGCAGCGCCGGGCAGGACACGGTCAACGACATGGCCTGGCTGCGCCAGCTGCTCGACTGGCAGAAGGAGACCGAGGACCCGGGCGAGTTCCTCGACTCGCTGCGCTTCGACCTCTCCCGCAACGAGGTCTTCGTCTTCACGCCCAAGGGCGACGTCATAGCGCTGCCGGCCGGGGCAACGCCCGTGGACTTCGCGTACGCCGTCCACACCGAGGTCGGCCACCGGACCATAGGGGCCCGGGTCAACGGCCGCCTCGTCCCGCTGGAGTCCACGCTCGACAACGGCGACCTGGTCGAGGTCTTCACCTCCAAGGCCGAGGGCGCCGGACCGTCCCGCGACTGGCTCGGCTTCGTCAAGTCCCCGCGTGCCCGCAACAAGATCCGCGCCTGGTTCTCCAAGGAGCGCCGCGACGAGGCCATCGAGCACGGCAAGGACGCCATCGCGCGGGCCATGCGCAAGCAGAACCTGCCGATCCAGCGCATCCTCACCGGCGACTCCCTCGTCACCCTGGCGCACGAGATGCGCTACCCCGACATCTCCTCCCTGTACGCGGCGATCGGCGAGGGCCACGTGGCCGCGCAGGGCGTCGTACAGAAGCTGGTGTCGGCCCTCGGCGGCGAGGAAGCGGCCGGCGAGGACATCGAGGAGTCGATCCCGCCCGCGCGCGGCCGCAAGCGGCGCAGCAACGCCGACCCGGGCGTCGTCGTCAAGGGCGTCGACGACGTGTGGGTCAAGCTGGCCCGCTGCTGCACCCCGGTGCCGGGCGACCCGATCATCGGGTTCGTCACGCGCGGCAGCGGCGTATCGGTTCACCGCGCGGACTGCGTCAACGTCGACTCCCTCTCCCAGCAGCCCGAGCGGATGCTGGAGGTCGAGTGGGCCCCCACCCAGTCCTCGGTCTTCCTGGTCGCCATCCAGGTCGAGGCCCTGGACCGGTCCCGCCTGCTGTCGGACGTCACCCGCGTCCTGTCGGACCAGCACGTGAACATCCTGTCGGCCGCCGTCCAGACCTCCCGCGACCGCGTGGCCACCTCCCGCTTCACGTTCGAGATGGGCGACCCCAAGCACCTGGGCCACGTCCTGAAGGCCGTTCGGGGTGTGGAGGGCGTGTACGACGTCTACCGTGTGACGTCGGCAAGGAGGCCGTGAGCACCGTCTGAAGCCGCACCGGGGGGCGCGCGTGGGTACGTACGACCTGTTTCCGCGCGGCCTCAGCCGACGCTACGAGCCCGTCCGGGTCATCGGCCGCGGCGGCATGGGCGTGGTCTTCGAGGCGGAGGACCTCCGCCTCGAACGGCGCGTGGCGATCAAATGCCTCCAGGGCGGCTTCCGCGAGGGCGACGCGCAGAGGTTCCGGGACGAGGGCGTCGCCCTCGCCCGGATCAGCCACCCCGGTGTGGTCGCCGTCTACGACACCGGCGTGGACGAGGGCGTCCCGTACCTGCTGATGGAACTGCTCGACGGGGAGGACCTTTCCGAGCTGGTCGCCGGACGCGGGCAGCCGCTGCCCGTGGACCGGGCCTGCCGGGTGGCCGTGGACATGCTCGCCGGGCTGGCCGCGGCACACGCCAGCGGGGTGCTGCACCGGGACGTGAAACCGCAGAACGTCCGGCTCACCAGCCGCGGGGTGGTGCTGTACGACTTCGGCATCGCGAAACTGGTGGAGGACGACGACACCGCGGGCAGCGTCGTGGTCGGCACGGTCGGCTACCTCGCACCGGAGCGCTTCGACGGGACGAGGGCCACCGCGGCGTCGGACCTGTACGGGGTCGGCGTCTGCCTGCGCTTCATGCTCACCGGAAGACCGCCGGCGGGGGCCGCGCAGGACAGCCACGCCCCCGTCGTGTACCGGATCCTGCGCGGGCTGCCCCCCATGCGCGAGATCCTCACGGACCTGCCGGACGGCTTCGCGGAGGTCGTGGACAGCCTCTGCGCCAAGGATCCCGCGAACCGGCCCGCGGACACCGCCGAGGCCATCCGGCTCCTGCTGCCCTGGGCCGCGGAGCCCGGGACCGTACCGGAGGCGCCGCGGCTGCGGCCGCCGGCCGAACCCGCCGGCGCCCCATGGCACGGCGCGGCCCACGTGGCCGAGCCGGTCACCCTGAGCGGCGTCACCCGCCGCCTGGTGCGCAGCCGCATGACCGAGTCCTCCGCCCTGGCCCGGCAGCGCGAGGCCGTCGGCCTGCTGCTGCGCGGTGACGTCCAGCAGGCCGCCGACATCCTGGAAGGGATGCTCCCGTACTGCCGGGACACGCTCGGCGCGGACCATCCCACCACCCTGGCCTGCCAGTACTGGAAGGCCGTCTGCCTGGTGCGGCTGGGCGAGGCCGCCACGGCCCTGGAACTGTTCGCGCGGGTCAGCACACGCATCGGAGCGGGGAGGAACGACACGGATGCATGAATTCGAGGTACGGGTCGCCGATGACGGGGAACCCGAGGAAGAGCTGCGCTCCCTGCTGGCCTGGCTGGCCGCGGACGAGGACGCCGGCCGCGAGGTGCGCGGCCTGATCGCCGGAGACCGGCCCGCCGAGGACGGGCACATGGCCGGGGGCGGCTTCGACGTGCTGCAACTGGCCGTCGGCAGCGGGCTGTCCACCGCCTCCCTGCTCTTCGCGGTGCTGCAGTGGCGGCTCGCCCGCCGCCGCCCGCCCGCACTGACCGTGCGCAGGGGCCCCTACGAGGTCCGGATCGACGGCGGGCAGGCCGCCGACCCGGAGGCGCTCCGCCGCATCGTGGCGGCCCTGGACGGGGCAGATGACGGGAGTTCCTGACCCGGCGGGCTCACGCGCCGTGCTCATCGGCGGCGCCGGATACAGCGATCTGTCCGGGCTCCCCGCGGTCGAGGCGAACATCGAGGACCTGGCAGCCGAACTCTTCGACCCCACGGTCTGGGGACTGCCCGAGCGGAACCTCACCCTCGTCCGGAACCCGTCGCTCCCGGCCGACCTGCTGGACCCCGTCCACCAGGCCGGCGAGGAGGCCACCGACACCCTCCTCGTCTACTTCGCCGGCCACGGCATGCGGGACGCCGAAGCCTCCGACCTGTTCCTGTCCCTGTACGGCTCGCGGGAGAACGTCGGATACACCGCCGTCGCCTACCGGCACCTGCGCTCGGCCCTGCGCACCTCCCGCGCCGCCCGCAAGGTGGTGATCCTCGACTGCTGCTTCAGCGGGCGGGCCGCGCGCACCCTCGCCGGCGCGGACGGGGAGGACCTCGCCGCCCAGACCGCCGTCGAGGGGGCCTACGTCCTCACCGCCTCCCCGCCGAACCGGGTGGCCCTCGCCCCCGACGGGGAACGCCACACCGCCTTCACCGGGGAACTCCTCAAGGTGCTGCGCGAAGGGATCCCGGACGGCCCCGAGCTGATCGACTTGGACACCCTGTTCCGCACCCTGGAGCTGCGGCTGCGCGGCAAGAACCGGCCCCTGCCGCGGCAGGCCCAGGAGAACGGCGTCGGACGGCTCAAGCTCTTCCGCAACCGGGCCCGCGCCGCGCACGGAGTCCCGGCCGGGCCGGTGCTCCGGGGCGACCTGCAGTCGGCCATGGTCGGCACGGGACTCGCACTGGCCCGCACCCTGCGCTCGGCGGGGCGGACCCGGGACGCCCTGCCGGTACTGCGGCTGGCCCTGCGCGAGCGGTCGGGCGCGGGCGAGGGCGACCTGCTGGCGGTCCAGCTCGAACTGGCCGACATGCTGGCCGAGACCGGGCAGCTCGGCGAGGCCATCGCCGTCCTGGAAGAGGCCTTCGTACGCGTCCACCGGTTCCACCGCCCCGAGGCGGTCCTGGTGTGCCGGTGGCTGGCGGGCCTGTTGCAGGAGTCCGGGAACCACCTCCACGCGTGCGAGGTCCTGGAGCACGCGCTCGACCTGATCCAGGACGACAAACGGGCCCGGCCCTGAGACGGACGAGGCCCCGGTACGGAATTCCGTACCGGGGCCCGCGTACGACCACAGAGTGCCGGGGCGTCAGCCGCCGAACTCCTCCAGGCCCTTCAGGGCCTGGTCCAGCAGGGCCTGGCGGCCCTCCAGCTCGCGCGAGAGCTTGTCGGCCTTCGCGTTGTTGCCCGCGGCGCGCGCCGCGTCGATCTGCTCACGCAGCTTGTCGACGGCCGCCTGCAGCTGGCCCGTCAGACCGGCCGCGCGCGCCCGCGCCTCCGGGTTCGTACGGCGCCACTCGCCCTCCTCGGCCTCCTGCAGGGCCCGCTCCACGGAGTGCATCCGGCCCTCGACCTTCGGCCGGGCGTCCCGCGGCACGTGGCCGATGGCCTCCCAGCGCTCGTTGAGGGAGCGGAACGCGGCACGGGCCGCCTTCAGGTCGGTGATCGGGACGAGCTTCTCGGCCTCGTCGGCCAGCTCCTCCTTCAGCTTCAGGTTCTCGGTCTGCTCGGCGTCGCGCTCCGCGAAGACCTCGCTGCGCGCCGCGAAGAACACGTCCTGCGCACCGCGGAAACGGTTCCACAGGTCGTCCTCGGCCTCGCGCTGCGCCCGGCCCGCCGCCTTCCAGTCCGCCATCAGCTCGCGGTAGCGGGCGGCCGTCGGACCCCAGTCGGTCGACTTCGACAGCGCCTCGGCCTCGGCGACCAGCTTCTCCTTGACCTTGCGGGCATCCTCGCGCTGCGCGTCCAGCGAGGCGAAGTGCGCCTTGCGGCGCTTGGAGAACGCGGAGCGGGCGTGCGAGAAGCGGTGCCACAGCTCGTCGTCCGACTTGCGGTCCAGGCGCGGCAGACCCTTCCAGATGTCCACCAGGGCGCGCAGCCGCTCGCCCGCGCTGCGCCACTGGTCGCTCTGCGCCAGCTCCTCGGCCTCGACCACCAGCGCGTCCTTGGCCGCACGGGCCTCGTCCGTCTGCTTGGCCTTCTGGGCCTTGCGCTCCTCGCGCCGCGACTCCACGGTCTCGACCAGCTTGTCCAGCCGCACGCGCAACGCGTCGAGGTCTCCCACGGCGTGGTGCTCGTCGACCTGGGTGCGCAGGTGGTCGATCGCCGTCTGCGCGTCCTTGGCGGACAGATCGGTGGTCCGCACCCGCTTTTCGAGGAGGCCGATCTCCACCACCAGGCCCTCGTACTTGCGTTCGAAATAGGCCAGGGCCTCCTCAGGGGTGCCCGCCTGCCACGAACCGACGACCTTCTCGCCATCGGCAGTACGCACGTACACGGTGCCCGTCTCGTCGACTCGGCCCCACGGGTCGCTGATCACAGCGCCTCCTCCACCTGATGCCTGCGAGGGGTTCACCCCCTGGGCATCGTCCACAGTTTCCTGGGGCGGGCCGCGCCCGCCCTGCACAACGCCAACATAGGCGACCGCCGGGCCGGCTGTCCGCATCCCGCACGACGGAATATCGGCCCGGCTCGTCCCGGAAGACGGGCCCTGGGGGCGGGATGCGGGCCGCCAGGCCCGTGGCAGCGGCTTCCGGTCAGTTCTGGGTGACGGTGCCCTTCTCGATCTTCACTTCGGTCTTCGGGGCACCGTCCTGGCCGCCGTCGGCCGTACCGGCCTTGGCGATCTCCTCCAGGACCTTCATGCCCGCCGCGTCGATCTTGCCGAACGGCGTGTACGAGGGCGCCAGCGGGCTGTCCTTGTAGACCAGGAAGAACTGGCTGCCGCCCGAGCCGGGCCGGCCCGTGTTGGCCATCGCGACGGTGCCCGCCGGGTAGACGACCTGGCCCTGTTCGTTCGCCTTGCCCAGGGCGTCGAGGTTCTCGTCCGGGATGTTGTAGCCGGGGCCGCCCATGCCGGTGCCCTCCGGGTCGCCGCACTGGAGCACGAAGATCCCGCTCGACGTCAGCCGGTGGCACTTGGTGTTGTCGAAGTAGCCCTTGTCGGCGAGCGACTTGAACGAGTTCACGGTCTGCGGGGTCTTCGCCGCGTCCATCGTGAAGTTGATGTCGCCCGCGCTCGTCTTCAGGCCGAAGGTGTACGTGGCCTTCTGGTCGATGGCCATCGGGGGCGACGGGGACTGCTTCGGCGAGGGCGACGCCGACGGGCTGGCGGCCGGGTCCGCCGCCTGGTCCTTCGTGTCCTTGTCGAAGACACCGCCCACGATGAGGCCGACCAGCGTCGCGACCACCACGGCCACCGCCGCGCCGATCACGGCCGCCCGTCGGCGCGCCTTCTGCCGGGCCTCGGCCCGGCGCTTCTGCTGGCGCTCGTACTTCTCCCTGGCGAGCTGTCGCCGCCGCTGATCGCTCGTGACCACCGGGTCGTCTCCTTGTGCGTCTCTGGTACCACTGTCCGGGCTGGGTTAGGCCGTACCGTATATGGGTTCGCTGTGTGATGAGGGGCGCCGGTAGGCTCTGAGCAGCAGCATTCCGATCTGCAGCCTCCCGCCGGACGACGATTGAGGACGAACGTGCTGATTGCCGGGTTCCCCGCCGGGGCCTGGGGGACCAACTGCTACCTGGTCGCCCCCGCCGCGGGTGAGGAGTGCGTCATCATCGACCCGGGCCACCAGGCCGTCCAGGGTGTCGAGGAGACGCTGAAGAAGCATCGGCTCAAGCCCGTCGCGGTCGTGCTGACCCATGGCCACATCGATCATGTGGCCTCGGTCGTTCCGGTGTGCGGAGCACACGACGTACCGGCCTGGATCCACCCCGAGGACCGCTACATGATGAGCGACCCGGAGAAGGCCCTCGGCCGCTCCATCGGGATGCCGCTCATGGGCGAGCTCACCGTGGGCGAGCCGGACGACGTCCGCGAGCTGACCGACGGCGCCGCCCTGAAGCTGGCCGGAATGGACTTCTCCGTGGCGCACGCGCCGGGGCATACCAAGGGGTCGGTGACCTTCCGGATGCCGGAGGCCCCGGACGTCCCGTCCGTGTTCTTCTCCGGTGACCTGCTCTTCGCCGGCTCCATCGGACGCACCGACCTGCCCGGCGGCTCCCACGCCGAGATGCTCGAGTCGCTGGGCCGCGTGTGCCTGCCGCTCGACGACTCGACCGTGGTGCTGTCCGGCCACGGTCCCCAGACCACCATCGGCCGCGAGCGCGCGACCAACCCGTACTTGCGGGAGGTCGCGGCCGGCCTGGCAGCGGACCCGACAGCCGCTCCACGACGAGGAATGTGACGAGAGTTTCGTGGCTACTTTTCAGGCCCCCAAGGGCACGTACGACCTGATCCCCCCGGTTTCCGTGAAGTACCTGGCCGTGCGCGAGGCCCTCTCCGCCCCCCTGCGCAACTCCGGGTACGGCTACATCGAGACCCCCGGCTTCGAGGACGTCGGCCTCTTCGCCCGCGGCGTGGGCGAGTCCACCGACATCGTCTCCAAGGAGATGTACGCCTTCGAGACCAAGGGCGGCGACCAGCTCGCCCTGCGCCCCGAAGGCACGGCCTCGGTCCTGCGCGCGGCGCTGGAGGCGAGCCTGCACAAGAAGGGCAACCTGCCGGTCAAGCTCTGGTACTCGGGCTCCTACTACCGCTACGAGAAGCCGCAGAAGGGCCGCTACCGCCACTTCTCGCAGGTCGGTGCCGAGGCCATCGGCGCCGAGGACCCGGCCCTGGACGCCGAGCTGATCATCCTGGCCGACCAGGCGTACCGCTCGCTGGGCCTGCGCAACTTCCGGATCCTGCTGAACTCGCTGGGCGACAAGGAGTGCCGCCCGGTGTACCGGGAGGCGCTCCAGAGCTTCCTGAGCGGTCTCGACCTCGACGAGGAGACCGTCCGCCGGGCCGAGATCAACCCGCTGCGGGTGCTCGACGACAAGCGGGCCGACGTACAGAAGCAGCTGGTCGGCGCGCCGGTGCTGCGCGACTACCTGTGCGACGCGTGCAAGGCGTACCACGAGGAGGTCCGGGCGCTGATCACGGCGGCCGGGGTCGCCTTCGAGGACGACGAGAAGCTGGTGCGCGGCCTCGACTACTACACGCGCACCACGTTCGAGTTCGTCCACGACGGCCTGGGCTCGCAGTCCGCGGTGGGCGGCGGCGGCCGCTACGACGGCCTGTCCGAGATGATCGGCGGCCCCGCGCTGCCGTCCGTGGGCTGGGCCCTGGGCGTCGACCGTACGGTGCTGGCGCTCGAGGCCGAGGGCGTCGACCTGGACATCCCGGCGTCGACCACGGTGTTCGCCGTGGCGCTCGGCGAGGCCAAGCCGGCCCTGTTCGCGCTGGTCACCCAGCTGCGCAAGGCCGGTATCGCGGCGGACATGTCCTACGGCGGCAAGGGCCTCAAGGGCGCGATGAAGGACGCGAACCGCAGCGGCGCGCGCTTCGCGGTCGTCGCGGGCGACCGCGACCTCGCCGACGGCGTCGTGCAGCTGAAGGACATGGAGTCCGGCGACCAGGCCGCCGTGCCGGTCGCCGAGCTCGTCGAGACGGTCAGGGCGCGCCTCGCCTGACGGCGGGCACACCTGAAGAACGACGGGGCCGGGGACGATTCCCCGGCCCCGTCCGTTCACAGCGGCGTACGGCACAATGGCCCGTGCTTGTTGACCTTGCGGATGTGGAGCGGGCGGTATGACGACACGCAGTACGGACACGGAGACCGCCCCGGACACCACCGTCGGGGGCAGCCGGGCGCTGGCCCTGCTGCTGGTGATCACGGGGGCCGCGGGCCTCCTCGCCGCCTGGGTGATCACGATCGACAAGTTCAAGCTGCTCGAGGACCCGAACTTCGTCCCGGGCTGCAGCCTGAACCCGATCGTCTCCTGCGGCAACATCATGACGAGCGACCAGGCCTCCGTCTTCGGCTTCCCGAACCCGATGCTCGGGCTGGTCTCGTACGGCATCGTCATCTGCGTCGGCATGAGCCTGCTCGCCGGGGCCCGGTTCCGCCGCTGGTACTGGCTGACGCTGAACGCGGGCACCCTCTTCGGCGTCGTGTTCTGCGCCTGGCTGACCTACCAGTCGCTGTACAACATCAACTCGCTCTGCCTGTGGTGCTGCCTGGCCTGGGTCGCCACGATCCTGATGTTCTGGTACGTCACCTCGCACAACGTGCGCCAGGGCCTGCTGCCCGCGCCGGGCTGGCTGAAGGGCTTCCTCGACGAGTTCACGTGGGTGCTCCCGGTGCTGCACATCGGGATCGTCGGGATGCTGATCCTGACGCGCTGGTGGGACTTCTGGACCTCCTGACGGGCCCGCCGCGACTGTCGGTGGCCTCGCATAGGCTTCCTGTGTGGAACCAGACCTGTTCACCGCTGCCGCCGAAGACCGCCGGGAGAAGGACCCCTCGACCTCCCCGCTCGCCGTCCGGATGCGCCCGCGCACCCTGGACGAGGTCGTCGGCCAGCAGCACCTGCTGAAGCCCGGATCACCGCTGCGGCGGCTGGTCGGGGACGGGGCCGGCGGCCCGGCCGGTGCCTCCTCGGTGATCCTCTGGGGCCCGCCGGGCACCGGGAAGACGACCCTGGCGTATGTGGTCAGCCAGGCCACGCAGAAGCGGTTCGTGGAACTGTCCGCCATCACGGCGGGCGTCAAAGAGGTACGGGCGGTCATCGAGGGCGCCAAACGCGCCGCCGGCGGCTACGGCAAGGACACCGTCCTCTTCCTGGACGAGATCCACCGCTTCAGCAAGGCGCAGCAGGACTCCCTGCTCCCGGCCGTCGAGAACCGCTGGGTGACGCTGATCGCGGCCACCACCGAGAACCCGTACTTCTCGGTCATCTCCCCGCTGCTGTCGCGCTCCCTGCTGCTGACGCTGGAACCGCTGACGGACGAGGACCTGAGCGCGCTGATGCGGCGGGCGCTGACGGAGGAGCGGGGCCTGGGCGGAGCGGTCACCCTGCCCGCGGACGCGGAGGCGCACCTGCTGCGGATCGCCGGCGGCGACGCCCGGCGGGCGCTCACGGCGCTGGAGGCCGGCGCCGGGGCGGCCCTCGCCAAGGGCGAGGGGGAGATCAGCCTCCAGACCGTGGAGGAGGCGGTCGACCGCGCCGCCGTCCGCTACGACCGGGACGGCGACCAGCACTACGACGTGGCGAGCGCGCTGATCAAGTCGATCCGGGGCTCGGACGTGGACGCGGCGCTGCACTACCTGGCCCGGATGATCGACGCGGGCGAGGACCCGCGGTTCATCGCGCGACGCCTGATGATCTCGGCGAGCGAGGACATCGGCCTGGCGGACCCGACGGCCCTGCCGCTCGCGGTGGCCGCCGCCCAGGCGGTGGCGATGATCGGCTTCCCGGAGGCCGCGCTGACCCTCTCGCACGCCACCATCGCGCTGGCGCTGGCCCCGAAGTCGAACACCGCCACGACCGCGATCGGCGCGGCGCTGGCCGACGTACGGGCCGGGCTGGCCGGCTCCGTGCCGGCGCACCTGAGGGACGGGCACTACAAGGGCGCGGCGAAGCTCGGGCACGCGGTGGGGTACGTGTACCCGCACGACGTGCCGGGCGGCATCGCGGCCCAGCAGTACGCGCCGGACGCGGTGCACGGCAAGCGGTACTACGAGCCGACGCGGTACGGGGCCGAAGCCCGGTACGCGGACGTGGTGGAAAAGGTCCGCGAACGCCTCCGCGAACCCTGACCCCACGGCCCGGCGGCCGGTCTCAGTGGCCCGCCGCTGCGAAGAGGGTGCGCATCGCGCGGCGCAGGCCGCAGATGTCCGTGACCGGTTCGGGGAAGTCGAAGCGGGCGTCGAAGGAGCCGGTGGCGCCGCCCGAGAAGCGCACGCGCAGGCCGAGGCGGTCCAGGGCGAGCGGGGTGGCGGTCATGCCGTCCGCCTCCCGGGCGCCCAGCAGGCCGCACAGTTCCCCGACCCGGTCGGAGTGCGAGGAGGCCAGGTGCTGCAGGAGCTCCGCCTCGTGCCCGGCCATCGGGTCCGGCTGCGCGGCGGCCAGGTCCTCCGGGTCGACGTGCTCGGCGCCCCACAGGTCGTCCACCGAGATCTCGCCGACCTCCAGGCGGAGCAGTACGTACGCGGGGCGGCCGGCCATCCCCAGCAGCTCGCCCACCGGCTGCCGCTCCGCGAGCAGCGCCGCGCAGGCCGCGCGGTCGGTCCCGCGTACCGTCGTCAGCCAGCCGGCCAGCCACGCGCGGCCTCGGATACGATGGGGCACGGACACCGGCGCCACGTCCGTGATCTCGATCACGGCGGTGAGGTCGTCGTCCTGGGCGTGAGCGGCTGCCCTGGCAGCCGCGGACTCCGCGGAAACAAGGAGAATCACGTCCCCGTCCGGGGTGACGGTCCGCGCGGCCGGCATCCCTGCCCCGAACTCGTCGGGCCCGTGACTGTCACGAGCACCCGGCAGCGTGAGGGATACTGAGGCGTTGGACTCTACGAGGGTTCGTACGCGTTCGGCTCCGGTGAGCTGCCGAACGCCTTCCCTGGGACGCGGCTGACCTTGCCTATCGTCGCCGAAAGCAGATTTCGTTTCGTTGGAATCTGAACTCCGGTGCGCACTGGGCAGGGGGATCCCATGTGGTCGAGACATTACGTCCTCCTCGCTAAGGTAAGCCTCACCTAACTTACATGGAGGTAGGTTCCACGTGAACCAGAAGCGACCCAAGGTCAAGAAGTCGCGTGCCCTCGGCATTGCGCTGACCCCGAAGGCCGTCAAGTACTTCGAGGCCCGCCCCTACCCGCCGGGCGAGCACGGCCGTGGCCGCAAGCAGAACTCGGACTACAAGGTTCGTCTGCTCGAGAAGCAGCGTCTGCGCGCTCAGTACGACATCTCTGAGCGTCAGATGGCCCGCGCGTACGACCGCGCCAAGAAGGCCGAAGGCAAGACGGGCGAGGCGCTTGTCGTCGAGCTCGAGCGTCGCCTCGACGCCCTGGTTCTGCGTTCGGGCATCGCCCGCACCATCTACCAGGCCCGCCAGATGGTCGTTCACGGCCACATCGAGGTCAACGGTGGCAAGGTCGACAAGCCGTCGTTCCGTGTCCGCCCGGACGACGTCGTCACCGTGCGCGAGCGCAGCCGCGAGAAGGTTCCGTTCCAGGTTGCCCGTGAGGGTGGCTACGCAGGCGAGGGCGAGACCCCGCGCTACCTGCAGGTCAACCTGAAGGCCCTGGCCTTCCGCCTGGACCGCGACCCGAACCGCAAGGAAATCCCGGTCATCTGCGACGAGCAGCTCGTCGTCGAGTACTACGCCCGCTGATGCAGGCCTAGGCCTCACAGGCTGGTGGAAACCCGCCGTCCCCCTCGGGGGCGGCGGGTTTTTCCGTCCTCCGGGCCGCCCGGCCCCCGCTGCGCCCGCACGACCACGGCCTCCCGGCTCAGCGCCCGCCCCTCCGCCGCGTACGCCGCATAGCGCTCGGCGCCCAGCAGCTCGCCCGCCCGCTCCTGGCACATCAGCCGCGGCGCGTTGAAGTACCCCGAACCGAACAATTGCAGGCCCACCCCGCCCCACATCGGCTCCGCGGCGCCCTGGAGCACCGCCGCCTCCGCCGGATCGCCCTCCGCGACCGCGACCAGCGCGAGCAGCTCCAGGGCCAGCACCAGCCCCACCAGGTCGTGGAAGGCGTGGTTGATCTGCACGCACTCGGTCAGCAGCTGCCGCGCCTCGTCCGCCGCCCCCGCGTCCAGCGCCGCGTACGCGAGGACGTACAGGGCGTACGCCTTCGTCCAGCGCTCCCCGCGCTCCTCGCAGATCTCCCGCACTTCCCGGCACAGCGCCAGCGCCCCGGCCGTCTCCCCCTGGAAGGCGAGCGCCATCGCCAGCTCCACCTGGCACATCAGCACGTTGCTGTTCAGCTCCCCGGCGTCCCGGTACCGCTCCAGCGCCTGGCCCAGCAGCTCTCCGGCCCGCGCCATGTCGTCCGAGACCAGCGCCAGACAGCCCAGCCGGTGCACCGCGTACGCCGCGGCGAGGGCGTTTCCGCTGCGCGCGGCCGCGTCCCGGCACTCGTACAGCGCGCTCATGGAGGCCACCGCATCGCCCTGCAGGGCCGCGACGTACCCCAGCACCCACAGCGCCTTCAGCCGCGAGCTCTCGTACGCCGCCGGCTCGTCCGCGTCCTCCAGGGCCCGCTCCAGCCAGTGCCGGCCCTCCGTGAGCCGGCCGCAGCCGGCCCAGTAGAACCACAGCGTTCCCGCCAGGTGCCGGCCCAGGTGCACCTCGTCCGGGTCGTCCAGGGAGCACTCCAGGGCCAGGCGCAGGTTCGGCAGCTCCGTCTCCACCAGCGCCGCCACCTCGGCCTGCCGCGGGCTGAACCAGTCCAGCTCGCACCAGGTCGCCAGGCCCACGTACCAGTCCCGGTGCCGCCGCCGCAGCCGGTCCGCGTCACCCAGCGACTCCAGCCAGCCCGCCCCGTACATCCGCACGGACTCCAGCATCCGGTAGCGCACCCCGGCCGCCGTCTCCTCCCGGAGCAGCAGGGACTGGGCCAGGAGCTCCCCGACCAGGTCCAGCACGCTCTCCACCGGCAGGTCCGGACCCGCGCACACGTACTCGGCGGCATCGAGGTCGAACGGCCCGGCGAAGACCGACAGCCGCGCCCACAGCAGCCGCTCCGCGGCCGTGCACAGCTCGTGGCTCCAGCCGATCGCCGTACGCAGCGCCCGGTGCCGGGGGAGCGCCCCGCGCGAGCCTCCCGTCAGCAGGGTGAAGCGGTCGTCGAGGCGGGCGAGCACCTGGGCGGGGGACAGCGCCCGCAGCCGGCCCGCCGCCAGCTCGAGGGCGAGCGGAACCCCGTCGAGGCGGGCGCACAGCTCGGTCAGCTCGGCACGGTTCGCCTCGGTCACCGCGAAGGCCGGGTCGGCGGCGCGCGCCCGGGCCGCCAGGAGGGCCAGTGCCTCCTCCGGAGCCGGCGGGGCCAGCGGGAGGACCAGCTCCCCCTCCAGGTCCAGCGGCCGCCGGCCCGCCGCGAGGACCCGCAGGCCGGGGCAGCCGCGCAGCAGCTCACGCACCAGCCCGGCCGCCTCGTCGACGAGCTGCTCGAACCCGTCCAGGACCAGCAGCAGCCGCCGCCCGGCCAGGTGCTCCGCCAGGACGGCCCGGGGCGGCCGGGTGGTGTGATCGGTCAGCCCGAGGGCCTCCGAGACGGTCAGCTCCAGCAGTGCCGGATCCCGTACGGTCGCCAGCTCGACCAGCCAGACCCCCTCGCAGGAGCGTTCCTGCGACGCCTCCGCCTCGGCGCGGGCGGCGGCCAGCACCAGCCGGGACTTGCCCACCCCGCCCGTCCCGGTCACCGTCACCAGCCGCGAGGCCTCCAGGAGCCGCCCCACCTCGGCCACTTCGGCGCCCCGCCCGACGAAGGCGCTGAGCTCCGAGGGAAGATTGCCGTACGCGGTGCGGGGAAGCGGTCTGTGGCGCATGGGACACGGAGGGTACTGGTCCGAACGCGCTGCGTACAAGACGAGCCCGCCGGGCCACGAAATCAGGTACGGCGGCGGATCCCCGGCGCGATAGGGTCGGGGGAGACTTTTCTCCGTAGATTTACTAGGCGCAGGGAGCGGTGCAACGTGTCCGGTGGAGAGGTGGCCGGGATCCTCGTGGCCGTCTTCTGGGCCATCCTGGTCTCCTTCCTCGCCGTGGCGCTGGCGAGGCTGGCGCAGGTGCTCAAGGCGACCACCAAGCTGGTGGCGGACGTGACCGAGCAGGCCGTCCCGCTGCTGGCGGACGCCTCCACGACCGTCCGCTCCGCGCGCACCCAGCTGGACCGGGTCGACGCCATCGCGAGCGACGTCCAGGAGGTCACCTCCAACGCCTCCGCGCTGTCCTCCACCGTGGCCTCCACCTTCGGGGGACCGCTGGTCAAGGTCGCGGCCTTCGGGTACGGCGTCCGCCGGGCCCTGGGCCGGACGGACGAGGCGCCCGCGAAGACCACCAGGCGAACCGTGATCGTCGGCCGTACCGTGCCGGCGGCCCGCCGCCGGAAGCAGAAGGGCTGAGACCGCCGATGTTCCGCCGAGCCTTCTGGTTCACCGCAGGCGCCGCCGCCGGTGTGTGGGCCACGACCAAGGTCAACCGCCAGCTCAAGAAGCTGACGCCGGAGAGCCTTGCCGCCCAGGCCGCCGACAAGGCCGTGGAGGCGGGCCACCGCCTCAAGGACTTCGCCCTCGACGTCAAGGCGGGAATGACGCAGCGCGAGGACGAGCTGAACGATGCACTGGGGCTGAACAGCGACCCCGACCGGCCCGACAACGTCACCGCCCTCCCCGGGCCGCGGCGGCTGCGGGCCATCGAGCACGACAAGACCACCCACCGAACGAACCGCCCGGCGGTTACGTACAACCGGAATGAGGACCACTGATGGAGTCGGCTGAAATCCGCCGCCGCTGGCTGAGCTTCTTCGAGGAGCGCGGTCACGCCGTTGTCCCTTCGGCGTCGCTCATCGCGGACGACCCGACTCTGCTGCTGGTCAACGCGGGCATGGTCCCCTTCAAGCCGTACTTCCTCGGCGAGACCAAGCCCCCGGCCCCCCGCGCCACCAGCGTGCAGAAGTGCGTCCGTACGCCGGACATCGAAGAGGTCGGCAAGACCACCCGCCACGGCACGTTCTTCCAGATGTGCGGCAACTTCTCCTTCGGCGACTACTTCAAGGAAGGCGCCATCAAGTACGCCTGGGAGCTGCTCACCAGCTCCGTGGCGGACGGCGGCTACGGCCTCGAGCCCGAGAAGCTCTGGATCACCGTCTACCTCGACGACGACGAGGCCGAGACGATCTGGCGCGACGTGATCGGCGTCCCCGCCGAGCGCATCCAGCGCCTGGGCAAGAAGGACAACTTCTGGTCCATGGGCGTCCCCGGCCCCTGCGGCCCGTGCTCGGAGATCAACTACGACCGCGGCCCGGAGTTCGGCGTCGAGGGCGGCCCGGCCGTCAACGACGAGCGCTACGTGGAGATCTGGAACCTGGTCTTCATGCAGTACGAGCGCGGCGCGGGCGACGGGAAGGAAGACTTCCCGATCCTCGGCGACCTGCCGTCGAAGAACATCGACACCGGTCTGGGCCTCGAGCGTCTCGCCATGATCCTGCAGGGCGTGCAGAACATGTACGAGACCGACACCCTGCGCGTGGTCATGGACAAGGCCACCGAGCTCACCGGTGTCCGGTACGGCGCCGCGAAGGACACCGACGTGTCCATGCGCGTGGTCGCCGACCACATCCGCACCTCCGTCATGCTCATCGGCGACGGCGTCACCCCCGGCAACGAGGGCCGCGGCTACGTGCTGCGCCGCATCATGCGCCGCGCCATCCGCAACATGCGCCTGATGGGTGCCACCGGTCCGGTCGTCCAGGACCTCGTCGACGTCGTCATCGACACCATGGGGCAGCAGTACCCGGAGCTCCTCACCGACCGCAAGCGCATCGAGACCGTCGCGCTCGCCGAAGAGGCCGCCTTCCTCAAGGCGCTCAAGGGCGGTACGAACATCCTCGACACCGCCGTGACCGAGACCAAGGCCGCCGGCGGCACGGTCCTGTCCGGGGACAAGGCGTTCCTGCTCCACGACACCTGGGGCTTCCCGATCGACCTCACCCTGGAGATGGCCGCCGAGCAGGGGCTCTCCGTGGACGAGTCCGGCTTCCGCCGGCTCATGCAGGAGCAGCGGGACCGGGCCAAGGCCGACGCCAAGGCCAAGAAGACCGGCCACGCCGACGTCTCCTCGTACCGCGAGATCGCCGACCGCGCCGGCGCCACCGAGTTCACCGGCTACGCCACCAACCAGGGCGAGTCCACCATCGTCGGCCTCCTGGTCAACGGCGTCTCCGCGCCCGCCGCCTCCGAGGGCGACGAGGTCGAGGTCGTCCTCGACCGCACCCCCTTCTACGCCGAGGGCGGCGGCCAGCTCGCCGACCAGGGCCGCATCAAGCTCGACTCGGGCGCCGTCATCGTCGTCCGCGACGTACAGCAGCCCGTCCCCGGCGTGTCCGTGCACAAGGGCTCCGTCCAGGTCGGCGAGGTGACGGTGGGCGCCTCCGCGTACGCCGCCATCGACGTCCACCGCCGCCGGGCCATCGCCCGCGCCCACTCGGCCACGCACCTGACGCACCAGGCGCTGCGCGACGCCCTCGGACCGACGGCCGCCCAGGCCGGTTCCGAGAACTCGCCGGGCCGCTTCCGCTTCGACTTCGGCTCCCCGAACGCCGTACCCGGCCCGGTCCTCACCGACGTGGAGCAGAAGATCAACGACGTGCTCTCGCGCGAGCTCGACGTCACCGCCGAGATCATGAGCATCGACGAGGCGAAGAAGCAGGGCGCCATCGCCGAGTTCGGCGAGAAGTACGGCGAGCGCGTGCGCGTCGTCACCATCGGCGACTTCTCCAAGGAGCTGTGCGGCGGCACGCACGTCGGCAACACCGCCCAGCTGGGCCTGGTCAAGCTGCTCGGCGAGTCCTCCATCGGCTCCGGCGTGCGCCGTGTCGAGGCCCTCGTCGGCGTGGACGCGTACAACTTCCTCGCCAAGGAGCACACGGTCGTCGCCCAGCTCCAGGAGCTGGTCAAGGGCCGCCCGGAGGAGCTGCCGGAGAAGATCGCCTCCATGCTCGGCAAGCTGAAGGACGCCGAGAAGGAGATCGAGAAGTTCCGCGCGGAGAAGGTCCTCCAGGCCGCCGCCGGACTCGCCGAGAACGCCCAGGACATCCGCGGTGTCGCCCTCGTCGTGGGCACGGTGCCGGACGGCACCGGCGCCGACGACCTGCGCAAGCTGGTCCTCGACGTCCGCGGCCGCATCCAGGGCGGCCGGCCGGCCGTCGTGGCCCTGTTCACCACGGCGAACGACCGCCCGCTGACCGTCATCGCCACCAACGAGGCCGCCCGCGAGCGTGGTCTCAAGGCCGGCGACCTGGTCCGTACGGCCGCCAAGACCCTCGGCGGCGGCGGTGGCGGCAAGCCGGACGTCGCCCAGGGCGGCGGCCAGAACCCGGGAGCCATCCCGGAGGCCATCAGCGCCGTCGAGCGCCTCGTCGTAGAGACGGCCTGACGATGACGCTGCGCCGCGGCCGCCGGCTGGCCATCGACGTGGGGGACGCCCGGATCGGGGTCGCCTCGTGCGACCCCGACGGGGTCCTCGCCACCCCGGTGGAAACCGTTCCGGGCCGGGACATCCCCTTCGCCCACCGGCGGCTGCGGCAGCTCGTCGAGGAGTACGAGCCCCTCGAGGTCGTGGTCGGCCTGCCCCGCTCGCTCAGCGGGCGGGAGGGGCCGGCCGCGGTCAAAGTGCGCGCCTTCGCGAACGAACTGGCCAAGGGCATCAAGCCGGTGACGGTCCGTCTGGTGGACGAGCGGATGACCACGGTCACCGCCGCCCAGGGGCTGCGGGCCTCCGGGAAGAACGCGAAGAAGGGCAGATCGGTCATCGACCAGGCAGCCGCCGTGGTGATCCTTCAGAACGCTCTTGAGACCGAACGGGTATCAGGTAATCCGCCCGGCGAGTGCGTCGAAGTGGTTGTCTGATCGCGATACGGTAACGTTCCGCGCGATGAGACGGCATTCGAACAGCCGTCGCCTTCGTCTCGCGGCTCTAGGGGACCGATGACTGAGTATGGCCGGGGCCGTGGCCCCGAACCGTGGCACCCCGAGGATCCCCTGTACGGGGACCAGGGGTGGACCGGGCACCAGACCCAGCAGGGCCAGGCGCCGTACGCCGATCCGCAGCAGGGGTACCCGCAGGAACAGCAGTACCAGCAGCAGTACCCCGAGCAGCAGCAGTACGCGCAGCAGCCGCAGTACGAGCAGCAGTACCCGCAGCAGGGGCACCACCCGCAGCAGCAGGGGCACCAGGGGCAGTACCAGCAGCAGGCGCAGTACCAGCAGTACGCCCAGCAGCAGGCCTACGTCCCGCAGGCGCCGCCGCAGCCGCAGCAGCCGCAGTACGACTCCCAGGGCTGGGACACCGGCCAGGGGCAGTACGCGGTGCCCGCTCCGGCGGACCCCTACGCGGGCGCCGACCCGTACGCCCAGCAGGCCGTCGCCGGCTATCCGGGCGAGGCCCCCGACCTGTACTCCACGCCCGAGGCCTACCCGCCGCCGCAGCCCCCGGGCCGGCGCCACCTGGAGCCCGAGCCGGCCGAGCAGGAGGACGAGGCTTCCGACGCGTCCCTCGCCGACGGCGGCCCCGACGGTGACGAGCCGTCCGGCGGCGGCCGGCGCGGCGGCCGCTCCAAGGGCGGCAAGGGCGGCAAGACCAAGGAGCGCAGCGGCGCGGCCTGCCTGGTCGCCAGCCTGGTCATCGTGGCGGTGCTCGGCGGTGGCGGCTACTACGGCTACACCTATCTCAAGGACAGGTTCGCCACGGCCGAGGACTACGCGGGCGAGGGCGTCGGCGAGACGATCGACGTGGAGATCCCCCCGGGCTCCTCGCTGGCCAAGATGGGCAACATCCTCAAGAAGCACGGCATCGTCGCGAGCGTGGAGGCCTTCACCACCGCGGCCGGCGTCAACCCCAAGGGCAAGTCGATCCAGGCGGGCGTCTACCCGCTGAAGAAGAAGATGTCGGCCGCGGCCGCCGTCGCCGTCATGGTCGACCCCACGAAGCTGAACGTGATCACGGTTCCCGAGGGCAAGCGGAACTCCGAGGTCTACAAGGCCATCGACGCACGCCTCGGCAAGCCGGCCGGCACCACCGAGGAGATCGCCAAGCGCGAGGCCAAGAACCTCGGCCTGCCGGCCTGGGCGGGCAACAACCCGAAGCTCATCGACCCGCTCGAAGGCTTCCTGTTCCCGGCGCGCTACGACGTCAGCAAGGACAGCACCCCCGAGTCCCTGCTCAAGCAGATGGTCAAGAACGCGACGGACAAGTACGCCGAACTGGGCATCGAGGGCAAGGCCAAGGAACTGGGCCTGGAGAACCCGCTCCAGGTGGTCACGGTCGCCAGCCTCGTCAACGCCGAGGGCAAGAACCACGAAGACTTCCGCAAGATGTCCGAGGTCGTCTACAACCGCCTCAAGAAGACCAACGACGTCACCAACCAGAAGCTCGAATTCGATTCGACCTTCAACTACATCAAGGGCACGAGCGACCTCAACTTCTCCATGAAGGAGGCCAGGTCGCTGGACAACGCCTACAACACGCACTTCGTCAGGGGACTGCCCCCCGGCCCGATCGGGAATCCCGGCGCCGAGGCCCTGACCGCTACGCTCAACCCCGACCACGGTGGCTGGATGTTCTTCGTGTCGGTCGACGGCGTCACGACGACCTTCACGCAGACGTACGAGGAGCACCAGACGCTGGTCGCGGAATTCCTCGAGCGGCAGAAGCAGAAGAACGGCGGGTAGGCAAGGCATGTCACGCACAAGGGCCGCGGTGCTGGGTTCGCCCATCGAGCACTCCCTCTCACCGGTGCTGCACCGCGCCGCCTACCAGGAGCTCGGCCTCGCCGACTGGTCGTACGACCGCTTCGAAGTCGACGAGGCCGCGCTCCCGGGATTCATCGCCGGACTCGGCCCCGAATGGGCCGGGCTGTCCCTGACGATGCCGCTGAAGCGGGCGGTCATCCCGCTGCTCGACGGCATCAGCGACACCGCCGCCTCGGTCGAGGCGGTCAACACGGTCGTCTTCACGCAGGACGGCCGCCGGCTCGGCGACAACACCGACATCCCCGGCATCGTCGCCGCGCTCCACGAGCGCGGCATCGACAAGGTGCCGTCCGCCGCCATCCTCGGCGCGGGGGCCACCGCCTCCTCGGCGCTGGCCGCCCTCTCGCGGATCTGCACCGGCGAGGTCACCGCGTACGTCCGCTCGCGGGCCCGCGCCGACGAGATGCGGCAGTGGGGCGAGCGGCTCGGCGTCCCCGTCCGTACGGCCGACTGGTCCGAGGCGGCCGCGGCGCTGGCCGCGCCGCTGGTCGTGGCGACCACCCCGGCCGGCGCCACCGACGAACTGGCCGCTGCCGTACCCGACGCCCCGGGCACCCTCTTCGACGTCCTCTACGACCCCTGGCCCACCGCCCTCGCGGCCGCCTGGTCCCAGCGGAGCGGCACGGTCATCGGAGGCCTGGACCTCCTCGTCCACCAGGCCGTGCTCCAGGTCGAGCAGATGACGGGGTGCGACCGGGGGCCCCTCGCGGCCATACGCGCCGCAGCAGAGCGGGCACTGGCCGCCCGTTAGACTTTCCGCCCACATAGTTGATCATGGGGGCGGCATGGACCAGACCGGCACGGAACAGATACTCGCATCGAAGTGGGACATCCCCTTCGTGATCCTCGCCGCGGCCAGAACGGCCTTCGGCGACCTGCCGCTGTGGGCGAAGGCGATCGTCCTCGGACTCGTCGGTTCCCTGGGCCTGTGGACGGCCGTCACCTGGCTCCGCACACGCCGCCGCGGCGTCGGCCGGGGGTCAACTGACGGACAAGCCGTCCGATAGCTGGACTCGAGGCCGGTATGGCCGTCCGGACGTGGGAGGATCGGGTGAGGCGGGTCCGGGCCGCGCACTCCTCCAGCTTCCGCGGGGAGGTGTCTCCAGGGCGCGCCGAGCTGTACCAGGCGCGAGCATGAGGAGCATCGTTGAGCAGGTTGCGTTGGCTGACCGCCGGGGAGTCCCACGGACCGGCACTGGTGGCGACGCTGGAGGGCCTTCCCGCCGGCGTCCCGGTCACCACCGAGCTGGTGGCCGACCACCTGGCCCGGCGCCGGCTCGGCTACGGCCGCGGTGCCCGGATGAAGTTCGAGCAGGACGAGATCACCTTCCTCGGCGGCGTCCGGCACGGGCTGTCGCTGGGATCCCCCGTCGCGGTCATGATCGGGAACACCGAGTGGCCCAAGTGGGAGACCGTCATGTCGGCCGACCCGGTCGACCCCTCTCTGCTGAAGGACACCGGCCGTAACGCGCCGCTGACCCGGCCCCGGCCCGGTCACGCCGACCTCGCCGGCATGCAGAAGTACGGCTTCGACGAGGCCCGGCCGATCCTGGAGCGCGCCAGCGCCCGGGAGACCGCGGCCCGCGTCGCCCTCGGCGCCATCGCCCGCTCCTTCATCAAGGAGGCCGCGGGCATCGAGATCGTCTCGCACGTGGTGGAGCTGGCCGCGGCCAAGGCCCCGTACGGCGTCCACCCGACCCCGGCCGACGTGGAGAAGCTCGACGCCGACCCGGTGCGCTGCCTCGACGCCGACGCGAGCAAGGCGATGGTCGCGGAGATCGACCAGGCCCACAAGGACGGCGACACCCTCGGCGGCGTCGTCGAGGTCCTCGCGTACGGAGTCCCTGTCGGCCTCGGCTCGCACGTGCACTGGGACCGCCGTCTCGACGCCCGTCTCGCCGCCGCGCTCATGGGCATCCAGGCCATCAAGGGCGTCGAGGTCGGCGACGGCTTCGAGCTGGCGCGCGTACCCGGCTCCAAGGCCCACGACGAGATCGTCTCCACCCCCGACGGCCTCAAGCGCACCTCCGGCCGCTCCGGCGGCACCGAGGGCGGTCTGACCACCGGTGAGCTGCTGCGCGTGCGCGCCGCCATGAAGCCCATCGCGACCGTGCCGCGCGCGCTGGCGACCGTGGACGTGGCGACCGGTGAGGCCACGGTGGCCCACCACCAGCGCTCCGACGTGTGCGCCGTCCCGGCCGCCGGCATCGTCGCCGAGGCCATGGTCGCCCTCGTGCTGGCCGACGCCGTCGTCGAGAAGTTCGGCGGCGACTCGGTGCCCGAGACCCGCCGCAACGTCCGCTCGTACCTCGACCACCTGCAGATCCGGTGACGGGCGGACCCGCCACCCCGAGCGGGCCCGTCGTCGTCCTCGTCGGGCCCCCGGGCTCCGGCAAGTCCACGGTGGGCGCACTGATCGCCGAGCGGCTCGGCGTCGCCTACCGGGACACGGACGCGGACATCGTCGCGGCCCAGGGCCGGGAGATCTCGGACATCTTCGTCGACGAGGGCGAGCCGTACTTCCGTGAGCTGGAACGCCGGGCGGTCGCCGCCGGCGTCGCCGAGCACACCGGAGTCCTCTCCCTCGGCGGCGGCGCCGTCCTCGACCCGGGCACCCGCGCCCTGCTCGCCGGGCTGCCCGTCGCCTACCTGTCGATGGACATCGAGGCGGCCGTCCGGCGCGCCGGCCTCGGCGCCGCCCGCCCGCTGCTGGCGGTCAACCCGCGCCGCCAGTGGCGCGAGCTGATGGACGCCCGCCGACCCCTGTACACCGAAGTGGCGCGCGTCGTGGTGGCCACCGACGACCGCACCCCCGAAGAGGTCGCCCAGGCGGTCCTCGACGCTCTGGAGTTGAAGGACGTATGACGGACCAGGTGACGCGGATCCAGGTCGGCGCCGACGCCGGCCACGACGCGTACGAGGTGCTGGTCGGGCACCAGCTGCTCGGCGAACTGGGCAGCATGATCGGCAACAAGGCCCAGCGGGTCGCCGTGATCCACCCCGAGGCCCTGGCCTCGACCGGTGAGGCACTGCGCTACGACCTCGCCGAACAGGGCTACGAGGCGGTCGCCATCCAGGTGCCGAACGCCGAGGAGGCCAAGACCGCCGAGGTGGCCGCGTACTGCTGGAAGGCGCTGGGCCAGTCCGGTTTCACCCGCTCCGACGTCGTCGTCGGCGTCGGCGGGGGATCCACCACCGACCTCGCGGGCTTCGTCGCGGCCACCTGGCTGCGCGGGGTGCGCTGGATCGCCGTACCGACCACCGTCCTCGCGATGGTCGACGCGGCCGTCGGCGGCAAGACCGGCATCAACACCGCGGAGGGCAAGAACCTCGTCGGCTCCTTCCACCCGCCGGCCGGTGTGCTGTGCGACCTGGCGGCGCTGGACTCGCTGCCGGTCAACGACTACGTCAGCGGCCTCGCCGAGGTCATCAAGGCCGGATTCATCGCCGACCCGGTGATCCTCGACCTGATCGAGGCCGACCCGCAGGCGGCCCGTACGCCCACCGGCCCGCACACCACCGAGCTGATCGTGCGCTCGATCCAGGTCAAGGCCGACGTGGTCTCCAGCGACCTCAAGGAGACCGGTCTCCGCGAGTTCCTCAACTACGGCCACACCCTCGCGCACGCCATCGAGAAGAACGAGCGCTACAAGTGGCGGCACGGCGCCGCCGTCTCCGTGGGCATGGTGTTCGCGGCCGAACTGGGCCGGCTCGCGGGCCGCCTCGACGACGCCACGGCCGACCGGCACCGCTCGGTGCTCGCCTCGGTCGGCCTGCCGCTGAGCTACCGCGGCGACCAGTGGCCCAAGCTGCTCCAGACCATGCAGGTCGACAAGAAGTCGCGCGGCAACCTGCTGCGCTTCGTCGTCCTCGACGGCCTGGGCAAGCCCACCGTGCTGGAGGGCCCCGACCCGGCGCACCTGATCGCCGCCTACGGCGAGGTCTCCGCGTGAGCCGCCGCGTGCTCGTGCTGAACGGCCCGAACCTGGGCCGGCTCGGCTCGCGCGAGCCCGACGTGTACGGGGCCACCTCGTACGCGGGCCTGGTGGAGAGCTGCCGCACGCTGGGCGAGGAGCTCGGCTTCGACGTCGAGGTCCGCGAGACCAACGACGAGGGGCAGCTCGTGCGCTGGCTGCACGAGGCGGCCGACGGGAAGATTCCCGTGGTCATCAACCCGGGCGCCTTCACGCACTACTCGTACGCCATGCGGGACGCGGCGGCGCAGCGCACCGCGCCGCTGATCGAGGTGCACATCTCGAACCCGTACGCGCGCGAGGAGTTCCGCCACACCTCGGTCATCGCCTCCGTGGCGACCGGCACCGTCGCGGGCTTCGGCATCGGCTCGTACAGGCTGGCGCTGCGGGCGCTGGCGGACGAGGTCTCCGGGGTCATATAACGTTCTCGCATCAGTCGCCGGAACGAGACGGAGTTGCACCGGATGCAGCAAGGAGTGGGGAGCGGGGGCGCGGGCTGGGGGCAGTCGGGACAGCACCCGGCAGCGCCGCCGCAACCGCCGATACCCCCTGCGCAGGGCTGGCCGGGGACCCCGCCGCCGCACCCCGTGCCGCCGGCGGGCCTGCCGCCCCTGCCGGAGGCCACCGGGCACATCCCGCTGCCGCCCGCGGTGCCGGGCACCGGAGGGGCCGTCCTGGCCGTGCTGCTGATCGGCCCGGCCGGGGCGGGCAAGACCACCGTGGCCCGGCACTGGGCGAGCACCCGGCCCGTGCCCACCGCCCACGTCAGCCTGGACGACGTCCGCGAATGGGTCTGCTCGGGCTTCGCCGACCCGCAGGCGGGCTGGAACGAGCACTCCGAGGCCCAGTACCGCCTCGCCCGCCGCACCTGCGGCTTCGCCGCCCGCAACTACCTGGCGAACGGGATCTCCTGCATCCTCGACGACGCCGTCTTCCCGGACCGGCCGGTGGTCGGCCTGGGCGGCTGGAAGCGGCACGTGGGCCCCGCCCTGCTGCCGGTCGTGCTGCTGCCGGGCCTGGAGATCGTCCTGGAGCGCAACGCGGCCCGCTCCGGCAACCGCCGGCTCTCCGACGAGGAGGTCGCGCGGATCCACGGCAGGATGGCGGGCTGGTACGGCTCCGGCCTGCCGATCATCGACAACTCGCACCTGGACGTCGAAGGCACGGCACGGGCCCTCGACGAAGCCCTGGCGCGTGCGCTGGCCTAGAGCACGCTGAAGAGGACCTTGTCCCCGTCCGCGGAGGGGTCCGCCCGTGTGAGCGTGGCCCTGACGCGGGATCCGAGCTGGAGCTCCAGGCCGTTCTCCGACGCGACCCTGGCCAGCACGGCGGGGTCGGCCAGGAACACCTTGCCCTCGCGCGGCCTGCCCCGCTCGGCGTCGGTGTCGATGACCGTGGCGTCGAACACCTCGCCCACGCGGTGCATGAGCACCGCGGCCTCGGCCAGGTCCACGGTCTGCCGGTCCGCCAGGCCGCTCTTTGCCCGTGCCGTGTCGCACGGGATGCAGTACAAGGCCTCGAGCACCCAGTTCGGCGGGGCCTTGTCCGCGCACGCCGCCACGCACAGCTCACCGGTGTACCGGTCGACCAGGCGCCGCAGCGGAGCCGTGCAATGGGCGTACGGGGCCGCGATCGCCGCGTGCATCGTGTACGCCGGCTTCTGGTTGTCGCGGAAGACGGTGTACTCCGCCTTGAGCATCGTGCTGGTGGCCTCGCTGAGGAAGGCCATGTGGGTCTGCTTGCCGGGATCGAGCTTGCGGACCAGCGTCGCGTACGAGATGCCGGGCCGCCAGACGATTCCCAGAGCCTTCGCGATGTCGTGCAGGCGCCTGACCACGTTCTGATCGGCCTGCTCCTTCTGGGTCCGCAGGATCCCGGTACCGGTGTCGAGCATGATCTGGGCCGCGGACATGCCGGTCATGAGGGAGATCTGCTCGTTCCAGCCCTCCACCGGGAGCGTCGCCACGTAGCTCAGCCGGAACGATCCGTCTGTGAGGGTGACCTCCTGGTCCGGCAGGTTCACCGAGATGCCGCCGCGCGCGACCTCGACGGCCTCGCGCAGCTTGCCGATCTCGCGCAGCAGGGCGAGGGACTCCCCGGCCGTGCCGTTCTCGATGGCCTGCTGGGCGGCCGCGTAGCTGAACCGGCCGTGGCTGCGGACCATGGCCCGGCTCACGGTCGAGTCGGTCAGGTTGCCGTAGGCGTCGAGGTCGTGCTGCCACACCAGGGCGGGGCGGTCCTGGTGCGGCAGCAGGCTGGCCGCGTCCTCGGAGAGGACGGGTGGGTGCAGGGGCACCTTGAGGTCGGGAAAGTACAGCGTCTCGATCCGGTCGTGCGCCTCGACGTCCAGCGGGCTGCCGGACTTGACGAAGGCCGCCACGTCCGCGATCGCGTAGTGCACGCGGTAGCCGCCGCCGGGCCGCCGCTCGAGGTGCATGGCCTGGTCGAGGTCCTTCGAGGTCGGCGGGTCGATCGTGAAGAACGGCAGCTTCGTGGAGTCCTTGGCGGGCAGGTTCGGCCCGGCCGCGGCCTTGTCGGCCGCTTTGAGTACGCGCTTGGGGAAGGCGGAGGGGACCTTCAGCTCCGTCCGAAGCTCCGCCAGCGCGGCGCGCAGGGGGTCCAGGGCCTCGTCGGACATGTGCATCGGGCGCCGTCTCATGCCCCGAGCGTAGGGCGGCGGTCACGGACCGGCGCGATGAGCGGGGCCGGGCGGGGGAGGCCGGTCCGGACGGGGATCGCGTTCCCGGAGCATCCGTACCAGCGGGTTTCCGGGGGTTCGGGGTTCGCAAGGGCAGCGCCCGCGGCCGCGGCGGCGCACGTCTGGACGCGCTCGCCGGGCCGGACGGCCGCTCCGCTCGTACGCTCGAAGACATGTCAGACGTGTACGCCGCCCGCCGAGGCACGCTCCGCGACCGCTGCGCCGCCGCGGGGAACGCCGCCGCGCTGATCACGCGTCCGGCGAACGTCCGCTATCTCTCCGGAGCCTCCCCGCTGGGCGCCGTGCTCCTCGTCGGGCCCACCGAGGACGTGCTGTTCTGCGCCAACGCGCCCACCGGCGAGCCGGACGAGGGCCGCCTCGACGAGCACCTCAAGGTGTCCGTCCTGGCGGGCCCCGGCGGGGACCCGGCCGTCGCGGCCGGCGACCTGGCGGCGGCCGTGCGCGCCGACTCGCTGGCGGTGGAGGAGCACCACCTCACCGTGGCCCGGCACCGGGCCCTGCGCTCCGTGGCGCCCAAACTGCGCCTCTCCGACCTCGGTAACGCCGTGGAGCAGCAGCGCCTCGTCAAGGACGAGGAGGAGATCGCCTGCCTGCGGATCGCCGCCGAGATCGCCGACCAGGCCCTCGGCGAGCTGCTGGAGTCCATCCTCGTCGGCCGCACCGAACGCCACCTCGCCCTGGAGCTGGAGCGGCGGCTCGTCGACCACGGGGCGGACGGACCCGCGTTCCCGACCTCCGTCGGGACCGGCCCGCATTCCGGCCGTCCCCGGCACCGGCCCTCCGACCGGCGGGTGGAGGAGGGCGACTTCCTCACTGTCTGCCTCGGCGCCGCCTACCGCGGCTACCGCTGCGAGATCGGCCGCACCTTCGTCATCGGCACCACCCCCGCCGACTGGCAGATCCAGCTGTACGACCTGGTCTTCGCCGCCCAGCGGGCCGGGCGCGAAGCCCTCGTACCGGGCGCCGCGTACCGGGACGTGGACCACGCCGCACGCTCCGTACTGGACTCCGCGGGCCACGGGGAAGCCCTCGCTCCGTCGACCGGACACGGCGTGGGTCTCGAAATCGACGAGGACCCGCAGCTTGCACCTACGGCAATGGGTAAACTGGACGCTTGCGTGCCGGTCACCGTCGAACCGGGGGTTCACCTCCCGGGCCGGGGAGGTGTCCGGATCGATGACACGCTCGTCGTGCGCCCCGAGGCGGACGGCGGTCCCGAGCTACTCACCATTACGACCAAGGAGCTGCTCGCGCTCTAGCCCGTCGCCGGGCTGTGCGCGCACCCGTGGTCTTCCAGTGCAGGAGATTCCGCAACCGTGGCTTCCACGAACGACCTCAAGAACGGCATGGTGCTCAAGCTCGACGGTGACCAGCTCTGGTCCGTCGTCGAGTTCCAGCACGTCAAGCCCGGCAAGGGCCCGGCCTTCGTGCGCACCAAGCTCAAGCACGTGCTCTCCGGCAAGGTCGTCGACAAGACGTTCAACGCCGGCACGAAGGTCGAGACCGCCACGATCGACCGGCGTGACATGCAGTTCTCGTACATGGACGGCGAGTACTTCGTCTTCATGGACATGAGCACCTACGACCAGCTGATGGTCGACAAGAAGGCCGTCGGCGACGCCGCGAACTTCCTGATCGAGGGCTTCACCGCCTCCGTCGCCCAGCACGAGGGCGAGGTGCTCTACGTCGAGCTCCCGGCCGCCGTCGAGCTGACGATCGAGCAGACCGACCCGGGCGTCCAGGGCGACCGCTCCACCGGTGGCACCAAGCCCGCCACCCTGGAGACCGGCCACGAGATCCAGGTCCCGCTCTTCGTCACCACCGGCGAGAAGGTCAAGGTCGACACCCGCACCAGCGCCTACCTCGGCCGGGTGAGCAGCTAACCGTGGCTGCCCGGAGCAACGCGCGCAAGCGCGCTTTCCAGATCCTTTTCGAGGCCGACCAGCGCGGGGTGCCCGTGCGCGAGGTCCTCGCGGACTGGATCCGCCACGCTCGGTCGGACGACCGGCAGCCGCCGGTCAGCGCCTTCACGATGGACCTCGTCGAGGGGTACGCCGACAAGGTGAACCGCATCGACGACCTGATCGTCACCTACGCCGTGGACTGGGACCTCGACCGCATGCCGGTCGTGGACCGCAACATCCTGCGGCTCGGCGCCTACGAGCTGATCTGGGTGGACGACACCCCGGACGCCGTGGCGATCGACGAGGCCGTCCAGCTGGCCAAGGAATTCTCGACGGACGAATCCCCGTCGTTCGTGAACGGGCTGCTGGCCCGCTTCAAGGAGTTGAAGCCGAACCTGCGCCGCGCTTGACCGGCGGCTGTTCGACCGAGCGGAGGGCCCGCAGCGCACGCGCTGCGGGCCCTCCGCTGTTCCCTCCGCTTTCGTCCCGGCCCCTCGCGCACGAACGGCGGGTGCCGGACCCGTGAGGGCCCGGCACCCGCCGGTAAACGTTTCTGCTGGGACTGGCGGCGACTAGATGTCCTCGTGCGCCACGGCGCGACGGGCATCCGCGTCCAGCACGCCCCAGCTGATCAGCTGCTCGGTGAGCACCGAGGGGGACTGGTCGTAGATGACGGCCAGGGTGCGCAGGTCGTCCTGGCGGATCGACAGCACCTTGCCGTTGTAGTCGCCGCGCTGGCTCTGGATCGTCGCCGCGTAGCGCTGGAGCGGGCCGGCCTTCTCGGCGGGCACGCCCGCCAGGCGCTCCAGGTCGAGACGCAGCTTCGGCGGCGGCTCGGCCGCTCCGCCCGGAGTCGTGCCCGGCAGCAGTTCCTGCACCGGCACCCCGTAGAAGTCCGCCAGCTCGGCAAGGCGCTGGACGGTCACGGCACGGTCTCCGCGCTCGTAAGAACCGACCACCACGGCCTTCCACCGGCCCTGGGACTTCTCCTCGACACCATGGAGGGAAAGGCCCTGCTGGGTGCGGATGGCACGGAGCTTGGCCCCGAGCTGTTTGGCGTATTCGCTGGACATAACGCTCCCGGACGCTGTGACGCTGTGACTGCTTGGGACACTGCGACTACGTAACTACGTGCGGCTCCGCCGCGCGGCTGGTAACTCACTGTGAGGTTACGCAGCGTTACTTGGGTGCGTCAAGCCGAATGCTCTCGCCCGTCCCCCCGCGAGCGCGCTCAGGGGGCCGTGGGAGCCGCCGCGTCCCAGCCCCGGTGCGGTTCACCGGCGACCCCCTGGTACCGTGGGACGCGTACATCAGACGTCCTTTAAGGTCCGTCCCGTGAGGCGGAGAAGGAGGTCCTTTTCATGGACGCTCAGAACGCACAGGCTCAGTCCGCACCCCTCGCCGATCCCGCGCGCTCCGTGCTGGAGGCGCAGGACATCGCCCGGGTCCTGACCCGCATCGCCCACGAGATCGTCGAACGCGCCAAGGGCGCCGACGACGTGGTGCTCCTCGGCATTCCCACCCGCGGCGTCTACCTCGCCCGCCGGCTGGCCGCCAAGCTCGAAGAGATCACCGGCACCAAGATCCCGGTCGGCTCCCTCGACATCACCATGTACCGCGACGACCTGCGCCTGAAGCCCGCCCGCGCGATCGGCCGCACCGAGATCCCCGGCGACGACCTCGACGGCCGCCTCGTCGTCCTCGTCGACGACGTGCTCTTCTCCGGCCGCACCATCCGCGCCGCCCTCGACGCCCTCGGCGACCTCGGCCGCCCCCGCGCCGTGCAGCTCGCCGTCCTCGTCGACCGCGGCCACCGCGAGCTGCCCATCCGCGCCGACTACGTCGGCAAGAACCTCCCCACGTCGCTGCGGGAGACCGTCAAGGTCCAGCTCCAGGAGGAGGACGGCCGTGACGCCGTGCTGCTCGGCCAGCGGACCGCCCAGGCAGCCGGGCAGTAGCCCGTACGAACGAACGGGCCCTCCCCCCGGCCACCACTGCTGGGAGGTACCCCCAGGCGGGGGCCCGCGCCGAAGTCTGCCCTGCCCCGAACCCTGCCTGCCCTCCTGACCTACGGAGCCATCCAGATGAAGCGCCACCTCATCTCGGCCGCCGACCTCACGCGCGACGACGCCGTCCTGATCCTCGACACCGCCGAGGAGATGGCCCGCGTCGCGGACCGGCCGATCAAGAAGCTGCCCACCCTGCGCGGCCTCACCGTCGTGAACCTCTTCTTCGAGGACTCGACCCGCACCCGCATCTCCTTCGAGGCGGCCGCCAAGCGGCTCTCCGCCGACGTCATCAACTTCTCCGCCAAGGGCTCCTCGGTTTCCAAGGGCGAATCCCTGAAGGACACCGCCCTGACCCTCGAGGCCATGGGCGCCGACGCCGTCGTCATCCGCCACCACGCCTCGGGCGCCCCCTACCGGCTCGCGACCTCCGGCTGGATCGACTCCGCCGTGGTCAACGCCGGGGACGGCACCCACGAGCACCCCACCCAGGCCCTGCTGGACGCCTTCACCATGCGCCGCCGCCTGGTCGGCCGCGACGCCGGCCTCGGCAAGGACCTGAACGGCCGCCGCATCACCATCGTCGGCGACGTCCTGCACAGCCGCGTCGCCCGCTCCAACGTCCAGCTGCTCCACACCCTCGGCGCCGAGGTCACCGTGGTGGCCCCGCCGACGCTGGTCCCGATCGGCGTCGAGAGCTGGCCCTGCGAGGTCTCGTACAACCTGGACGAGGTGCTGCCGAAGTCCGATGCGGTGATGATGCTGCGTGTGCAGCGCGAACGCATGAACGCCGCCTTCTTCCCGACCGAGCGCGAGTACTCCCGCCGGTACGGGCTCGACGGCGACCGCATGGCGAAGATGCCCGAGCACGCCATCGTGATGCACCCCGGCCCGATGAACCGCGGCATGGAGATCACCGCCGAGGTCGCCGACTCCGACCGCTGCACGGCCGTCGAGCAGGTCGCCAACGGCGTCTCCACCCGGATGGCCGTCCTGTACCTCCTGCTGGGCGGATCCGAGCCCGCCGTCACCACCACCGCCGCCCGTACCGAGGAGAGCAAGTAACCATGAGCAAGATCCTGATCCGTGGCGCGAAGGTGCTCGGCGGCGAGGCGCAGGACGTCCTGATCGACGGCGAGACCATCGCCGAGGTCGGACAGAACCTGTCCGCCGAGGGCGCGACCGTCATCGAGGCCGGGGGCCAGGTCCTCCTCCCCGGTCTCGTCGACCTGCACACCCACCTGCGCGAGCCCGGCCGCGAGGACTCCGAGACCGTCCTGACCGGCACCCGCGCCGCCGCCTCCGGCGGCTACACCGCGGTCTTCGCCATGGCGAACACCTTCCCGGTCGCCGACACCGCCGGCGTCGTCGAGCAGGTCTGGCGCCTGGGCAAGGAGTCCGGCTACTGCGACGTGCAGCCCATCGGCGCCGTCACCGTCGGCCTGGAGGGCAAGCAGCTCTCCGAGCTGGGCGCCATGCACGACTCCGCCGCCCGGGTCACCGTCTTCTCCGACGACGGCAAGTGCGTCGACGACGCCGTGATCATGCGCCGCGCCCTGGAGTACGTGAAGGCCTTCGGCGGCGTCGTCGCCCAGCACGCCCAGGAGCCCCGCCTCACCGAGGGCGCCCAGATGAACGAGGGCGTCGTCTCCGCCGAGCTCGGCCTCGGCGGCTGGCCCGCCGTCGCCGAGGAGTCGATCATCGCCCGCGACGTGCTCCTCGCCGAGCACGTCGGCTCCCGTGTCCACATCTGCCACCTCTCCACCGCCGGCTCCGTCGAGATCGTCCGCTGGGCCAAGTCCCGCGGCATCGACGTCACCGCCGAGGTCACCCCGCACCACCTCCTCCTCACCGACGAGCTCGTCCGCTCGTACAACGCGGTCTACAAGGTCAACCCGCCGCTGCGCACCGAGCGCGACGTGATGGCCCTGCGCGAGGCGCTCGCCGACGGCACGATCGACATCGTCGCCACCGACCACGCCCCCCACCCGCACGAGGACAAGGACTGCGAGTGGGCCGCCGCCGCCATGGGCATGGTCGGCCTGGAGACCGCGCTCTCCGTCGTCCAGCAGACGATGGTGGAGACCGGACTGCTCGACTGGGCGGGCGTCGCGGAGCGGATGTCCTTCGCCCCGGCGCGCATCGGCAGCCTGGAGAACCACGGCCGTCCCGTCTCGGCAGGTGAACCCGCGAACCTGACCTTGGTCGATACCTCGTACCGTGGTGTCGTGGACCCCGCACACTTCGCCTCCCGCAGCCGCAACACGCCTTACGAGGGCCGTGAGCTGCCGGGGCGCGTCACTCACACCTTCCTGCGGGGCCGGGCAACGGTCGTGGACGGGACGCTGGCGTGACACCTGCAGTAATCCAACTGGCCGCCGAGGCCGCCGAACGACAGTCGGCGGAGGTGACCAGCTTCGGCGCCCGCATGGCGTGGGTCGTCGGCCTGGCCGTCTTCGTCGCCTTCGTGTACTGGCTGATGCGGCAGGGCTGGAAATGGCGCGGCGCCCTGCAGAACGATCTGCCGGAGCTGCCCGCCGCCCCCGACGGTCTCCCCGAGCACCGGCTGGCCCTGACCGGCCGGTACCACGGGTCCACCACTGCCGGGCAGTGGCTGGACCGGATCGTCGCCCACGGGCTGGGCCTGCGCAGCCGGGTCGAGCTCACGCTCACCGACGCGGGCCTCGACGTGGTCCGTCCGGGGGCCAACGACTTCTTCGTACCGGCCGCGCAGCTGCGCGGCGCCCGCCTCGACAAGGGAATCGCGGGCAAGGTACTCACCGAGGGCGGTCTGCTCGTCGTCACCTGGGCGCACGGTGACCAGCTGATCGACTCCGGATTCCGCTCCGACCGCGCGGCCGAGCACGCCGCCTGGGTCGAAGCGATCAACCTCATGAACTCATCCGACTCATCCATCACGACGGAAGGCGCCGAACGATGACGACCTCCACCAGGGGAGCAGCCAAAACTCCCGCCGTACTTGTCCTGGAGGACGGTCGGATCTTCCGCGGCCGCGCCTACGGCGCCCACGGGGAGACCTTCGGCGAGGCCGTGTTCTCCACCGGCATGACCGGCTACCAGGAGACCCTCACCGACCCGTCGTACCACCGCCAGGTCGTCGTGATGACCGCCCCGCACGTGGGCAACACGGGCGTCAACGACGAGGACCCCGAGTCCTCCCGCATCTGGGTGTCCGGCTACGTCGTACGCGACCCCGCCCGCGTCCCCTCCAACTGGCGCTCCCGGCGCTCGCTGGACGAGGAGCTGGTCGCGCAGGGCGTCGTCGGCATCTCCGGTGTCGACACCCGCGCCCTGACCCGCCACCTGCGCGAGCGCGGCGCCATGCGCGTCGGCATCTTCTCCGGCAACGCGATCGCCGACGACGGCATGCTGCTGGCCAAGGTCCGCCAGGCCCCCGAGATGACGGGCGCCAACCTCTCCGCCGAGGTCGCCACCAAGGAGACGTACGTCGTCCCCGCCGCCGGTGAGAAGAAGTTCACCGTGGCCGCCGTGGACCTCGGCATCAAGGGCATGACCCCCCACCGGATGGCCGAGCGCGGCATCGAGGTGCACGTCCTGCCCGCCACCGCCACCCTGGAAGACGTGTACGCGGTCAACCCCGACGGCGTGTTCTTCTCCAACGGCCCCGGCGACCCGGCCACCGCCGACCACGCGGTCTCCCTGATGCAGGGCGTCCTGGAGCGCAAGACCCCGCTGTTCGGCATCTGCTTCGGCAACCAGATCCTGGGCCGCGCGCTCGGCTTCGGCACCTACAAGCTGAAGTACGGCCACCGCGGCATCAACCAGCCCGTCCAGGACCGCACCACCGGCAAGGTCGAGATCACCGCGCACAACCACGGCTTCGCCGTGGACGCGCCGCTCGACAAGGTCTCCGAGACCCCCTACGGCCGCGCCGAGGTCTCCCACGTCTGCCTCAACGACAACGTGGTGGAAGGTCTCCAGCTGCTCGACCAGCCGGCCTTCAGCGTCCAGTACCACCCCGAGGCGGCTGCCGGCCCGCACGACGCCGCGTACCTCTTCGACCGTTTCACGTCTTTGATGAACACCGCCCAGATGGAGGCCGAGCGTGCCTAAGCGCACCGATATCCAGTCCGTCCTGGTCATCGGCTCCGGCCCGATCGTCATCGGCCAGGCCGCCGAGTTCGACTACTCCGGCACCCAGGCCTGCCGCATCCTCAAGGCCGAGGGCCTGCGGGTCATCCTGGTGAACTCCAACCCGGCGACGATCATGACCGACCCGGAGATCGCCGACGCCACGTACGTCGAGCCGATCACCCCCGAGTTCGTCGAGAAGATCATCGCGAAGGAGCGCCCCGACGCGCTGCTCCCCACCCTCGGCGGCCAGACCGCGCTGAACACCGCGATCTCCATGCACGAGCAGGGCGTGCTGGAGAAGTACGGCGTCGAGCTCATCGGCGCCAACGTCGAGGCCATCAACAAGGGCGAGGACCGCGACCTCTTCAAGGGCGTCGTCGAGGCCGTCAAGGCCAAGATCGGGTACGGCGAGTCCGCCCGCTCGGTCATCTGCCACTCCATGGACGACGTCCTCGCGGGCGTCGAGACCCTCGGCGGCTACCCCGTCGTCGTGCGCCCCTCCTTCACCATGGGCGGCGCCGGCTCCGGCTTCGCCCACGACGAGGAAGAGCTGCGCCGCATCGCCGGCCAGGGCCTCACGCTCTCCCCGACCACCGAGGTGCTCCTGGAGGAGTCCATCCTCGGCTGGAAGGAGTACGAGCTCGAGCTGATGCGCGACACCAAGGACAACGTGGTCGTCGTCTGCTCCATCGAGAACTTCGACCCGATGGGCGTCCACACCGGTGACTCGATCACCGTCGCCCCGGCGATGACCCTCACCGACCGCGAGTACCAGCGGCTGCGCGACATCGGCATCGCGATCATCCGCGAGGTCGGCGTCGACACCGGCGGCTGCAACATCCAGTTCGCGATCGACCCGGTCGACGGCCGCGTCATCGTCATCGAGATGAACCCGCGCGTCTCCCGCTCCTCGGCGCTGGCCTCGAAGGCCACCGGCTTCCCGATCGCCAAGATCGCCGCCAAGCTGGCCATCGGCTACACGCTCGACGAGGTCCCCAACGACATCACCGAGAAGACCCCGGCCTCCTTCGAGCCGACCCTCGACTACGTCGTGGTCAAGGCCCCGCGCTTCGCCTTCGAGAAGTTCCCGGCCGCCGACGCCACCCTCACCACCACCATGAAGTCGGTGGGCGAGGCCATGGCCATCGGCCGCAACTTCACCGAGGCGCTCCAGAAGGCCCTGCGCTCCCTGGAGAAGAAGGGCTCGCAGTTCACCTTCGTCGGCGAGCCCGGCGACAAGGCCGAGCTGCTCGCCACCGCCGTCCGCCCGACCGACGGCCGCATCAACACCGTCATGCAGGCCATCCGCGCCGGCGCCACCCAGGAAGAGGTCTTCGAGTCCACGAAGATCGACCCGTGGTTCGTCGACCAGCTCTTCCTCATCAAGGAGATCGCCGACGAGCTGGCCGCAGCCGACAAGCTGCACCCCGAGCTGCTCGCCGAGGCCAAGCGGCACGGCTTCTCCGACGCCCAGATCGCCGAGATCCGCGGCCTGCGCGAGGACGTCGTCCGCGAGGTCCGGCACGCGCTGGGCGTCCGCCCGGTCTACAAGACCGTCGACACCTGCGCCGCCGAGTTCGCCGCGAAGACCCCGTACTTCTACTCCTCCTACGACGAGGAGAGCGAGGTCGCCCCGCGCGAGAAGCCCGCGGTCATCATCCTGGGCTCCGGTCCGAACCGCATCGGCCAGGGCATCGAGTTCGACTACTCCTGCGTCCACGCCTCCTTCGCCCTCAGCGACGCCGGCTACGAGACCGTGATGGTCAACTGCAACCCGGAGACCGTCTCCACCGACTACGACACCTCCGACCGCCTGTACTTCGAGCCGCTGACGCTCGAGGACGTGCTGGAGATCGTCCACGCCGAGTCGCTGGCCGGTCCCATCGCCGGTGTCGTCGTCCAGCTCGGCGGCCAGACCCCGCTCGGCCTCGCCCAGGCGCTGAAGGACAACGGCGTACCCGTCGTCGGCACCTCGCCGGAGGCCATCCACGCCGCCGAGGACCGCGGCGCCTTCGGCCAGGTCCTCGCCGACGCCGGACTGCCCGCCCCCAAGCACGGCACCGCCACCACCTTCACGGGTGCGAAGGCCATCGCCGACGAGATCGGCTACCCGGTCCTCGTCCGGCCGTCCTACGTGCTCGGCGGCCGCGGCATGGAGATCGTTTACGACGAGGCCCGCCTCGAGTCGTACATCGCCGAGTCCACCGAGATCTCCCCGACCCGCCCCGTGCTGGTCGACCGCTTCCTCGACGACGCCATCGAGATCGACGTCGACGCCCTCTACGACGGCACCGAGCTCTACCTCGGCGGCGTCATGGAGCACATCGAGGAAGCCGGCATCCACTCCGGCGACTCGGCCTGCGCCCTGCCCCCGATCACCCTCGGCGGCTACGACATCAAGCGCCTGCGCGCCTCCACCGAGGCCATCGCCAAGGGCGTCGGCGTGCGCGGCCTGATCAACATCCAGTTCGCGATGGCCGGCGACATCCTCTACGTCCTGGAGGCCAACCCGCGCGCCTCCCGGACCGTCCCCTTCACCTCGAAGGCGACCGCCGTCCCGCTCGCCAAGGCCGCCGCCCGCATCTCGCTCGGCACCACCATCGCCGAGCTGCGCGCCGAAGGCCTGCTGCCGAAGACCGGCGACGGCGGCACCCTGCCGCTCGACGCGCCGATCTCCGTCAAGGAGGCCGTCATGCCGTGGTCGCGCTTCCGCGACATCCACGGCCGCGGCGTGGACACCGTCCTCGGCCCGGAGATGCGCTCCACCGGCGAGGTCATGGGCATCGACTCCGTCTTCGGCACGGCGTACGCCAAGTCGCAGGCCGGCGCCTACGGCCCGCTGCCCACCAAGGGCCGCGCCTTCATCTCCGTCGCCAACCGCGACAAGCGCTCGATGATCTTCCCGGCGCGCGAGCTCGTCGCCCACGGCTTCGAGCTGCTCGCCACCTCCGGCACCGCCGAGGTACTGCGCCGCAACGGCATCAACGCCACCGTGGTGCGCAAGCTCAGCGAGGGCGAGGGCCCGAACGGCGAGAAGACCATCGTCCAGCTGATCCACGACGGGCAGGTCGACCTGATCGTCAACACCCCGTACGGCACCGGCGGCCGCCTCGACGGCTACGAGATCCGCACGGCGGCCGTGGCGCGCAGCGTCCCGTGCCTGACCACGGTCCAGGCCCTCGCCGCGGCCGTCCAGGGCATCGACGCACTCAACCACGGCGACGTGGGCGTCCGCTCCCTCCAGGAGCACGCGCAGCACCTGACCGCGGCCCGCGACTAAGCAGCCCGAACAGCCCGGACACGGGGAGGGGGACACCGGTTTCACGACGGTGTCCCCCTTTCCATGAGCGCAGAGGGATCCTCTCGACGATGTACAAACTCTTCTTCAACCTGGTCTTCAAGCGGATGGACCCGGAGCAGGCCCACTACATGGCCTTCCGCTGGATCCGCCTCGCCGCCCGGACCCCCGTGCTGCGCACCTTCGTCGCGGCCTGGCTCGCCCCGCGCTTCAAGGAGCTGCGCACCGAGGCACTCGGCCTGCGGATGCACGGCCCCTTCGGCCTCGCGGCCGGCTTCGACAAGAACGCCGTCGCCATCGACGGGATGTCGATGCTCGGCTTCGACCACATCGAGATCGGCACCGTCACCGCCGAGGCGCAGCCGGGCAACCCGAAGAAGCGCCTCTTCCGGCTCGTGCCGGACCGCGCGCTGATCAACCGGATGGGCTTCAACAACGAGGGCTCGGCGGCCGTCGCGGAGCGCCTGGCGACCCGTACGCCCGTCTTCAAGACGGTCGTCGGCGTCAACATCGGCAAGACCAAGGTCGTGCCCGAGGAGGAGGCGGTGGCGGACTACGTCGCCTCGACCGAGCGCCTCGCCCGGCACGCCGACTACCTCGTCGTGAACGTCTCCTCGCCGAACACCCCGGGCCTGCGCAACCTCCAGGCGACGGAGTCCCTGCGCCCGCTCCTGTCGGCCGTACGCGAGGCCGCGGACCGGGCCGTGCCGGACCGCCGGGTCCCGCTCCTGGTCAAGATCGCCCCGGACCTGGCCGACGAGGACGTCGACGCGGTCGCGGACCTGGCCCTGGAGCTCGGCCTGGACGGCATCATCGCGACGAACACCACCATCGCCCGCGAGGGCCTCGGGCTGACCTCCCCGCCCGAGCTGGTCAAGGAGACCGGCGGCCTGTCCGGCGCCCCCGTCAAGGAGCGCTCCCTGGAGGTCCTGCGCCGCCTGTACGCCCGTGTGGGGGACCGGCTGGTCCTCGTGGGCGTCGGCGGCATCGAGAACGCCGAGGACGCCTGGCAGCGGATCCTGGCCGGCGCGACGCTGATCCAGGGCTACAGCGCCTTCGTCTACGAGGGCCCGTGCTACGCCCGCGCCATCCACAAGGGCCTGGCGGCGCGCCTGGCCGACAGCCCGTACGCGACGCTCGCCGAAGCGGTGGGCGCCGAGAACCGAAAGGCCGCCAAGTGAGCACTGTGACCCCCTTCGGCACCCGCCTGCGCGAGGCGATGGACACCCGCGGCCCGCTGTGCGTGGGCATCGACCCGCACGCGGCGCTGCTGGCGCAGTGGGGCCTGGCCGACGACGTGGCCGGCCTGGAGCGCTTCTCCCGTACGGTCGTCGAGGCGCTGGCGGACTCGGTGGCGGTCTTCAAGCCGCAGGCTGCCTTCTTCGAGCGGTTCGGCTCGCGGGGTGTCGCGGTGCTGGAGCAGACGGTCGCGGACGCCCGTGCCGCGGGCGCGCTCGTCGTGATGGACGCCAAGCGCGGCGACATCGGCTCGACGATGGCGGCGTACGCCGCGGCCTTCCTGGACCCGGCCTCGCCGCTCTTCTCCGACGCGCTGACCGTGTCCCCGTACCTGGGCTACGGCTCGCTGGAGCCGGCGGTGGCGCTGGCGCGGGAGTCGGGGGCGGGGCTCTTCGTCCTGGCCCTGACCTCCAACCCGGAAGGGGCCGAGGTGCAGCGGGCGGTACGCGCGGACGGCCGGTCGGTCGGGGCGACGATGCTGGCGCACCTGGCGGCGGAGAACGCGGGCGCCGCGCCCATGGGCTCCTTCGGGGCCGTGGTCGGCGCCACGCTGGGCGACCTGTCCTCCTTCGACCTGGACATCAACGGGCCGCTGCTGGCTCCCGGCATCGGGGCGCAGGGGGCGACGGCGGCGGACCTGCCCGCCGTGTTCGGCAAGGCGGTGGGCAATGTGGTGCCGAACGTGTCGCGCGGTGTGCTGAAGCACGGGCCGGATGTGGCCGCCCTGCGGGCGAGCGCGGCCGCCTTCGCGGACGAAATCCGGGCCGCCGTCTCGGCGGATCGGAAGGTTTGACGAAAATCGAACGTCTTTCACCGGACAAAACAGGGGTATTTTGTCCGTGATGTACGGTTCAGTGGAGGCTGACCAGGACTTTTCGTCCGTTCTCGCTGACTGGAGCGGTCATGGCCGCTAGTCTCCGAGCAGAGTGAACGCGCAGCGAACGAGCAATACCGCTGTTCGGGAGCTCGCAGGTGTGGTGCCCTCGGGTTCCCCACCGGTCCGTATCCGACAGTTCGACATCCGAGGTGACGTAGGCGTGGCTCTTCCGCCCCTTACCCCTGAACAGCGCGCAGCCGCGCTCGAAAAGGCCGCCGCGGCTCGCCGGGAGCGGGCCGAGGTGAAGAATCGACTCAAGCACTCCGGCGCCTCCCTCCAGGAGGTCATCAAGACGGGCCAGGAGAACGACGTCATCGGCAAGATGAAGGTCTCCGCCCTGCTGGAGTCCCTGCCTGGCGTGGGCAAGGTGCGCGCCAAGCAGATCATGGAGCGCCTCGGCATCTCCGAGTCCCGGCGTGTCCGAGGTCTCGGCTCCAACCAGATCGCCTCTCTGGAACGTGAGTTCGGCACTCCCGCCGGCTGACGCGCCGCCCTAAGTCCTTCCGGCGTTCTCAGGCAGTCTCTGGAACCTGGATAATCGCTCTATGGCAGCAGAGGTTCGTCCGCGGCTGACCGTGCTCTCCGGCCCCTCGGGGGTCGGCAAGAGCACGGTCGTCGCGCATATGCGCAAGGTCCACCCGGAGGTCTGGCTCTCGGTGTCGGCCACCACCCGCAAGCCGCGGCCCGGTGAGCGACACGGAGTCCAGTACTTCTTCGTCAACGACGACGAGTTCGACAAGCTGATCGCCAACGGCGAGCTGCTGGAGTGGGCCGAGTTCGCGGGCAACCGCTACGGCACACCGCGCGGCGCGGTACTGGAACGCCTGGACAACGGCGAGCCCGTACTGCTGGAGATCGACCTCCAGGGCGCACGGCTCGTCCGCGAGTCCATGCCCGACGCCCAGCTGGTCTTCCTGGCCCCGCCGAGCTGGGACGAGCTGGTCCGCCGGCTCACCGGCCGGGGCACCGAATCGGCCGAGGTCATCGAGCGCAGGCTCGACACGGCCAAGGTCGAACTCGCTGCCGAATCGGAGTTCGACAGCACCCTTGTCAACACCTCCGTCGAGGACGTAGCACGTGAGCTGCTAGCCTTGATGAACGTTGTCTGATCGTCGATCGATGTTCCTGAGTCGATCAGTACCCGATCGCCACGATCCTTTTCCCATCTTCGGAAGGTAGAGCGTGTCCTCTTCCATTACTGCGCCCGAGGGCATCATCAACCCGCCGATCGACGAGCTGCTCGAGGCCACGGACTCGAAGTACAGCCTCGTGATCTACGCGGCCAAGCGCGCGCGTCAGATCAACGCGTACTACTCGCAGCTCGGTGAGGGCCTGCTCGAGTACGTCGGCCCGCTGGTGGACACCCACGTCCACGAGAAGCCGCTTTCGATCGCGCTGCGCGAGATCAACGCGGGTCTGCTGACCTCCGAGGCCATCGAGGCCCCGGCTCAGTAAGGCACCGAGATTCCTTTCACCACAGGCCCGGCAGAACATCTGCCGGGCCTGTGGTGTGTCATGGGTAGGTACGAGGACCAGAGTCGAAGGGGAGTGTGCGGTGGCTAAGCCGAAGGTCGTGCTGGGGGTGAGCGGCGGGATCGCCGCCTACAAGGCGTGCGAGCTGCTGCGCCGGCTGACCGAGTCCGGGCACGACGTACGGGTGGTGCCCACGGCGGCCTCCCTGAACTTCGTCGGCGAGGCCACCTGGGCCGCGCTGTCCGGGAACCCCGCCTCCACCGAGGTGTGGGAGACCGTCCACGAGGTGCCGCACGTGCGCATCGGGCAGGAGGCCGACCTCGTCGTGGTCGCCCCGGCCACCGCCGACATGCTGGCCAAGGCCGCCCACGGGCTGGCCGACGACCTCCTCACCAACACCCTGCTCACCGCCCGCTGCCCGGTGGTCTTCGCCCCCGCCATGCACACCGAGATGTGGGAGCACCCGGCCACCCAGGAGAACGTCGCCACGCTGCGGCGGCGCGGGGCCGTGGTCATCGAGCCCGCCGTGGGCCGGCTGACCGGCAAGGACACCGGCAAGGGCCGGCTGCCCGACCCCGAGGAGATCTTCGATGTGTGCCGCAGCGTCCTCGCCCGCGGCGCGACCCCGCCGGACCTCGCCGGACGGCACGTGGTGATCAGCGCGGGCGGCACCCGCGAACCCCTGGACCCGGTCCGCTTCCTCGGCAACCGCTCCTCCGGCAAGCAGGGCTACGCCCTCGCCCGCACCGCCGTCGCGCGGGGCGCCCGGGTCACCCTCGTGGCGGCCAACACCGCGCTGGCCGACCCGGCCGGGGTGGACGTCGTCCGGGTGGGGACCGCCGTACAGCTGCGGGAGGCGGTCCTGAAGGCGGCGGCCGACGCCGACGCCGTGGTGATGGCCGCGGCCGTGGCCGACTTCCGGCCCGCCGAGTACGCGGGCGGGAAGATCAAGAAGAAGGACGGGCAGGAGCCCGCGCCGGTCGCCCTCGTGCGCAACCCCGACGTCCTCGCCGAGATCTCGGCCGACCGGGGCCGGGAGGGGCAGGTCGTCGTGGGCTTCGCCGCCGAGACCGACGACGTCCTGGCCAACGGCCGGGCCAAGCTCCTGCGCAAGGGGTGCGACCTCCTCGTCGTCAACGAGGTCGGCGAGACCAAGACCTTCGGTTCGGAGGAGAACGAGGCCGTGATCCTGTCCTCCGACGGGTCTGAGCTGCCCGTCCCGCACGGTCCGAAGGAAGTCCTCGCGGACCTGGTGTGGGACCAGGTGGGCGCGCGCCTCCCTGCGCGACGCGCCTGACCCGCCTCCCTTCTCCTCGCCACCTCCGTACGCCAGAATGGAGTGCCGCAGGTCACACGGCTCCCATAAGGCGAGACGGGTGGACCGGCGAACGGTGGCAACCGATAAACTGCATTCGGAACGTGATCAGGCGCAGCCTCTGGTGTGGTTCCAACAAATGATCAGCCAGCAGCCGCTGCAACCCCAGGGAGCGTTGTGTCCCGTCGTCTGTTCACCTCGGAGTCCGTCACCGAGGGCCACCCCGACAAGATCGCTGACCAGATCAGCGACACGATCCTCGACGCGCTCCTCACCGAGGACCCGACCTCGCGCGTCGCCGTGGAGACCCTCATCACCACGGGCCTCGTGCACATCGCGGGAGAGGTGACGACGAAGGCCTACGCGCCGATCGCGCAGCTCGTCCGCGACAAGATCCTCGAGATCGGCTACGACTCCTCGAAGAAGGGCTTCGACGGCGCCTCCTGCGGCGTCTCGGTGTCCATCGGCGCGCAGTCCCCGGACATCGCGCAGGGTGTCGACACCGCCTACGAGAAGCGGGTCGAGGGCGACGAGGACGAGCTGGACAAGCAGGGCGCCGGCGACCAGGGCCTGATGTTCGGCTACGCCTGCGACGAGACCCCCGAGCTGATGCCGCTCCCGATCCACCTGGCGCACCGGCTCTCCAAGCGGCTCTCCGAGGTCCGCAAGAACGGGACCATCCCCTACCTGCGCCCCGACGGCAAGACCCAGGTCACCATCGAGTACGACGGCGACAAGGCGGTCCGCCTGGACACCGTGGTCGTCTCCTCGCAGCACGCCTCCGACATCGACCTGGACTCGCTGCTCGCTCCGGACATCCGCGAGTTCGTCGTCGAGCACGTGCTGGCCCAGCTCATCGAAGACGGCATCAAGCTGGACACCGAGGGCTACCGGCTGCTGGTGAACCCGACCGGCCGCTTCGAGATCGGCGGTCCGATGGGTGACGCCGGCCTCACCGGCCGCAAGATCATCATCGACACGTACGGCGGCATGGCCCGCCACGGCGGCGGCGCCTTCTCCGGCAAGGACCCGTCGAA